>CALWYY010000154.1 GCA_944385885.1 uncultured Oscillospiraceae bacterium | reverse complement strand
TGGAGGAGATACGCCGAAACCCGCAGCAGTTCGGAATTTCTGCATAAAGCAGAACACGGTGTAGCCCTCATTTTCAGGGCTACACCGTATCCTACATAATTACTTCGCTATGGGTCTGCGTCGAAAGGCTTGGCGCTTTTTCCATGCCCGCTGCTGCCAGCCGGAGCCTCTCCCGCCGTCCGCCGCCCCGCAGAAAACGCCAGCCGCCACCCTCTTTGCAAGCTCTTATGGCGGTGCGGCAAATAGCGCCGTGTAAAAAGGCCGTTCCGGCGGCATATGCTGCACGCAAAAATGGCCCCGCAAACGACGGGCGGGCTTTTTATAATGCAGTCTCCAAGGAAAACGGGGGAAGGATCGCCTAACGCGGCTGCATGACGGGACAGAAATATCCATTTCAGCCACAAAACCGGTCATTTGCTATGGAGCAATAAAATATAGTAGCCGCACAAAAGATTTTGTTTCTTTTTTCCCGCGGCTGTTATATAACGATAAAAACCTGTCGCGGCAATGCAATCTGCGTTTTAAAACCAAGGGCGCTATGAAGAGGTAAGCATGAAAGGATTAGGGGGGTGCAAATATGAAGAGATCAGTCATAAGTTTTGCCATCGCGGTTATTACCGCTGTGGCCATGTTTGCCGGCTGCGTTCCAAAAGCGGCCCAGACGGATGAGCCGGCTTCTCCCGTCCCTACGGCAGAACAGGTGAGCCCGACTGCCGGAGATGTGGCTGAGGAACCTGTGTTTACGCTGACCGATCTCCCGGACGATGTGGAACTCCCCGATTTTTATACGGAAGTTATCATCCCCGGCGTAGAAAATCGCGTCTTTGCTTTCACCGACACCACAGGAAGCGTACAGCTTCGCGTTTATGGCGTGAGGAGCGTTTTTTCAGCGTCCGGGGAACCGGAGGATGTGAGCGCCGGGTTCTTTCCTGCCCAGATTACCCAGACGGGCAACGATGAACAGGGCAATCCGTTGTATTCCATCCAGATCATGGATGGCGTGCAGGGCCCTGTGCAGACGGCGGATGAAAATGCCGGCGTTGGCACTCCCGTGGAACCGGACGGCGGCGTGCTGGTTCCGGAGGGCTTTGAGCCGTTGGATGGCGTTGAGGGGCTCTTCTTCTATTCTCCCGAAGAGGACGTCGTATATTATTTTTCCTATTGTGAATTCTCCGAGGAAATTGACGGGTTTTATCCTGCCGATGAAAACGGGACTGTCGCGCCCGGCACGCTGCCTGTTACGCTGGACGAGGAAGGCAATGTCCTCGTGGTGCTCAATATAGATGGCGAAATAATTTATGTTAATGCGGTTGTGAATATTTCTGCCGACGAAGAAAATGCTGGTGAGGGAGATGCGGCAGAGGACGATAATAAGCCGAACCCCCCGTCTGGCGGTAGTACCCCTAGACCAACGCCAACGCCGACGCCGACGCCAACGCCGATGCCGACGCCGACGCCAACGCCGACGTCGGGGGCAACGCCAGTGATATCAGGGCCTCCCGCAGGGTCACCATCGGGGATGCCGTCGCCGACGCCGACGCCAGGTGATGAAGGTGGAGGAAACGTCTCGGACCCCCCGTCGCCGACGCCAGAGGGAACAGGGGGTGGAGAAAACGGGAGCACGTCTGACTAGGCGCCAGTGGAACCAGAGAAGTGAATCACAAGTTGCGGTGCCGCCGACCTGACGCCAACGAAAACATATACGGCAACATAAGCACCTGAACCCAGACGCATCGCTGCCTCCGGGGGAAGAAGGAGGAATTGGATAAACAGGATGGGGAGAAGGGTGAGTCACGGTTCGTGAGAAGCTATTGCAAGCACAGCAGCGGCGGAATCCAAGAGAAATAAGCGAGCATCCGCGGGGACGCGCCCCCGCGGATGCTTTTTTCCCGGCTGTCTCCCCGACAGCCGGGAGAAACGGGGCTTTTTCAAAAAAACCGGAAAAGTGTCGAATGGAGCTGGTTTTTTTCTGGGTTTATGGTACAGTAGTAATACCACAGGAACGCGCCGGTACCTGGAATCCGCCGCAACGGGGAAACAGGCGGCCGGGGTATGCCAAGGAGGGGAAAGATATGAGACGGTTTCAAAAAGCGGCAGCGGTTCTGCTGGCAGTGCTGGCGGTGGCATCCGTTGCCAGCGTATCCGCCCGTGCTGCCGTCAGCACCGGCGGGGCGGTACCGACGGCGGCCCATCGGCTGGAGGCCGGGAGCATCCGGCTTAGCCCCTCCGATACGGCCGTGCCGGAGGCGGAAGATGGAGCGGATACCCAGGAGGGATCCGTCCAGGAGGGGTCCGTCCAGGAGGGGCCTGGCCGGAAGATCGGCCTTCTCATCGGCGGGCTCATCCTGCTGCTGGCGGCCGGGTACTTTTTCCTGCTGTCCTGGAAGAGGCGGGACAAGAACTGACGGAAATAGGAGCCGCGCCCCCGGCGGGCGGCAAGGGAAAAAGGGCATCCCCATGGCCAAGCCATGGGGATGCCCTTTTTCTGGGAAAGGCGCGGAACAGCGGGGCCATGCGCCGTGCCGCCGCCCGGCCGGGCTTTTCATTCAGGAGGCGGTCTCTACCCGCGCCCGGCCCTGCCGGCCGGGAGGGGAGAAAAACCGCCCGGTCAGCCGGAACACCACGGGACTCAGGGCAAACAGCGCCGCCAGATTGGGGATGGCCGTCAGGCCGTTGCAGGTATCGGCGATGTCCCATACAAAGTCTGCCGAGGACACGGACCCCAGGAGCACAAACCCCAGAAACAGCACCTGGTAGGGCCGGGCGGCCTTTACGCCCCACAGGTACTGGACGCAGCGGGTGCCGTACAAAGACCAGCCCAGGATGGTGGAATAGGCGAAGAGCATCAGGGACAGGGCGATAAACAGGGCCGAGAACCGGCTGCCCCACACGGTGGCAAAGGCGGCGGTGAGCAGGGCGCTGCCGGCCTTGAATCCGAAGGGGATATCCACGCCGCTTACAATGACGGCCAGGGCTGTGAGGGTGCAGATCACCAGGGTGTCCATAAACACCTCAAAGATGCCGTAGAGGCCCTGCTGTACCGGGCCGTCGCACTGGGCGGCGGCGTGAGCGATAGAGGCGGAGCCCAGGCCGGCTTCATTGGAAAAGGCACTGCGCCGCAGGCCCCAGATCACCGCCTGCCGGAGGGTGATGCCCGAGGCGGCCCCCAAGACGGCCCGGGGCGCCAGGGCCCCCACAAATATTTTCCGGAGGGCTTCCCCCAGGCAGGACAGGTTCCCCAGGATCACCGACATTGTAAAGAGGATGTACAGGGTGCTCATAAAGGGGATGAGCTTTTCCGTTACCGCCCCGATCCGCCGGACGCCGCCGAAGAGCACCAGGCCCGTCAGGCCCGTCAGGACAAGGCCCACCGTCCACTTTAGCGCCCTGCCGCCCTGGAAGCCAGGAAAAAAGACGGCGGCGGCGTCGGCCACCGATCCGGCGATGGAGTTTGCCTGGGCCATGTTGCCGCTGCCGAAGGAGGACAGGACCGCCAGTACGCAGAACGCAACGGCCAGGAACTTCCCCCTGTTTCCCAGGCCACGGGAGATGTAATACATGGGCCCGCCCACCCACTCCCCCTGCCGGTTCCGCTGCCGGAACCGTACCGCCAGGGTGATCTCGGCGTATTTAATGACCATCCCCAGCAGGGCGGCGGCCCAAAGCCAGAACACCGCCCCGTACCCGCCCATGGCGATGGCCTGACAGGTGCCCACGATATTGCCGGTGCCCACGGTGGCCGCCAGGGCGGTGGTGACCGCCTGCAGGGGGGTGACGGCCCCCTCCCCGGCCCGCTGGGGCCGGAACAGGCGGCCTGCCGTGTGTTTCATGGCGTAGCCAAAGTGCCGGAACTGCACGGCCCTGGTCCCGATTGTAAAGTACAGCCCGCCCGCAAAGACGCCGGGCAGGAACACGTACAGCCAAGCCACGTCGTTGAGCGTGCCCGCCAGGAAATGGTATAGCCAGCTATCGTATACAGACATGTCCGATCCCCCCGGAAAATGGACTCCCGCCCGTTGTGTGCGGGGGCGGGAAGGCCGTCCCCAGCGGGGCTGGCGCCCCTCCGGGCCGGCGGGCCTTCCGCCGCTGGTCTATTGTATGGGGGACGGCCTCGGTTCATGCGAAAAGCCCAAAGACCGGTCAGGGGACCATGGTCTGGCAGAAGGGGGCGCAGCAGCAGCGGCCGCAGGCGGGGTTCCGGGCGGTACAGACGGCGCGGCCATGGAGCACCAGCCGGTGGCAGAAATCGTTGGAGCTCTCCGGCGGCAGCAGCTGCCGCAGGGCCCGTTCGATCCGCACGGGGTCTTTTTGATTGTCCACCAGCCCCATGCGGTTGGAAAGGCGGATGCAGTGGGTGTCCACCACCACGGAGCCGGGGACGTGGTACACGTCTCCCAGGATGAGGTTGGCGCTCTTGCGGCCCACGCCGGGGAGGGTCAAAAGCTCCTCCATGGTGTCCGGTACCCGGCCGGCAAAAGTTTCCGTCAGCATCCGGGCCTGGAGGACGATGTCCCGGGCTTTGCCGTGAAAGAAACCGCAGGAACGTATGTACTCCTCCACGTCCTCCGGCTCTGCCTCCGCCATGGCCTGGCAGGTGGGGTACCGGCTGAACAGGGCCGGGGTTACCAGGTTCACCCGGGCATCGGTGCACTGGGCGGCCAGGCGCACCTGCACCAGCAGCCGCCAGGGATCCGTCTCCTCCAGGGTACATTCCGCCAGGGGGTATTCTGCCTCCAGGGCCTGAAGTATGCCCTGGATCTGCTCTGCTGTCCGCATACGCGCATCACCTCCCGTGGATTTTACCACACTTCGACGGCCTGTGACAACATTCCGTGTTGCCACGGGGGAGAAAACCGACTATAATTGCCCTATAACCACAGGGGGAGGGATTGCGGTGCCGGAGAAAACCTACCGGCCCCTGGCCGATTTGCTGCGGCCGGAGGAGCTGGACGACGTGGTGGGCCAGGGGCATATCCTGGGGCCCGACGGCCTGCTCCGGCGGATCATCGAAAGCGGGCAGATCCCCAACATGATCTTTTACGGCCCCTCCGGTACCGGCAAGACCACCGTGGCCCGCATCATCGCCCAGCGGACCAACCGGGCGCTGCGAAAGCTCAACGCCACCACGGCCAGCCTGTCGGACATCCGGGACATCATCGGGGAGCTGGATACGCTCCTGGCCCCCAACGGCGTGCTGCTGTATCTGGATGAGATCCAATATTTCAACCGCAAACAGCAGCAGAGCCTGCTGGAATTCATGGAGAGCGGAGCCATCACGCTCATCGCCTCCACCACGGAGAACCCGTATTTCTACGTATACAACGCCATCCTCTCCCGGGCCACGGTGTTTGAGTTCAAGGCCGTGCCGGCCCGGGAGGTGGAACCGGCGGTAGAGCGGGCCATCCGGCTTCTGGGCCAGCGGGAGGGGGTGGAGCCGGTAACGGAGCCGGCGGTGGTACCTTTGGTGGCCCAGGGTTGCGGCGGGGATGTGCGCAAGGCCCTCAACGCGGTGGAGCTGCTGTTTGCCGCCGCCCCCCGCCGGGAGGGAAAGGCCCTTCTTACGGAGCGGGACGCCCGGGAGGTGACCCAGCGCAGCGCTATGCGCTACGACCGGGAGGGGGACCAGCACTTCGACACGGTCTCGGCGCTGATGAAATCCCTGCGCGGCTCGGATCCGGACGCAGCGCTGCACTACCTGGCCCGGCTGCTGGAGGCGGGGGATCTGCCCGGGGCCTGCCGGCGGATCCTGTGCTCCGCCAGCGAGGACATCGGCCTGGCCTACCCACAGGCGGCCAGCATTGTGAAGGCCTGTGTGGATTCGGCCCTGCAGCTGGGCCTGCCGGAGGGGCGCCTGCCCCTGGCCCAGGCCTGCATCCTGCTGGCGACCGCCCCCAAATCCAATTCCGTGGTCCGCGCCATCGACGGGGCCATCCGGGACGTGCGGGCCGGAAAGGCGGGGGACGTGCCCCGGGAACTGCAGAACGTCCACGCCGACGGCACGGGCTTTGAGCGGGAACAGGGATACAAATACCCGCACAACTATCCCGGCCACTGGGTGGCCCAGCAGTACCTCCCCGACGGGCTGAAGGACACCCGGTATTACGAGTACGGGGACAACAAAACCGAACAGGCCGCCCGGGCCTACTGGGAGAAGATTCAAAACGACTCCGCCCGGTAGCCGGGGGCGCTGCCGGCCCGGGAGAGGGCGTTAATGGCCCTATGGGCAAAAAGAAAGAGCCGGACCCGGCTCTTTCTTCCCGGCCTCAGGCGCCCTGTACCCTGCCGCCGGACTGGCGGATGATGGTCCGGGCCAGACTGGCGTCCGTGCCCCGGACCATGAGATGGAGTGTGGCGCTGCTTGCCGAAGGGGCGTAGGGCAACGTCCCTGTGTGGCAGACGGCGCCGGCCCGCCGGAGGTTCCACAGGGCGGTGTTTATCTGGTCGCCGCTGTCGAACCGGGCCGTGATGTGCTGGTTCATCTTTCTCACCCCCATGGGAAAATTCTTCCCGGAAACGAGGCAAAGTATAATGGATATACAGACGGGAGACGTGCTCACCATGAAAAAAAAGCACCCCTGCGGATGCGACCGGTGGCAGGTCCTGCGCACGGGGGCGGATTTCCGGCTCCGGTGCCTGGGCTGCGGCCGGGAGGTCATGGGAGAGCGACGGAAATTCGAAAAACAGATCCGTCAGATCCGGCGGCCGGAGGGCGCGCCGGGGCCGGAAGGACGGTAAAGCGCCGCCGGGACCGTGTGGTCCCGGCGGCGCTTTTGTCTCCGGCGGCGGTACCCTCACTGACGGCGGCCCGCCTCCGGCCCTGGCCCGGCAGCAAACGTCAGAGGCCCGCCCTCTCCGGCGGCGGGCCGTCCGGCAGAAGGAGTCCTCCCACCAGAAGGAAGTACTCCGGGAACATCCCGTCCCGGGCCCACAGCAGCGGCAGGCCCAGCAGGTCCTTTGCGGTCTGGCCCACGTCGGCCCCCAGGGCCTCCAGGCTGGGGCGCAGCAGATGCGGGGACCGGCAGGGCGCCCCCTGCGCCCGGGCGCAGGAGCGGCACCGGCTGCAGCGGCCCGGAGCCAGGCAGAGGCTGCCCGGGACCCGCCGTTCCCGGGCCATGAGCTCATCCAGAAGCCGGGCCTGGTAGGGCGCCAGGAACGCGGCCGGATCTCCGGCCTGTCCGCCGGGGTAGACGGCCAACCCTGTGATCTCCAGATACCGGTACCGGCTCCAGACGGCCGGGGGCTCTGCCGCCAAAGGCGGACAGCTCCAATTGGCCCCAAAATGGGGACAGGCCCGGCAGCAGGCCAGAAACCGGGGCACGTCCACATACCGGGCCGCATATTCCTCCGCCGGAATGGCGGCCCGGCGCCTGTCGGTACGGGTCATTTTCCCGGCCTCCTTTCCATCAGCGGGTCCCCGCCGGCCGGGAGCGCCGGCCGGGGGCGGCCCATAGGTCTTTCAGGCTCTCATGACGCACCTGGCGGGGCTCAAACCGCACCAGGGCAAAAACCAGCTGCATAGCCGCGCCGATCCCGAATACAGACAGCAGGGTGCCCAGGCCCACCGGGCCGCCCAGGAGCCAGCCCGCCGCGCATACCAACGCCTGCAGGGCGTTGGCCACCAGGCCGATGGGCAGCCGGGGCAGGCGCCGGCCCAAGGCCACCAGCAGGCTGTCCCGGGGACCGCAGCACAGCCCGGCGGACATGTAGATCCACTGGCCCGCCGCCATGAGCAGCAGCCCCAGGGCCAACAGCAGCAGCCCTGGCCAGAACCCCGCCGCCTCCGGCACCGGCGCCAGCCAGGTGAACAGGTCCACTGACTTGCCCACCAGCACCGCGTCCAGGATCGTGCCCAGCCCGATGGGCTCCCCCAGCAGGGCATCCGCCGCCAGCACCGCCAGGGCGATGGCCACCGAAACATTGCCGTAGGACAGCCCCGCCCGTCCGGCGATGCCCAGGGTGAGCGCGTCCCAGGGGGAGACCCCGATGGACGCCTGTATGGTCAGATATACCCCAAAGGCAAACAGAACCAGGCCTCCGGCGGCTTTCAGTATACGGAGCCATAGGAAACGGAGCATGGCGGAGTCCTCCTGTGCAAAGCGTATGGGCGGGGCCTTTCCGGCCCCGCCCCCATATCCCCGGCTGCGGCGGGGATATCAGCGGAACTTCTTCTTCTCTATCCCCAGCGCCCGCAGCACCACGGTGCCCATCCGGATCAGGCCCCAGCTGTTGCGGTAGTCCCGGAACGTCCGGTTCTCTCCCTCCATCAGGGCTTGGAACTCCGCCGGGGCGAGGCCCAGTTTCCCGGCGATATACTCCAGGTCCGCCTGGATCTGCCCTTCGTCGTAGCCCGGCTCCTCCAGCGCCGCCAGCGCCTGGTCCCGGGTCATGGTGCCCGCCAGGATCTCGTTGGAGAAGTAGCATTTGCGTTTGTCGTACCCAAATTTGTGGGGCAGATAGTAGCCCTCGTAAAAGCGGGTGAATACATTTTCGTAGTGCTTGTTGTCGTAGGGCTGCCAGCCGAACCGCTCCTGCAGAAAACGCTTGGCCTCCTCTTTGTCATAGTCCAGCATATCCAGGGGGGCCACCCGGCGCATGCCCTTGAACAGGGGGTAGTAGAGCCGGAATTTCAAGAGGCTGCAGGTGGGAAAGGTTTTCAGGGGACGGGTGCCGAAGCGGCGGTGTATGTCCCGGATCAGGCGCAGATCGTTCTGGTACACCCACTCCACCGGGGGACGTATACATTCCGTGGCGCTGTTGGCTCCGGTGAGAACGTAGCGGATGCCCCGGCTCACCGCCTGGTTGTATAGGCCGGCGAAAATGGCGTGGTCCTGGGGCAGGTCCTGGTAGGGCACCTGGGAGCGGAGAAAGGCGATCTGCAGGTCCTTCATCTCTTCCCAGTCCACGGTCTCCGTGTATAGGTCCAGACCCAGGGCGTCCACCACCCGGCGGATGTTCTCATCCGCCAGCGGCAGGTTCCAGCCGGTGTCCACGCTGTAAACCAGGGGCCGGAGCCCCATGAGCTCTTTGGCTACGTAGCAGAGGTAGGAACTGTCCACCCCGCCGCTCATGCCGATGATGCAGTCGTACCCGCCGGGCTTTGCGGCGGAACGGATCGCCTCCCCCGTCCGGCGCAGCAGGTCCGGGTCGTTTTTCTTTGCCTGCCAGCCCGGGAGGATGTGGGCGTAGAAATCCCGGCAGAAATCGCACACGCCCTTCTCATCAAAGGTGATGGCCCGGTCCGTGGTATCCATGACACAGTTGGTGCATCGCTGATAGGGTCGGTTTGTCTGGTTCATATGAGCTCCTTTATTCCGAATAGTGGGGGAATTTCCAGTAACCTAAGGCGTACAGGGCCAGAAGGCGCAGGCCATTGGATAGAATAGAGGCCCAGCAGAAGCCGTAGAGCCCCCATTGGGGCATCAGCGCCACAGCCGAGAGAAGATAACTGCCTCCGTAGAGGAGCTGCACCCACAGCAGCCAGCGGGGGTGGCAGCAGCGCAGGATCATGGGCTGGGCCATGTTCCCGGCGATGGACAGGATGGCCCCCAGGTTGGCCAGCAGGATATAGGGGGCGGCTCCGTCGTACAGCAGGGGGTATAAAAGCCGGGTAAACCAAGGCGCCAGCAGCCAGCAAAACAGGAAAAACACCGCCAGGCAGCCCAGGGACAGCCCGTTGATTTGGAAAAACAGGCGCCGGGAGGGCCGGAAATCCCGCTGGGCGAAATAGCTGAGCAGCACGCCGGCGATGGGGGTCAGGACCACCCCGGCGCTTTTGCCGAAGAAGGAGGCGGTGGAGTAATAGGACACGCTCTCCGGGCCCAGGATGGGGTAGATAATCATCCGGTCGGCGTACAAAAGCAGGTTGCCCACCAGGCCAGAGAGCATAATGGCCGCCAGCATCCGGACGCTTTCCCCCAGCAGGGGCGTGTGCCGGAAGGGCTCCCGGAGAAAGGGCGTTACGATAGCGGTATATACCAGCCCCGCCGCGTCCCCCAGCAGGAAGACCAGCGGCCACAGCTCCTCTGTGGCAAAGGCCAGGGCCCCGGCGGCGCTGGCCAGGCTGACCAGCACATTGGCCAGGAAAGTCCGCCGGAAATCCAGCTTCAGCCGGAAAAAGACCAGGGCGTACTGGTACAGGTTGGACACCGGCAGCCACAGGGCCAGCAGCAGGGCCGTGGTGCCGCTGCAGCGGAACATCCGCCACAGCACCGCGGCAAATACCAGGGACACGGCGCAGCCCGCGGCGCTCAGGATGTTGAAGTCCCCGGCCAGCTCCCGGTCCTGATAGAGGCTGTTCCGGATCAGGCGGAGGTTGTTCAGGCAGCTGCCCAGCAGGGCGGTGCAGACATTGGCCAGCCCAATAACCGTTAAAAGGGTGCCGTAGGTATCCTCCGTCAGCCGGTAGGCCAGCAGAGGAAAGACTATGATCTGGCGGGCAAAGGTGTATACCACCGAGGAGAGGATGCTGACGAGAAAATCCTTGGTGACGCGGCCCGCCGATTTCCGGAAGAAGCGCATCTCAGCGTGAGGAATTCCCGGCATCCTTCCCCGCCCGCCGGCTGTCCCGGAGGAAGGTGAAAAGCAGCACGGCAAAGCAGGCAAAGACAAAGGAATACAGGGCGGCCGTAACCACGGTGCGAACCAGGGACATCGGCTCGTCCGGCTCCTTCATCGTTGTTTGGGCCAGGATCACGGACTCCGGCGTCGGCTCCGTGTCGGCGGAAAACTGATTCAGCACCTCCTGGGAGCGGATCTCCATGGAGTACAGGGACTGGCCAAGCTCCGCCAGGCAATCCAGGTACGACGTGATTATCTGAGCGGACACGTCCCGGCTCAGACCCTTCACCGTCATGGTCAAAAGCCCGCTGGGGGAGACGTCCACCTCCAGATGGCCGGACACGGTCAGGGCATCGGTAGTGTAGGCGCCGGCCGTCACGGAGGGCTCAAGATACCCAAAATCGTCTATGGCGGTCTGGACGGCGCGCAGCACCTCCGCGCTGGTGAGCAGATGGGAAAAATCCTCCTGGGCCTGGGCGTAGGCCGTGGCCGCCATAGACTCCACGGAAACCAGCCCGGCCGTCCCGCTCTCTCCGTCTTCCTGCACGTCTGCCTCCTGCCCTTCCGACTCTCCCAGGTAGGCCTGGGAGAACTCGTCCAGGAACCGGTTCTTGTTCCGGGCGGCATCCAGATAGGTGGAGTAGTCCAGCAGGGTGTACTGGCACTGGTACGCGGCGTTCCGGTCCCCAAACCCGGCCTCCTGGGCCGGGGGGGCCTGGGTAAGCTGGTCATAGGATTCCTGGACGTATTCCCGGGAGGCCGAGGACAGAAAATAGGCCGCCGCCCCCGCCGCCAGCATGGCCAGGAGGATGATATACCACCGCTTCAGAAGGATCCGAAGCAGGTCATAGACGCTGTATTCCATGGTCACACTCCTCCGTTTGGTTATCAAAATAAATGAACAGCAGCAAGAAGGACAGCAGCATCCCCCCGGTGAACAGGGTGGTGAACAGCGCCCCATCGTTGAGCGTAATCATATACAGGGAAAATAGGGCCGTTCCCACGCAGAACCTCCCTTTCTTGGTGTAGACGCCCACGCCCCGGAGGATCCACCCCAGCAGCAGGGACATAAGCAGCATCCCCACAAACCCCATCTGGGCGTAGGCGTCCCCCAGATAGCCGGTGTTCAGGTTGGCGGACAGGAAGGTGCCGCCGGTATAGGCAAAGCTCACCTGGCCCAGGGATCCGGCGTAGGGATAGCTCAGGGAGAACATCTGCCCGATAAGCCCCTCGCTGAAAAAGGCCTTGGGCAGCAGGGAGAAGCACTCATAATAGTTGAATTTGTTATCCGCCGGGTGGAAGATGGCCCGCACCGAGGCGATGGAATTGAGATACATCCCCAGCCGGCTGGAGTTCATATCCAGCTGGTAGGCCAGCACACACACCAGGCACAGCAGGATGAACCCGGCGTACATAAGCTTGAGCAGATGGCCGGTCTTAGACAGCAGGTAGACAGCCAGCACCGGCGCCAGAACCAGCAAGGAGAACTTCTGTCCCGTCTCCATATAGAACAGGAGCTGGCACGCCAGGCACAGCAGGGCCAGGCCGTACCGTTTCCTCTCCAGAAACATCAGCAGGGCAAAGGGTAAAATGGCGGAGGTCATCCAGCTCAG
Organism: uncultured Oscillospiraceae bacterium; assembly: GCA_944385885.1. Taxonomy (GTDB): domain Bacteria; phylum Bacillota; class Clostridia; order Oscillospirales; family Oscillospiraceae; genus Apopatocola. The sequence goes on along the minus strand of CALWYY010000154.1, from coordinate 10,736 downwards.
CAGGTAAGTAAACCCCGGGGGATAGGAGGCCGTGGCCCGCATGGTATAGATATAGACAAAATCAAAGGCTTTCAACCCTTCAAACCCGTTGTAGAGCACCGGGATGGCCAGAGTGAAGACCAGCAGCACTCCCAGGGCCACCGTGACGTAATTCCGGACCCCGGTAATGGTCACCGGCGCCCGGTTCCGGCCGGAACGGCGGACCACCCAGGTCTGCGCCAGCAGGCAGACAAACACCATAAGCATGTACCGGCCGCTGCCGCCCCCCAGGGCGAAGAAGGTCAGCATGGGGGCCGCGGTGAAGAGGAACTGCAGATGCAGCAGAAACGCCGCCGCGTCCCTCTCGCCTTTGGGCAGGGCCCAGAACAGGGCCAGATACATCAGGCTGGCCGCGCAGTAGCGCACAAAGCTGGGCTCATACTCCAGCCCGGCGTAGCTGTACATGGGGCTGGCGGCCCAGACGTACATGGCGTCCAGGGCGAATTTATACAGCGCCGCCTCCAGCCACAGCAGGCCCAGATGGCGCGGCCCGATATAGGCGTCCCAGGCCCTCAGCCGCTGCCGCAGCCGGTCCCAGGCGGGGGCCCAGCGCCGCGGCAAAATACTACGATCCATGTCTTTCATCCTTTCCCGCTCCGCCGCCGGTCAGAACGTCCCGGCCATATCGGTGCTGGCAAAGCCCTCCAGGGGCAGGCGCACCGGTAGGCCGGTGCGGCAGCTTTTGTAGATAGCCAGGACCAGCTCCAGGGCGTTGCGTCCGGCCCGGCCGTCCACGTACGGCTCGCGGCCGGTCTCAATGGCCTCCATCATGTCGGCAAAGAGGCTGGTATGGCCGTTGCCGTAGACGTTGCTGGTGGCCTCCCGCAGGCCCCGCCGGGCCTCGTCCGCCCCGGTCTCGTCGGCGAACTGCCATACGTCGATGTTGTTGGTGGAGGTGCCGCCGATCTTCACCGTCCCCCGTTCTCCGAACAGGTACAGGGTCTCCTCCAGGTTCCGGGGGTAGACGTTCACCGAGCCCTCCACCGTGCCTATGGCCCCGTTTTTGAACTGGACCACGGCCAGGCCCACGTCCTCCCCCTGGATGTAGTCGTGAAATTGCCGCCGGGAGGCGCCGTAGACCTGCTCCACCTCGTCCCCCATCATCCAGCGCAGCAGGTCGATGCCGTGGATGCACTGGTTCATAAGGCACCCGCCGTCCTGAGCCCAGGTGCCCCGCCAGGGGGCCTGGGCGTAGTAATTCCGGTCCCGGCTCCAGCGCACATGCACCGAGCCGTGGGACAGGCGGCCGAACCGCCCGGCCTCCAGGGCCTTGCGGGTCTCCTGCACCGCCGGGTTGAACCGGTTCTGGTGGCAGGCGCAGACCTTCACCCCCTGCCGGCGGCCCCGGCGGAGGATCTCGTCGGCGTCGGCCATGGCCATGGCCATGGGCTTTTCGATGATCACGTGGACCCCGGCGTCGATGCAGGCCAGGGCGATCTCCGCGTGAGAGCCGCTCTCCGTGGCGATGCTGGCCAGGGCCAGGCCTTCGGTCTCCCGGAGCAGCTGCCGGTAATCCGTGTACCGGCGGATGGAGCCGTCCTTTTCCAACCCGAAGCCGGCCAGCAGGGCCTCCATTTTTTCCGGCAGCAGGTCGCAAACCGCGGCGATCTCCAGCCGGTTGTTCAGAGCCGCCCGGATATGGTTGACGGAAATGCGGCCGCAGCCGATAAGAGCGTATTTCATGGTCGTTTCTCCTTTAACGGGTGGTTCCGCAGGGGAAGAGGGTTTCAGAGGGCCTCCCGCAAGGCCCGGATGACCTTCTCCTGCTGGGTCTCATCTAAATAAGGATGCATGGGAATGGAAAAGGTTCGGCTGCAGTAATCCGTGGCGTGGGGGAAGGTCTCGCCGTAGGAGGCGAGCCCCCGGAATACGGGCAGCGCATGCTGGGGGGTGGGGTAGTAGATGTTGGTGGGGATCCCCTCCTCATCCAGGCGCCGGATGATCCGCTCCCGCTGGCCGGAGTCCTCCGCCAGGAGCGTGTATTGATACCAGCTGTGCTGGCCCTGGGCCGGGACCGGCGGGAGAGGGAACGCGCCGGACAGGCCCGCCGCGTAACGCTGGGCGGCGGCCTGGCGGTCCCGGATCTCATGCCGGGCCAGGGCGTCTAACTTGGGCAGGAGGATCGCGGCCTGGAGGTTGTCCAGCCGGGAGTTGAACCCCACCCGGACGTTGTCGTACTTGCCGCCCGGGCCCTTGCCATGCACGCAGATGGAGCGCATCCACGCCGCCAGAAGGTCGTCGTCGGTAAAGATGGCGCCGCCGTCCCCGTAGCAGCCCAGCGTCTTGGCCGGGAAGAAGGAGGTGGTGGAGACGATCCCGAAGGAACCGCACATCCGGCCCTTGTAGGAGGCGCCCGTGCTCTGGGCGGCGTCCTCCAAAAGGAGCAGGCCGTATTTCTCGCAGACCGCCTCTATGGCGTCATAGTCGCAGGGATTGCCCAGGAAGTCCACGGCCACCACCGCCTTGGGCGTGAGGCGGCCCTCGGCCAGGACGGCCCGGACCTGCCGTTCCAGGCTGGCGGGGTCCAGGTTATAGCTGTCCGGGGAGATGTCGCAGAACACCGGGACAGCGCCCAGCATATAGGCCGGCTCCACGGAAGAGATGAAGGTGACGTCCGGGCAGAACACCGCGTCCCCCGCCCCCACGCCCAGGGCCATGTAGGCCGCCTGAAGGGCGTCGGTGCCGTTGCCGCAGGCGATGCAGTGCTTCCGGCCCACATAGGCCGCCAGTTTTTCCTCCAGCGCCTCCACGTAGGCCCCGCCGATAAACTGGCCGGCGTCCAGCACCGCCTGGATGTTGGCGTCGATCTCAGATTTCAGCGCACGGTACTGTGCTTTCAAGTCAATGAATTCCATATTATCTCCCCTGTGCATAAAGCTTCTTGTAGGTAAGGAACCGTTCTTCCAGCGTTTCCTCCAGCTCCCGCTTCATCCTCCGCCGGCTCTCTCCCCGGGGGGCGTCCGAAAAGGGGTTGCGGCCGTGGGCGAGAAAGTGCTCAAAATGGCACAGCTGCCAGATCTCCCGCTCATAATGCCTCTTGGCAAAGGACGAGAGGGTATCGTTGGAAAATACCGGCGTCTGTATGACGGAGACGACCGTCCCCTCATCGATGCGTTCGTCAATGAAATGAAGCGTTACGCCCACGGGCTGGCCGTCGTATATGGCCCATTTGAAGGCGTCCAGGCCGCGCACGGCGGGAATGATCCCCGGATGGGCGTTCAATACCCGCTTTCCCCTCAGGCATTCCCCGGAAAGAAGCTTTCCCGCGGCCGCCAAGTAGATATCGCAGCCGTTATCGATCTGCGTGTCCGACTCCAGGGGGACATAGTCCGCGCCCACCGCGGCGCACAGCTCGGCGGGGTCCGCCGCCTGGGCCTGGTCCGGCCGGTGCTGGAACAGGACACGGCGCGGCGGCCGGGGCACGAAGGGAAGCCCGTATACAGTCAAATGATAGCGCTCCGCCAGATTCAGCACCATTTGCTCGGTTTTCCGGTGGGGCGTCTGGTAGGATATGATCCCGATGGTTTTCATGTGGGGCCCTCCTCGCCTGTTTTCAAACGGGGTTCAACAGATGCCTGTGCCGTAGTACTTCATGCCGGCGGCCACCACGTCCTCTTTGTAGTAGATGTTGCGCAGGTCAAAAAGGACCGTGTCGGGGGGGAGCCGCCGGAAATCAATGGACCGGAACTCGCTCCACTCCGTGGCGATCACAATGGCCCCGGCCCCTTCAAGGGTTTCCGCCATGGAGGAGCACCACACCAGCCGCGGGTTCTCGCCCAGCTCCGCCCGGGCGTTTTCCATGGCCTTGGGGTCGTAGAGCCGCAGGGTGAACCGGCCGCTATCCAGCAGCTCCCGGGCGATGGCGACGGCCGGAGATTCCCGGATGTCGTCCGTCTCCGGCTTGAAGGACAGGCCCAGGAAAGAGACCGTCGCCCCCTCCGGGTAATAATCCAGGATCTTCCGGGCCGCCCGCTCTTTCTGCCGCTGGTTGGCGGCGATGACGCTCTCCACCACCGTCAGCGGGGCGTTATATTTCACGCCGGTGTCCGCCAAGGCTTTGGTGTCCTTGGGAAAGCAGCTGCCGCCGTAGCCCGGGCCGGGGTGGAGGAATTTCGGGCCGATGCGCCCGTCCTTCCCCATGGCCGCCGCCACCTCCAGGGCGTTGGCCCCCACCTGCTCGCAGAGGTTGGCAATCTCGTTGATAAACGTGATCTTGGTGGCCAGGAAGGCGTTGGAGGCATACTTGATCATCTCCGCGGTCTCCGGGGAGGTGACCACAATGGGCTTGTTGGACCGGGAGAACACCTTGTAGAGGGCCCTCAGCCGCTTTTCCGCTTCTTCGCTGAACACGCCCAGCACGATGCGGTCGGGGTTGTTGAAGTCCCCCACCGCCCGGCCCTCCCGCAGGAACTCCGGGTTGGAGGCCACGTCAAAGGGGATATCCTTTCCCAGCTGGGCCAGGCGCCGGGCCATGTGTTCCTTCAGCGCGCGCGCCGTGCCCACCGGCACCGTGGATTTGTCCACCACCAGCTTGTAGCTTTGCATATAATCGGCGATCTCGTCCGCGGCCCGGTACACGTATTTCAAATCGGCGCTTCCGTCCGGCGCCTCCGGCGTGCCCACCGCCAGGAAGATCAGATCCCCGTGCTCCACCGCTTCCTTTGCGTCGCAGGTAAAGCGCAGCCGCCCGCTGGCAAGGCCGTCGGAGAGCTGCACTTCCGCGCCGGGCTCGTAAATGGGGCAGATCCCCTGCTGCAGCTTCCGGATCTTCTCCGGGACCACGTCCAGGCAAACCACCTCGTTGCCCCATTTGACAAAACCAAGGCCGGCGATCAGTCCCACGTAGCCGGTCCCAATGACCGTGATCTTCTGCATAATGATACGCTCCGTTCTCTATAATCGATCGTTACCGGTAAAGGCGGGCGGCCAGGACCCGGTAATCCAGCAGCTCCCGGGCGCAGGCCAGGGCCCGCTGGCGCAGGGGGGCCAGGCTCCCGGGCTCCCGGGCCGCCTCCTCTATGGCGGCGCGCATATCCTCCCGAGTACGGACCCAGAGAAACTGTCCCCAGTCCAGCCCATCCCGGTACTCCTCATGGGGATAGGCCATCGCCGGGCAGCCGCAGCACAGGGCGTTCTGCAGCGTGGCGGATACGCTCCCCGGCTGGCAGTACAGGTCGCCGGCGCACAGATACTCCAGCAGCTCCTCCGCCGGCTTCCAGCCCAGGTATATCACCCGGGGGTCCGCCTGCATCCGCGGCAGCAGGGCCGCTTCCCGGCCCGGCGGGATGGAGCCTAAAACCAAAAGCCGCAGCTCCGGCGCCCCAGCGGCCGCGAAGGCGTCCAGCAGCTCTTCCGTCCGCTTGCCCGGGTCCAGCTTCCCGGAGTGTATCAGCAGCAGGTCCTCCGGCCCGAGGCCCAGCTCCGCCCGCCGGCGAGCCCGCTTTTCCTCATAGGCTTCGCCGGAGAACACCGTGCCGCCCAGGGGGAAAAACTCCATCCGGGATTCCGGGACGCGGTAGTTCTCCCGGGAGAAGGCCTTTTCCCCCGCGCCCACGTAGAAGTATCCGTCCAGATATGGCAGCGCCTTTTGGACCAAGGCCCGGTAAAACATCCGGTGCAGGATGTGCAGGGACAGCCAGTTTGTGCCGCTGTTGCAGGCCGCCGTATGGGTATCGGCGTAGAGCTTCACCCGCGGGTGATCCTTCTTGTAGCGGAGCACGTCCCGCACCGACCAGTAGCACAGGTCGTGGGAGAGGATCACGTCGGGGGCGAAATCCGCCAGCAGCGGGTAGAGGCCGGTCACCCGGCGCAGCTTCCCCGACACAAAACGGTTGAGCACGCGGACATAGGGCAGGCGGACCAGCCGGACGCCGCCGGGCGTCATAAGGTCCTGATAGCCGGTCTCCACAACGCCGCCGTTTTCATATTTGGCGGCGTTGGAGATATAAAGGACTTCGTGCCCGTCCCGGACGTTCTGCTCCGCCAGCTGGTTATCCTGGTAGGTCATCCCCTCCGTATAATAGGAGGCCAGACCAACATGGGCGATCTTCATAAGCGGCCGTCCCCCAGCAGGCTCTCATAGATGTCCCGGTAGGCGCGGTACATCACGTTCTTGTCGTACAGCGCCCGGCCCCGGGCGGCGGCGTTTTCCGGGTCCGGCGTACGGGCCAGGGTCTCCCGCACCAGCTCCGCCAGCCGGGCCACATCCCCATAGGAGCAAAAACGGCCCCAGGGCGGCGGCACGGTCTCTACGGCCCCGCCGGCGGTAAAGCCCGCCACCGGCGTGCCGCAGCAAAAGGCTTCCGCACAGGTCATGGAGAACGTCTCCCGCTCGCTGCAAATGACAAAGCAATCCGCCAAAGAGTAGTGGGCAGCCAGTTCTTCCTGATCGCGGATCAAGCCCACCGCTGTCACATGGGGTGGAAATGCTTCCGAAAGGTTAGACACTCCCACCAGCACGAAGCGGATGTTCTCCTGCCGCATTTCCTGGGCCAGCTTCAGCACCCAGCGGCCTCCCTTCTGCGGGCTCATCAGGTCTGGGGCAACCGCCAGCACCACTTTTTCCTCCGGCTTGATATGGTATTTCTCCCGGAGATGGCCGCAGGACTGGGGATGAAAGATATGAGCGGTGTCGATGCCGTTGTGCACCACACAGACCTCCCGGGTCCCCAGGAAGGACTGCCTGGCCCGGTCCGCCAGCCAGCGGGAGGGCACTGTGACAACCAGCTTGTCCAGCGCGGAGAACAGCCGTTTCTTCTCCGCCCACATAGCGGCGGTGCGGTCAAACCACAACGTCTTGGGGTAATCCCGCAGATGCGGGCAGGCCCCGCAGCCCGACTTCCAGCGCTGGCATTCATAGGAGTGGCCGCATTTGCCGGTATAGCTGAACTCGCAGTGGAGGGTGTGCACCACGGGGATACGGCGCTCCGCCAGATACCGCAGCAGGGGCTTTAGGCTGACAAAGTAAGCGTGCAACTCGTGGATGTGTACCACGTCCGGGCGGAAGGCTTCCATAAACCGGATCAGCCGCCGGGTGGAAACCGGAGAAAAGCAGCCTGTCCAGCCGGTGAGCCGGGTCATCAGGGCATGGAACCGGGTCTCCCAATCCAGCCCAAACTTAAAAATGTTTTCTTCCGCCACCACGGGCCCCCGGCCGTAGCAGACGGCGGCCGTATGGCCGTCCGCCCGGCTCTGGGCGTAGAGATCGTATACGATTTTTCCAGTGCTGCCCTGTTTACAGACCACGTCAAGGTACAGTATTTTCATGAAGCTTCCTTTCTGCCGAAAGCCGCCCTCGGTGTCTCCGGGTTTGCCGGCGTCTTTCCTCGAAAAAAGGGCTTTCCCGGGGGAATCTCATCCGGCCCTCCGGATCCCCCGCCGTTTGCCTGTAAGGCCCTCATTCCTTCCTCCACACCATCTTATTGACCACGCCGGTATAGCTCTGGATGATCTTCACCACTTTCGTGGAGACGTTCTCCTCCACATAGTCCGGTACCGGCAGTCCGCAGTCCCCCTCCTGGTGCATGGCCACCGCCGTCTCCACCGCCTGGAGCACCTGCTGGGTGGTGATGCCCGCCAGGATGAAATCCCCCTTGTCCAGGGCCTCGGGACGCTCGGTGGAGGTGCGGATGCACACCGCCGGGAAGGGATGCCCCACCGAGAGGAAAAAGCTGGACTCCTCGGGCAGCGTCCCGCTGTCGGAGACTACACAGAAGGCGTTCATCTGCAAACTGTTGTAGTCGAGAAACCCCAGGGGCTTGTGCTGCCGTACCCGGGGGTCGAAAATGAAGCCCCGCTGTTGGATATACTTGGCGCTGCGGGGGTGGCAGGAGTACAGGATCGGCAGATCGTACCGCTGGGCCAGGGCGTTCACCGCGTTCATCAGGGAGAAAAAGTTTTTCTCCGTGTCGATATTCTCCTCCCGGTGGGCGGAGAGCAGGATGTACCTCCCCTTCTCCAGGCCCAGCCGCCGGTGGATGTCGGAGGCTTCGATCTTGGCCAGATTGGCGTGGAGCACCTCCGCCATAGGGGAGCCGGTGACGAACACCCGCTCCTTGGGCAGGCCGCACTCGTGGAGATAGCGCCGGGCGTGCTCGGAGTAGGCCAGGTTCACATCGGAGATGATGTCCACAATCCGCCGGTTGGTCTCCTCCGGCAGGCACTCGTCCTTGCAGCGGTTGCCCGCCTCCATGTGGAAGATGGGGATGTGCAGCCGCTTGGCGGAAATGGCGCTCAGACAGGAGTTGGTATCTCCCAGGACCAGCAGGGCGTCCGGCCGCTGCTCCGCCATCAGCGCATAGCTCCTGGCCAGGATGTTCCCCATGGTCTCCCCCAGGTCCGCCCCCGCGGCGTCCAGGTAGAAATCCGGCGCCCGCAGGCCTAAGTCCTCAAAAAACACCTGGTTGAGCTCATAGTCGTAGTTCTGGCCGGTATGCACCAGGATCTGGTCAAAATAGCGGTCGCATTTTTTGATCACGGCCGACAGCCGGATGATCTCCGGCCGGGTGCCGACGATGGTCATGAGTTTCAGCCGGGACATGGCGCAGCACCTCCTATTCTGCGGCGACGCGTGTAAAGGGCGGCCCCTGGGCGGGGTCGGAAGAGACGCGGTAGACCTGGCCGTTGGCCAGGGGGGAATCAAACAGCGAGGCGTATTGGGCGATAAAATCCTCGTCCACGTAGTCAATGGCGATGTAATCCGCCTCCAGGCCATATACCCGCTGCAAAAACGCCTGGGAGTCCAAAAGCTGGGTGTAGGTATCCCCTTCAAAGAGAAGCTGGCTGCCGTAGCTGCACTCCCAGGGCACCGTGTAATCCGGGTAGAGCAGGTACCCGAAGTGGTTCAGGGGGATATTGGGGTATCCCTCCCGATGGATCAGCAGCACGGTGTCCTCCGTGCCATCGGCCAACGGATCGTCCAGGATCTGCTGGTACAGCTCCTGATAAGGTTCCCGGTCCTGGATGGAGAGGGTGGTGTTGACGCGGCTCAGGGTACGGGCCACCGGGGAATAGGCGGGCAGGCACAGCAGCAGCAAAAACACCGCGCCCACCTGGGCACGGCGCCGGCGCGTCCGGGCGGCCAGAGCCAGAAACAGGAACACACCGGTCAAAAAGATCCCGGCGTAATAGGTGCTGAGATACCGGTTTATGCTGGCCAAGGCCATCCCCTCCTCCTGGGAGAAAGTGTACATATAGGAGGACAGCAGGCCCAAAATGTATGCCGCACTGCCGGCAAACAGCACGCCCATCCCGCCCAGGGAAAGCCGCCGGCCCTCCCTCCGGTACGCCCCGTACAGCAGCAGGACCCCGGCGGCCAGCAGGATGAGCAGCTGGCAGTAGGTCAGCTGGAAGAACCCGAAAGAGACCGGCTCCTCCAGTAAATAGCGAAAGAAATTTTGGCAGACGGCGGTCCGATATCCCCCGTCCTGCCCCAAAAACAGGATCCGGAAAAATTCTCCCCAATTATAGCCGGTCAGATCGAAATCCGGAGGAGTGCTCACGCTCCGGTACAGGGCCTGCCAGAGCAGGCGGCTGCTCACCGGCAGCAGGCAGGCCCCGCCGAAAGCGGCCAGGGCGGCTTTCCCGGGCAGCTTCCGCCGCCCGCCGCCGGCGGGGCCCTTCCGCCAGGCACCGGCCGCAAAGGCCAGCAGGGCCAGGATGGCGAGAAACGCCCCGGATTGCTTGATGAGCACCATGGCGTTGGCGGCCAGGGCCACGTTGGCCAGGAACCACAGGCGATCCCGATCCGGGGCTGGGCCATCCCCGGGAAAAGCGCCCGATATGGCCGTGGCCATGGCAAAGGCGAACACGCAGGCCAGGGCCAGGTCTACCACCAGCGTGTCCAGGGCAGTATCAAAAAACACCGCCCCGGAGCAGAAGATAAGGGCGCCGGCCAGCAGGATCTTCTCCGGCTCCCGCCAGCGCAGGCCCTTCAGGAAGGGCAGGGCCACGGCAAAGGTAAAGGCCGTGTAGGCAAACAGCATCCTCCATTCGGAGAAGGGCTCTCCCCGGAGGACCAACAGGATAAACTCAAAGATCTGCATCCCTGGGGGATACTCCGGGAAGGCCGAATAGGAGAGGGAGTGGAACTGGTCGGTGACCCACATATGCTTGACGCTGACGGCCCAGAAGGAGAACTCATCCACGTGCCGGGCCACGTGCCCGCAGACGCACACGGCATAAAGTGCCAGCAGCCCCCAGAAGAGGAAGAACCCGGGGGTAAAGGTGTCCCGGGCGAAGGCTTTCCAGGCCCGGTTCCGGGCCACCCGCCGGAGGGCCAGGGCGTACGCGGCCGCGCCCAGGGCGCACAGCAGGTATACCCCCAGCCGCAGGCGGCCGGCCAGACCCGCCAGAAACACGACCTCCATGGCGGCAAAGGCCGTCAGGGGGACCGATTCCTCGTATTTCCTCCCCCGGTAGGCCGTCAGCAGGACGCTGCCGGAGGAAAGCAGGAGCATGAATAAAAACAGAGATAGCATACAGGGTCTTCTTTCTTACCAAAAGTTCCGCCGGCAACCTGCGACGGCGGGCGCCTGATAGCCGGCGTCACACCGGCTGGGCGTAGGTATCGGGCCGGGCCGGGTCAAAGGGCTCGCTGGCCCACATTACGGTGACCAGGTCCTCCGTCTGGGAGAGATTGATGATGCTGTGGGTGTACCCCGGCAGCATATGCACCGCCTGGAGCCGGTCTCCGCTGA
>CALWYY010000153.1 GCA_944385885.1 uncultured Oscillospiraceae bacterium | reverse complement strand
TATAACACACTACACTTTGCTTCGCAAAGTCGTGTGCCAAATGGGGGCGTTGCCCCCTTTGGAAACCCCCACAAGAAAAGGCGGTACGCTACCCCTCCACGGGGCGCATACCGCCTTTTCTTGTTATTCAGCCCTCCGGCTGTATCGGTTGAGCAAAAGTCAGCGTGGGATTGATGTGGTATCTTTATCTAAGTGAACCCCCGGTACGAAAACCCCATAGACCACGCCTGCGGCATGGAGGTGGGGCAGGTCTTTCTCGCCAACGGCTGGGAGAAGCCGGATGGCTTCTGCCAGAGCGCCTGGGATACCCTCTCGCCCTTTGTTTTGGCTCTGAGCCACGGCGGAGAGAACTTCTATGACGGCTGGATGAAAAACCCCCGGTCCGCCATGCTCTCCTGCAACGACGGGTTCCGTCCGGTGACCTTTCTTATAGAGGCGTTGGACGAGGACGCGGTCCAAGGGAGGGATGCCCGATGAAAGCCGCCGTCTTTTACTACTCCCGTCACCACGGGAACACCCGGAAAGTTCTGGAGGCCATGGCCCGGGAAGGCGGGCTTACGCTGGTGGACGTGACCGGTCACCAGGCTGTCCGGTTGGAGGAGTATGACTGCGTGGGCTTCGCCTCCGGCATCTATTACGGGAAGTTTCAGGAGAAGGTGCTCCAATGCGCCCGGCAGCGGCTGCCGGAGGGAAAGGCCGTGTTTTTTGTCTTTACCTACGGCGCACGCCGCCCCGGTTACACCGCGGCCATCCGGCGGATTGCCCGGGAAAAGAATTGCCCGGTACTGGGTGAATACGGCTGCAAGGGCTACGACACCTTTGGCCCTTTCCGGCTGGTGGGCGGCATCGCCAAAGGCCACCCGGACGGGCGGGAGCTGGAAGCCGCCCGGGCCTTTTACCGAAAGATCTGGGCCCCCGAAGCCCCCGGCAAGCCCGGCCGCCCTTGACGGCGGCGGGAGGGGCAGGCGTTGGCCCGGGCACGGTCGAACCCCCAGGCGGGGCCCGCCGTGCGTCGCCGTAACGGGACCCCTCCGGCCGTTTCCCCGCCGGCCGGGCTCTGCCCCGTCCCCTTGGGATGGCTGGAGCCGGCAGGCCCCAGCGGCAGAGGCCGGCGCTGCCGTTCCGGCAAAGGCGTGCGCCGAAACGCCTCCGCCCAACCGGGGAGTCTGGATAAAACCGCCCGGAGCTTTGGATAAATCCGAAGCTCCGGGCGGTTTTTGCATCAGTCCTTCTTCCGCTTCCGGAAATCCTCCTCGATGGCATCCTTCCAGCGCGCATCCAGGGGCGCGCTGCCCCGAACGGCGGCCACCGCCTGGCCCACCACCTCATAGTTGAGCCTGGTGCCCACGCTGTCGCTGTGGTAATTTACCGCTCGGTCGGGGGCTATGCCCAGATGGCCCGCCGTCCCCACCGCGTCGATGTTCGCCCCCAGGAAGAGAAACTCCCAGCCGTATTCCTCTTTTTGCCGCTGGATCATCTCCCGGACCTGCTGGGCGGAATAGCGATGGCTGGCATTCTCCATGCCGTCGGTGGTGATGACAAAGACCGTGTGCTCCGGCACGTCCTCCGGCCGGGCGTACTTGTGGATATTCCCGATGTGGTGGACTGCCCCGCCGATGGCGTCCAGCAGGGCGGTACAGCCCCGGGCGCAATACTCCTTGCGGGTGATGGGCCTGACCTTCCCCACTGGCACCCGGTCGTGGAGCACCTCCGTGGCGCTGTCAAAAAGGACCGTGGAGACGAAGGCCTCTCCCGGCTCCCCTTTTTGCTTTTCCAGCATGGAGTTGAAGCCGCCGATGGTGTCGCCCTCCAGCCCCTGCATGGAACCGCTGCGGTCCAAGATGAATACCAGTTCCGTCAAATTGTTTTTCATGTGGATTGCCCCCCTGTTCCGTATTGTTTGGCTTACGGGCACAGTATAGAGGGGCGCTTTCGCCAGTTGGTCGCTTGGCAGGCGACAAAGTCAAAGTTCCACCGGGCGGCACAGGCCTTTCCACGCCTGTGCCACGGTCCGGTACGCCGCTTCCAGCCGGGCATGCCGCGCCGGATGAAAGAAGAAAAAATAGTACCGGTTTGTGTAGCGGGGATATTCCAGCAGCAGGATGCCCTCTGCCTTTAAAAAATCGTTTTGGACGGCGAGGACTTTTCGGATGCATTGTTCTTTTTTCACCCTTTGCGGGCGGTGCTGGTACAGGATCACACTCTGGCCCCGGTCATAATAGTCCTTTATCTCCTGCCAGGCGACATGCTTTTCTGTGGCGGTACCCCGGTTGTGCATGCAGACCGTCTCCAGCCCATTATCCGGGTCAAGAAAAACCACATCCGCACCGGCCGTCTTCAGGAGCGCTGTTTTATGCCACGCTTGCCGGCCGGCTCTGGCCAGAGGCTCTCCAAAAAACGGCCCTTTGAGAATACCGCTCGCCTCCAGCGCCCGGATGGACCGGTCTTGCTTGACAATGCCCGCCAGGCAGTCGAACAGCGCCGGATCATACCCCCTGTATTCTTCCGGCTTGTCCAGGTACCGGACGTATCTCCCATCGTCCCGTTTGCCGGGGCAGTTTTTGGGCGCAACCCGATACCAGTTAACCGCCAGCGCAAGCCCGGACGCGGCCACAGCCCGCAGCAGGCCGTACTTTCCGTAATCCCCGATGTCCCCCACATAGCAATCCTGCACCCCTGTTCCCTCCGTTTTTATGGTCTTTTCCCCTTCGGTATTCCTGTCGGCCCGGCGCGAGGCCGGGCCCCGCGCATGCGCTCCCGGAAGCCGCCGCACCCGGCCCCTCCCGCCGTGCCGGCCTCCCCGGACCGGCTTCCGCATACCGCCCCGGGGCGAGGCCTCCCATTTCCGGCTCAGCTGCCCAGCAGGCTCTGGTCGAAGGCAAATAGGGCCTCGTTGATCTCAAAAATGTTGTAGTTGCCATGGGCGATAAAGTATTCCACAATGATGTCGAACTTGCTGGCGTGGGAAAAGGCAAATCCGGCCTTCTCCAACAGCTTCCGCGCCTCCTCCAGGGGCAGCTCCAGAGCCACGGCAAACGCCATGGCCGTGGGCTTGGAGGGCTTATAGTGCACGTCCGAGCGGATCTTGGAAAACAGCTTGCGGTCAATGTTGGCCTTTGTATAGCACTGGGCGTCGGTCAAACCGGCCTCGTCGATTTTCCGCAGCAGCATTTGGGAAAAGCTTTCGTCCAGCCGGTCCAGGACCTCGTTCAGGCTCTCAGACGCCGCCACGCAGGAGGGCGCCAGCGCCTGCGGCTCACTGGGCCAGGGCTTCGCGGCGTCACAGAGCCCGGCCCGGCGGAGCTGGTATTCCCTTGGATCCGTGTGCTGTGCCACGTAGCAATCGTCAATATAGGCCGCAATGTCGGCAAAGAGCTTTCCGCCGATGGCGTAGGCCGCCTGGTCGAAAATTACCAGGTAAACCGTCATGTCATGGCAAAGCAAAAAATCCCCGATGGTATCCACCGCCACCTTCAGGGCCAGGTCTTTGGGATACCCGAACACCCCGGAGGAAATCAGCGGGAATGCCACGGTCTGGCAGTTTTTGGCCAGGGCCAGCGTCAGGCAAGACCGGTAGACGGAGACCAGGACCTCCCGCTCTCCCTGGCCGCCGCCCCGCCAGACAGGGCCCACGGTATGGATTATGTACCGGGCGGGCAGGCGGTATCCCCTGGTGATCTTGGCCTGCCCCGGTTTGCAGCCGCCCAGGGTGCGGCACTTTCTGAGCAGCCCCGGCCCGGCGGCCCGGTGGATGGCGCCGTCCACGCCTCCGCCGCCCAGCAGGCTCTCGTTGGCTGCGTTAACCACGGCATCCACCTTCATGGCGGTGATGTCATTTCGCACGATGTAAAGGGGCATGGGAGCACCTCCTTGCTGGATTTTCCCAGCATACCATAAACAGCCCCGGCTGACAATGCGCCCTCCAGGCCGTCCCCTCGCCCCGGCCGGCTGACGGCGCCCTCCGGCGTCCGCACGGCAAAACCCCGCCGCAGGCCAACGGTCCCTGCGGCGGGGTTTTGTGCCATCGCGCCTCTTACCGGCTACACCGGCTCCCGCATCCCGATCCCAATACGCCGGATAACAGCCAGCCCATCAGGCCCATGTATGCCATGGAAGCAAAGGGGTTGGAGGTAATGGCGCAGGCCCCCGTGGGGCAGCCCACCAGGAAATAGTATCCCAATCCCACCAGCGCGCCGCCCAAGGCAAACAGGGCCGGGCGCAGCCATCGTTTCAGCCGCTCTTTCATTTCACACACCTCCTGCCAGATATTCCTCCGCCATGTGGACCGCCGCAGCCCCGTCCGCTACCGCCGTTACCACCTGGCGCACCAGTTTCGTGCGCACATCCCCCACCGCATAGACCCCAGGAAGGCTGGTTCTTGTGGTCTCATCGGCCGCAATGTACCCGCTGCGGTCCAGTTCCAGCTGGCCCTGGACCAGCTCCGTGGCCGGTTTTCTCCCTACACTGATAAAGACCCCGTCGCAGGCAACCACCGTCTCCTCCCCGGTGTTCACGTCCTTCAGCCGGACGCCGGTGACCGTTTGCTCATGCAGCAGTTCGGTGACGGTCTTGTTCCAGCAAAACGCGATGTTTCCCGCCTTCCTCAGCGGCTCATGGTACACTTTGGAGGCCCGGAGCGTGTCCCGGCGGTGCACCAGGATCACCTTGCGGGCGATGCGGCTCAGGGCCAGCGCGTCGGCGACTGCGGAATTGCCGCCGCCCACCACAACCACCGTCCTGCCCTTATAGCGCATCCCGTCGCAGGCGGCGCAGTAGGCCACGCCCCGTCCGGTCAGCGCCTCCTCGTTCTCCACACCCAGCTCCCGGTGCCCGGCCCCCGTGGCCAATACCACGGTTTTGCCATAATAGGGGCCCTCGCTGGTCTCCAGCACCTTGGGGGATGAGACCAGATCCGCCCGCTCCACCTGGGCATACTCCGTCCTGGCGCCGAACCGCTCGGCCTGCCGCTGCATCCTCTCCCCCAGGGTGAAGCCGTCGATCCCGTTTTCATACCCCGGGTAGTTGTCGATCTCTCCGGTCAGAGCCATCTGCCCGCCCGCTGAGAGCTTTTCCAGCACCAGGACGTCCAGGCCCGCCCGGGCGGCGTACAGCGCCGCCGTGTAGCCTCCCGGCCCCCCACCGATCACGATCATATCATAGATATGGGACTGCCCCATCCGAATCCCCTCCTTACACTGTCAGCGCCTTTTGAATGAACCGGTCTATGGCCGCCTTGGAGTCCGGGTTCACCACGGTGTCCAGGGCCTTCCCGTCCCGGTACAGAATCAGAGTGGGAATCGTCTCCACTCCCTCTGCCTCGGCCAGCTGTCCCTCCTCATCGACATTGACCTTCGCCGCTATAAGGCGGTCGCCGTACTCCTGGGCGATTTTTTCATAAGCGGGTCCCAGCCGGCGGCAGTAGCCGCACCAGGGCGCCCAAAACTCCACCAGAACGGGCCGGTTGCCCGCTATGCTCCGCTGAAACTGTTCCTTGTTCATCTCCGTTGCCCCCATGCCGGTCAGCTCCTTTCCTTTGTCTGGCGCAAGTATATCCGATCCTCCCGCCGCCTTCTGTGATAAGGTCACGCAGCGGGCCCCGCCGCTGTCCGGACGCCCCCGGAACCCCAGGGCGCAAAAATACGCCCGGCGCTTCCGGATAAACGGAAGCGCCGGGCGCCGTTGGGGAAGGCCTCACCACGGGGCCGGCATCCGCGTTGGCGGGATTATCCCGGAGGGCGGCCCCCCGGCCCGCCCTCCCCGGAGCCGGCCGGTTCATACGCCGCCACCTGGTCTCGCAGGCTCTCCAAAAACGGCTCCGCCGCCCGGGAAAGGACCCGCGACTTCTTCCACACCAGGTACATCCCCAATTCCAACCGGGGCGTCAGCGGCCGGAAGCAGAGTCTGCCGCCGGTGGTATTGACCAGCTTGTCCAGGGTAAAGGCATAGCCCATCCCCTCATCCACCATTAGAGAGGCGTTGTAGATCAGGTTGTACGTGGCAACGGTGTCCAGCTCCGAAGGGTCCCTCCGAAGCCAGCGGTACAGGTCGCTTTTGTTGTCCACCTGCCGGGACAGGATCAGCGGCTTATCCCACAGGTCCCGGGGCGAGACGGCCTCCTTTGCCGCCAGGGGGCTGTCCCGCCGCATCAAAACGCCCCAGGTATCACGCATGGGCAGCTCCATATACCGGTACTTCGCCTTATCTATGTCGCCCAGAAGCATGCCGAAATCCAGCAGGCCCTTGTCCAGACGCTCGCATACGTCCTCCGCATCCCCGCTGACAATGTGGAACCGGATGCCCGGACAGCGCTCCCGGAGCCGGTTTGCCGTCCTGGCAATTTGCCGCATTCCATCGGTCTCCCCGGTGCCGATGTAGATGTCCCCGCTGACCGCCTCATCGGAGCGCCGGACCTCCTTCTCCGTCCGGCCCACCAGATCCAGGATCTCCTCCGCCCGCCGGCGCAGCAGCAGGCCGTCCTCCGTCAGGGCAATCTTCCGGCTCCCGCGAACCATCAGCGGTTTGCCCAGCTCCTCCTCCAGGTCCCGGAGCTGCCTGGATAGGGTGGGCTGCGTCAAATGCAGGGATTGAGCCGCCGCCGAGATGTTTTGCTCCCTGGCTACCGCAAGAAAGTATTGCAGCACCCGCAATTCCATCCAAATCACCTCCCGCCAGCCCATCATACCACGGGAAAAGTATAGGTTTCAAGCATAGCTGGATATTCTTTATAGGTATTTGTTATCCTTTTCCGCGGGTGCTACAATGGGTCTGGCGCGGGGGGACGCCCCTGTGCCCGGGATTTTCGCAGCAGCCCTGCAAGGAGGAACGGCTATGGATATAGGCAAGAACATACGGGCTCTCTCCGCCTGCCCCCGGAGGGGCGGCGGGCCGGATTTGTTGGCGGAGAGCTTTGCCCGGGATACACAACCATTGGATAAGGAGGGTGCGGTATGGAAGAGCTTCTGCCACTGACCCAGGAGTGGGACAAGACCTTTCCCCGGAACCCCAAAATCGGCCATCGCAAGGTCACGTTCCGCAACCGCTACGGCATCGTCCTGGCCGCCGACCTGTACACGCCGGAAGGCGGGCGGGGGAAATGGCCCGCCTTGGCGGTCTGCGGTCCTTTTGGGGCGGTAAAGGAGCAAGCCTCCGGCCTGTACGCCCAGGCTATGGCAGAGCGGGGCTTCCTGACCATCGCCTTTGACCCCTCGTTTACCGGGGAGAGCGGCGGGAGCCCCCGGTATGTGGCCTCGCCGGATATCAACACCGAGGACTTCCAGGCGGCGGTGGATTTCCTGTCCGTGCAGGACGAGGCAGACCCGGAGAGGCTCGGCATTATCGGCATCTGCGGCTGGGGCGGCATGGCCCTGAACGCCGCGGCGGCGGACACCCGGATCCGGGCCACGGTGGCCTCCACGATGTACGACATGACCCGGGTCACCGCCAACGGGTACTTTGACGCGGAAGACAGCGAACCGGCCCGGTACGCCAAGCGGAAAGCCCTGAGCGCCCAACGGACGGCGGATTACCGGGCCGGGATTCCTGCCCGGGCCGGCGGTGTGGCGGACCCCCTGCCGGAGGACGCGCCGTCTTTTATGAGGGAGTACTTTGACTACTACAAAACCAGCCGGGGATATCACCCCCGCTCCCTCAATTCCAACGGCGGCTGGAATGTGACCTCTTCCCTCTCTTTTCTCAACATGCCTCTCTTGCAGTACAGCCGCGAGATTCGCAGCGCCGTACTGCTGATCCACGGGGAGCTGGCCCATTCCTGCTACTTCAGCCGGGACGCCTTTGCGGCTATGGGGAAGGGCAATCCCTGCCCCGGCAACAAAGAACTGCTTCTTCTCCCCGGCGTGGTCCACACCGACCTATATGACCGGACCGATATCATCCCGTTCCACGAAATGGCCCGGTTTTTCCATCAGTATCTGGCATAACGGGGCCGCGGGGGCCGGGCCCCGGCCTCCCGGCGGCCGTCTCGGAAGGTGCGGCGGATCGGGCGGGCCTATGGCGTATACCCGGATATATATGTAGGAGGTATCTGTATGGCAATCCGACAGACAGCCGGGCGGGATGCCCTGGGGGATTTCGCCCCCCAATTTGCGGAGCTGAACGACGACGTGCTTTTTGGCCAGGTATGGAGCCGGGAGTCCCAGCTCTCCCTGCGGGACCGATCCCTGGTAACGGTGGTGGCCCTGCTGGCCCAGGGATTGACAGACAGCTCGTTCCAATACCACCTGACCGCCGCCCGGCAAAACGGCATCACCCGCCGGGAGATCGGGGAGATCCTGACCCACGCGGCGTTTTACGTAGGCTGGCCCAAAGCCTGGGCGGCCTTCCGTATGGCCAAGGAGGTCTGGGCAGAGGACGCCGGGGCGGATGGCCGGGCTCTGCACCAGCGGGAGATGGTATTCCCCATAGGGGCGCCCAACGAAGGCTTTGCCCCGTATTTTACAGGCCAAAGCTACCTGCACCCGCTTGCAGCCGGTCCGGTGGGCGTGTACAACGTGACCTTTGAGCCAGGGTGCCGCAACCATTGGCATATCCATCATGCCACCCGGGGCGGGGGACAGATGCTTCTGTGCGTGGCCGGCCGGGGCTTTTTCCAGGAATGGGGCAAGGAGCCCCGAAAGCTCCGTCCGGGGGACGTGGTCATCATCCCCCCGGAGGTTAAGCACTGGCATGGGGCCGCCCCGGACAGCTGGTTCTCCCACCTGGCTCTGGAGGTGCCGGGAGAGGGCTGTTCCAGCCAGTGGCTGGAACCCGTCTCCCCGGAGGAGTACAGCCGGCTGAGCTGACCGGGCTTGCCGCGCCGGCCAGGGCCCGCCGCGTCACAGGCCCATCTCTTCCAGGCGCCGCTTCGTATCCGCCAGCCGCCCCTCCACGGCCTCCCGCCGCGCCTGGGCGGCTTCTGACCCATGGCCTTCCAGCGCCTTCCACTCCCGTTCCAGCGCCCGCTGTTCCTGCTTCAGCGCCTCCCGCAGCGCCAGCCGGGCCCGCTCCAGCTGGGCGCGATCCTGTGCCGGCGTTTTCCGTTTCCCCTCCCTGTCGGGGGGATCGTCCGGCCCAGCCCCCAGCACCTCCAGAGCCAAAAGGCTCTCCCAATCCGCGCATTTTCCATCCCCGTCCAAGTCAAAAAGCCAGCTCATCGTCGTCCCCCCTTGCTTGCGGCTCCATTTTAGCCCCGGGGCGGTCCTATAACCCGGACTCCTCCCCCCCGGCGCGGCCCGTCCGGACCGGAATGCGGGAAAACCTTTTGACAAGACCGGAAAAATGGGCTATTGTCAAAGCAGCCCGCCCGGCGTCCCGGGCGGGGATTTCCGGCCCGCCGCCGGCTGCGGCGCGGAGCCGTCAAACCGCCGGAGGGATTACGTTATGCTCACATCCACGGATCTGCAAAACCTGCTGGCCCGGATCGACCGGAGGGGATACCCCGCCTACAAGGACACCAAAGGAGCGTACCAGTTTCCGGGATACGTGCTGTCCATCGACCATGTCCAGGGGGATCCCTTTGCCGCCCCCTCCCGGCTGAGTGTCCGGGTAAGCGGACGGACGGCGGCCTTCCCTCCGGCCCTGTACCGGACCGACCCGCAGCGCATCGCCCTGCAGGATGAGCTGACCCGCCGGTTCGGGCGCCAGGCGGAGCAGGCTTCGTACCAGGCCAGAGGCTCCGGCCACAGCGGCCTGATCGCCGTGAGCCGCTGCGGCCAGGAGGTTCTGGAACGCACGGCCTGCCGGCTGGACCCCGGGACCGGGGATCTCCTTCTGCGCCTGGAAGTCGGTTTCCCTGCCAACGGGCGGACCATCAACGCCCGGGAGCTGGAGAAGATCCTGTTTGACCTGCTGCCCCGGTGCGTGCAGGCGTCCCTGTTTTACAAAAACCTGGACCCCCGGCGCTTACAGGCGGTATCTGACCTGGCGGAGGACCAGCAGTATATCCGCCGGGAGCTGGCTGCCCGGGGCCTGTGCGCCTTTGTGGCGGATGGGAGTCTTCTGCCCCGGGCCTCCGGTATCTCCGCCCTCCCCCTGAAGGGGGGCGTGCCCTTCTGTTCCCCGCCGGAACTGGCGGTGACCCTGGAGCTGCCCCACCGGGGCGCGCTCCGGGGCATGGGGATCCCCCGGGGCGTCACCCTTATCGTGGGCGGCGGCTATCACGGCAAGTCCACCCTTCTCAAGGCCCTGGAGCTGGGGGTGTATAACCATGTCTCCGGCGACGGCCGGGAGTACGTCATCACCGACGGCACCGCCGTGAAAATCCGGGCGGAGGACGGCCGGAGCATCCGGGACACCGATATCTCCATGTTCATCAACAACCTGCCCAACGGCAAGGATACCTCCCACTTCTCCACCGAGGACGCCAGCGGCAGCACCTCCCAGGCCGCCAACGTGGCCGAGGCCCTGGAGGCGGGGACGGCCCTGCTGCTCATGGACGAGGATACCAGCGCCACCAATTTCATGGTGCGGGACGAGCTGATGCAGCGGGTCGTCCACCGGGATATGGAACCCATCACCCCGTTTATCCACCGGGTACGGGACCTTTACGACCGCTGCGGCATATCCACGGTCCTGGTCGCCGGCAGCTCCGGCGCGTTCTTCCACGCCGCCGACCACATCGTACAGATGGACCGGTACGTGCCCCGGGACATCACCGTCCTGGCCAAGAGGGAGGCGGAGGCTTTCCCCCTGGAGGGGGCCGGCCTGGAGCCGGCGCAGGAGCCGGGGTCCCGGCGCTGCCCCAGGCCCTCTCCGGAGTTCCGGGGAGCCGAGCGGGTGAAGCTCAAGGCGCTGGGCCGGGACGGGGTGTCCGTCAATCGGGAGACCGTGGATCTGCGGTACGTGGAGCAGCTGGCCGACGGGGAACAGTCCGCCGCCCTGGGCTACTGCCTGATTTACGCCCAGCGGCATCTCCTGGACGGACGGCGGGACCTGCGTCAGGTGGCGGGGGAGCTGGACGCGCTGATCCAGCGGCGGGGCCTGGAATCCCTCTGCGAGGACCGGGCCGGCACGCCTTTTCTGGCCCGGCCCAGGCTCCAGGAGATCTTCGCCTGCTTTAACCGGTACCGGGGCTTGAATTTGTAGCCGCCCCCGGGCCGGGCGCCTTTCCCGGCTTCTTCCCCCTAATGGATTGAGGCCGGCCTGGGGCAACGCCCCGGGCCGGCCTGTTCTGTTGCCCTGGCCCCGTCTCCGGGCGGGGGCCTTCTCCGGAACCGGCTTTCCAGCCCCGGCCGCTCAGGGCCGCCGGGCTCCGGACCCTGCCGCGCCGACCCGTTCCAAGTCGTATGTGCGCACAAAAGGCTCCACCGCGCCTCCGGCGCGCAGGCAGTGCAGGAAAATCTCCCCGCAGGCCCGGCTGTCGCTGCCGGCGTGGTGGTGATCCAGTTCTACATGCAGATACTGGCATAGGGTGCCCAGCCGGTGGTTCTCCAGCCCAGGGAGGAGCCGCCGGCTCATTTGGCAGGTGCAGGCGTAGCGCACGGAGGAACGCCAGCGGATGCCGTAGGCCCGCAGGCACTTGGCCAGGACCCCCAGGTCAAAAGGGGCGTTGTGCGCCAGCAAAAGACCGCTGTCCATAAGCGGCGCAATTTTCTCCCAGATAGCCGGAAACGCCGGCTGATCTGCCACCAGCTCCGGGGTAATGCCCGTCAGGTCCATGTGGAATCGGTTAAAATATGTCTCCGGGTTGATCAGGGAGTAAAACTCCTGGGCGATCCTCCCATCCTCCACCACCGCGATGCCGATGGCGCTCATGCGGTCGTTGGCGTAGTTGGGCGTCTCCACGTCAAAGGCTATGTACCGTCCGTTCACAGGCGTCTCTCCTCCCGAAGCAGCTTCTCCAGGATCTCCCGGTCCGCCGGGCAGAAGGCGTACTCCGGGATCTCCTCCGGGGTGATCCAGCGCAGCTGCCGGTGCTCCAGAGCCCGCGGCCTCCCCTCCGCGATCCGGGCGCTGTACAGCGTCAGGCGTATGGTCAGATCCGGATACGCATGCACCGTCTCCAAAAACACCTCTCCCACCGCCACCGTGACGCCCAGCTCCTCCCGGCACTCCCGGATCAGGGCCTGCTCTCCCGTTTCCCCCGGCTCTACCTTGCCGCCCACAAACTCCCACAGCAGCCCCCGGGCCTTGTGGGCCGGGCGCTGGCAGATCAAAAACCGCCCCTCTTCCCAGATCAGAGCCGCTACCACGGCTGTCATCTTCCTGCCCTCCGCTGCCGGGACGCGTTTTTGCCCCCGGGGCTATGCCCCGTTGGAGCCGCCGGCTTTCCAAGGCCGGGCTTTCTCTCTTTTTCCATCGTCTGTCCTCTTTCCCCTCCGGAAGCCTGGTGTACATCCGCCGGGTCTTGTGGTATTATTTATAGTAGGGTCTGCCGGGCGGAGGCCCCTCCCCCGGGCCGGGCTTCCCTCCGCCGCTTTTCCTTGGCGCTCACCCCGGATTGTATCACAGACCGCTGTTGCGGGCAAGCCGCCCGGGGCGCTTCGGCGGAGCGCCCCGGGCAGACGGAAGTTTTTCCCGTCCGCCGGAAACCATCCGGCGTTTCGGGACGTCTTTTCCCCATGGAACCGGTCCCGCCCCCAGGGCGGTTTGCGGAAATCTGTATACCGGGAGGTTTTATATATGATCGTCTATTTTACCGGAACCGGCAACAGCCGGTACTGCGCCAAGGCGCTGGCGGAGCGGCTGGGGGACGAGCTGATGGATTCGTTCCGCTTTATCCGGGACGGCGCGGCGGCGGAACTATATTCGGATAAGCCCTGGATCTTTGTCGCCCCTACCTACAGCTGGCAGATGCCCCGCTTGTTTGAGGACTTTATTCGTCACGGCAGCTTCTCCGGCAGCCGGGAGGCATACTTCCTTCTCACCTGCGGCGGCCATATCGGAGACGCCGGAGCGCGCCTGGAGGCCCTGTGCCGGGAAAAGGGCTTTTCCTACCGGGGCGTAATGCCGGTGGTTATGCCCAACAATTACATCGTCCTGTCCCAGGCCCCCAGTATGGAGAAGGCGCGGCAGATCATCCGGCGGGCGCATCCCACCCTGGATAAGGCCGCCGCTTGTATCCGGGACGGACGGAGCTTTCCCCTCCGGCGGACCGGGGCCCTGGACCGGCTGAAATCCGGACCGGTAAATGCCGGGTTCTATCGCTTTTTCCTCCGGGCCAACCCCTTTCACGTCACCGACGGCTGCACCGGCTGCGGCCAGTGCCAGGACGCGTGCGTGGAGCGGAATATAAGCCTGCGGGACGGCCGCCCCGTCTGGGGCGACCGGTGCGTCCAATGCATGGCCTGCATCAATCTCTGCCCCGCCCAGGCCGTGGAATATGGCCGGGCTACCCGGGGCAGGGAGCGGTACCGCTGTCCCGATTACCCCGTCTGACCGCCGGGCCCTCCGGCCGCCGCCCCTTTCGGAATTAGGCATGGAAAAACCGCCCCGCAGGGCGGTTTTTCCATACTTTGGAAATTACTTCTTTTGCAGCGCCGCCTGGCCTCCCATATAGGGCCGCAAGGCTTCCGGAATGTCCACGCTGCCGTCGGCCTGCAGGTGGTTTTCCAGAAAGGCGATAAGCATCCGGGGCGGCGCCACCACGGTGTTGTTCAGGGTGTGGGCGAAGTACTTCTGACCGTTCTCGCCCTTGACGCGAATCTGCAACCGGCGGGCCTGGGCGTCACCCAGGTTGGAGCAGGAACCCACCTCAAAGTACTTCTGCTGTCGGGGGCTCCAGGCCTCCACGTCCAGGCTCTTCACCTTCAGGTCGGCCAGGTCGCCGGAGCAGCACTCCAGGGTGCGCACGGGGATGTCCAGGGTGCGGAAGAAGTCCACGGTGTTCTGCCACAGGCGGCGGAACCACGCCATGCTTTCCTCCGGCTTGCACAGGACGATCATCTCCTGCTTCTCAAACTGGTGGATGCGGTATACGCCCCGCTCCTCAATGCCGTGGGCGCCCACTTCCTTGCGGAAGCAGGGGGAATAGCTGGTCAGGGTGATGGGCAGCTTGTCCTCCTCCAGAATGGTGTCAATGAACTTGCCGATCATGGAGTGCTCCGAGGTGCCGATGAGGTACAGATCCTCGCCCTCGATTTTGTACATCATGTTTTCCATTTCCGTAAAGCTCATCACGCCGTTGACCACTTCCGAGTGAATCATGAACGGTGGCACCACATAGGTGAAACCCCGGTCAATCATGAAATCCCGGGCGTAGGAAAGAATGGCGGAGTGCAGCCGGGCCACGTCCCCCATGAGATAATAGAAGCCGTTGCCGGAGGTCTTGCGGGCCGCGTCCAGGTCGATGCCGTTCAGCCGCTCCATGATGTCCACATGGTAGGGGACTTCAA
>CALWYY010000152.1 GCA_944385885.1 uncultured Oscillospiraceae bacterium | reverse complement strand
GTACATGCGTCAGAGCCTGAAAATGTAATCACTCATCAAACAATTAAGCCACTTCGTAAAAAGAGAAAAGAGGTTTATATGGCATTAAGATATGACGCCGGTGACACCCGCCGGGCCAGGCGGACATCCGCGTCCGTGTCCACGAACACCTTGATGTCCATCAGCTCCAGCAGAGACGGCTCGGCAAAGATCAGGATCCCCTCCACCAGGATCACCGGCCGGGGCTGGATGGACAATGTCTCCCGGCTCCGGTTGTGGACACGGTAGTCGTACACCGGGCAGTGGACGGTCCGCCCCTGGCGCAGCAGCCGCAGGTGTTCCGCCATCCGCTCCGTCTCAAAGGCCTCCGGGCAGTCATAGTTCAGCCGGGCCCGCTCCTCCAGCGTCAGGTCGTCGTGGGCGCGGTAATAGTTGTCGTGGTGCACCACGCTCACCCGGTCCCCAAACCGGCGGACCAAGGTGTCCGTCAGGGTGGTCTTGCCGCTGCCGGAGCCGCCGGCAATGCCCACTACCAGGATCTCCTCCATATCTTCCCTCCCGCCCGGTCAGCGGGTGCTCTTGTCGTAGGGTATCCCCTCCGCCTTGGGCGCCCGGGAGTTCTTGGAGGTGAAGGCCAGGACGATCAGCGTAATCAGGTACGGCAGCATCCGGTAGAAGTTCACGTTGATCCCCAAATTGGCCAGCAGGAACACCCCGTCCCCGTTAATGTCGATGCTGGAGTAGGAGGCGGCAATGCATTTGAACAGGCCGAACAGCAGCGCCGCCCCTGCCACGTTCAGAGGTTTCCAGTTGCCGAAGATCATCACCGCCAGGGCCAAAAAGCCGAAACCGGCCACGTCCCCGTTGGCAGAGCAGTTGGCGGTGGTCAAGGCGTACACAAACCCGCCCATGCCTGCCAGCGCACCGGAGATGGTTACGCCCGCGTAGCGCATCCGGCGCACATTGATTCCCAGGGAATCCGCCGCCTGGGGGTTCTCGCCGCAGGAACGCAGCCGCAGGCCAAACCGGGTCTTGTACAGGAGCACCGACAAAATCACAAACACCAGGATGCACACATACGTGGACAGATACACCTTGTGCAGGAACGTCTCCCCGAAAAACCCCAGGTCCGCGGATTTGTCAAAGCCCAGGGTGGTCTTCTTGATCATAAACCAGCTGGCGGCGTCTCCGGAGAGCAGCTGGAGGGTGTTCTGGTTGGCCAGGATGCGGATCAGAAACAGCACCAGCGCCGGAGCCAGCATGTTCAGGGCCGTTCCGCCGATGGTCTGGTCTGCTTTCAGGTTCACCGCCGCAAAGGACAGCAGCAGGGAAAACACCGCCCCCATAGCCGCCGCCGCCAGCATGGTCAGCAGCATATATCCCTGCAAGGCCAGGAAATTTTCCGCCTCCTTGGCGATGTCGAACCACCCGGCGGTCTGAAGGATACGCACAAACAGCACCCCCACGAACGCCCCGAAGATCATGATGCCTTCCAGAGCCAGATTGATAATGCCGCTGCGCTCGGCAAAAACGCCCGCCAGCGCCACGATCATCAGCGGCACGGCATAGATCAGCGTCTGTCGGATGAGAAATGTCATTTCTCCCGGGCCTCCTTTCCTTCCGCCGGGGCTTCTCCCGGGGCTGCCGGAACCTCTCCCGGGGCATCCGTCGGGATCGCGTTCGGGTCGGGCGCATCCGCGCCGCCGCCCGCCGGGTGGGCCGGTTTGGCCCGGTGGCCGCCCGCCAGCCATGACTTGATCACCAGGGAGAAGGCCGCCAGGTATACGATCACCGCGATGATCACGTCCGTGATGTACTCGTTGTAGGCGGTCAGGTTGGTCATCTGCAGGCCCACAATGTCCAGCATGGACATGAATATGCCGGCAAAGACCACCGCGATGGGGTTGTTCACCGCCAGCAGCGCCACGGCTATGCCGTTAAAGCCCGTAGCCGGCAGGCTCTGGTAGGTGCTCCAGAAAAACTCCGTGTTCCCAGACAGGTAGTACAGGGAGGCCGCCGCCCCGGACAGGCTTCCGGCAATGGCCATGGACAGGACGATGCTCCGCTTGTCCCGGATACCGGCGTAGCGGGCGGCATGGCGGTTGGCGCCGCAGGCCTTCAGCTCATAGCCAAAGGTGGTGCGGGTGAGGATGATGTACACCACCACCGCCAACAGGATGGCCACCAGGATGCCGCCGTTGACCTGGGAGCCTTCAAAGAGCTTGTCCAGGCCCAGCTTGGGGGTCTGCACGCCGTTGAAGGAGGTCTTGTATATGTAGCCGGACTTGGTGTTCTCCACCACGTTCTTCAGGTTGCTGATATCAAAAACCCAGGTCACCAGGTTGGCCGCGATCCAGTTGGTCATGATACAGGCGATGACCTCGTTGATATTCAGAAGGGCCTTGAGCATACCAGGGATGGACCCCCACACGGCTCCGGCCAGCATCCCGGCCAGAAACGCCAGAATCCACACGATCCAGGCGGGAACCACCGTGGTGGGAATCTCCAGGGCCACAAACAGGGTGGCAGCGGTGCCGGCCAGGTACTGGCCCGGGGCGCCGATGTTGAACAGCCCCGTCTTAAAGGCCACCGCCACCGACAGGCCCGTGAGGATCAGCGGTGTGGCCCGGAAGAGCATATTGCCAACGCTGGTGGGGTTGAAGCCGAAGGTCAGGCCGCCGGCGGCGTCCCGGCCCGTGCTGAAAAGCCCCAGAAACACCAGCCGGATGGCCTCCCAGGCGCTGTGCAGGTTCAGGTTCTTGCTGGTGAGCGCCACGATCAGGATGATCAGGCTCCCGCCCACCAGGCCGATCAGAATGGACAGCAGGGACGCCAGCACGGAACGCACGCCGTCCCGTTTCCACAGCGGGGCGGAATTGGTCTGTCTCATGCTCTCTTCCCCTCCTTCTGCGCCCGGCGGGCCCCGGCCATGTACAGCCCCAGCTCCTCCACGGTCACCTCGCCCCCCCGGAACTCGCCCACGATCTCCCCTTCGTACATCACCAGGATCCGGTCGGACAGGTTCATCACCTCATCCAGCTCCAGGCTCACCAGCAGCACCGCCTTCCCCGCGTCCCGCTGGGCCACCAGCTGCTTGTGGATGTACTCGATGGCGCCCACGTCCAGGCCCCGGGTGGGCTGCACCGCCACGATCAGCGGCAGGTCCCGGTCGATCTCCCGGGCCACGATGGCCTTCTGCTGGTTGCCCCCGGACATGGACCGCACCCGGGTCACCGGCCCCTGGCCGGAACGGATATCGTACTGCTGGATCAGGCTGTCGGCATACTCCCGCACTGCGTCAAAGCGGATAAACCCATGGTCCTGGAACTGGGGCTCATAGTACCGCTGGAGCACCAGGTTCTCCTCCAGGGTGTAGTCCAAAATCAGCCCGTGCTTGTGCCGGTCCTCGGGGATGTGGCTCATCCCGTCCTTGGACCGGGTCCGGATGGGGGCGTCGGTGATGTCCCGGCCGCAGAGGGTCACCTTCCCCCGGGAGGCCTTCTCCAGGCCCGTGATGGCATAGACGCACTCGGTCTGGCCGTTGCCGTCAATGCCGGCAATGCACACGATCTCCCCCGCCCGGACCTGGAAGGAGACGTCCTTCACCGCGTCGTTTTTGTGTAGCCGGGACGGGACCGTCAGGCCCTCCACCGTCAGCACCGCCTCCCCCGGGTGGGCGGGGCCCTTGTCCACCACCAGCTGGACCGGCCGGCCCACCATCATGCGGCTGAGCTCCTCCTTGGTGGTCTTGGCCGTCTCAATGGTGCCCACGCAGCGCCCCTTCCGCAGCACGGTCACCCGGTCGGACACCTCCATGATCTCGTTGAGCTTGTGGGAGATGAACAGGATGCTCTTGCCCTCCTTGGCCAGGTTGCGGATGATCAGGATCAGCTCCTCGATCTCCTGGGGGGTCAGGACCGCCGTGGGCTCGTCGAAGATCAGGATCTCGTTGTCCCGGTAGAGCATCTTCAGTATCTCCACCCGCTGCTGCATCCCTACGGTGATGTCCTCCACCTTGGCGTCCAGGTCCACCCGCAGGCCGTAGCGCTCTGAGATCTCCTGCACCTTCCGCCGGGCCTCCTTCTTGCTGAGAAAGCCCAGCTTCGTGTCCTCCGCCCCCAGGATGATGTTGTCCAGCACCGTGAACACCTCCACCAGCTTGAAGTGCTGGTGCACCATGCCGATGTGCAGGGCCGTGGCGTCGTTGGGGTCCCGGATGTCCACCACCTGCCCGTCCTTTTTGATGATCCCCTCCTCCGGCTGGTACATGCCGAACAGGACGCTCATCAGCGTGGACTTGCCGGCGCCGTTTTCCCCCAGCAGGGCGTGGATCTCCCCCCGCCGGAGCTGAAGCGTGATGTCGTCGTTGGCCCGGATTCCCGGAAACTCCTTGGTGATATGGAGCATCTCAATGATATACTCCGGGGCGTCGTCCATGCTTCCACCTCCCTTTCTCTCGTTTCGTCTTTTCTCCGCTGTTTACGTCTTTTAATTATATCGGTTAGCCGGGGCAATTGCAAGGTTCAAGCTCCCTCCCCGGCAAAAAAAGCGGGAAGGGTTTTGCCCTTCCCGCTTTTCCATACGGATTGTGATTACACGTAGTTGATGACCACGTGTTCCAGTTCCACGCCGGTCACGGCGTCCGCCTCCAGGACGGTGTCGTCGATGGTCAGCTCGCCGGACTTCAGGGAGGCCAGCAGGGCCTCGTACTCCTCCACGGTGTAGTTCTCCAGGGACCAGGTGTCGGTGGGCAGGCCCACGGCGTCGTCGTTGACGCCCAGGCTGACGCTCACGCCGCCGATGTCCGCCCACTCGCCGTCGTAGAACTTGGCGATGGCCCACTCGGTGGCCGCGCTCAGGCCCTTCAGGGCGGAGGTCACCACGGTCTCGGATTCATAGGACTGGTCCACGTCCACGCCGATCACGTCGCAGTCGTTCTCCGCGGCCGCCGCCACGATGGAGGCGAACATGGATCCGCCGCAGGCGAAGATCACTTCCGTGCCGTTCTCGTACCAGCCGTTGCACATGGTCTGCAGCTCGGGGGAGGCGGAGAAGCTGGAGCCGTACTGCCAGGAGTAGTTGATGGTCACTTCCTCCACGCCGCTGGCGGCCGCCGCCGCCTCGGCGCCCTGGACGAAGCCGTAGCCGTACCGGCAGCAGGCCGGGTTGGTGCCGCCGCCGCCGCCGCAGAAGCCCAGCTTGGTGTAGCCTTCCATAACGGCCGCGTAGCCGGCGAAGTAGCCGCTCTGCTCTTCCTTGAAGGCGATGGGGGCCACGTTGGTCAGCACGTTGCCGTCCTCGTCGGACAGGGCGTAGCCGTCAATGAACACGAACATGGTGTCGGGGTTCTCGATCGCCGCGCGCTTCAGGGCAGTCTCCTGCAGGAAGCCGGCGCAGACAACCACCTTCGCCCCCGCGTCCACGGCCGCCTTCATGGCGTCGTAGCGGTCATCGTCGGTGGCCTGGTCGCCGTTGGCGGGCTGGTAGTACTTGTAGCTCAGCCCATTGGCGGCGGCATAGGCCTTCACGCCGTTCCAGGTGCCCTGGTTGAAGGACTTGTCCTTCAGCTGGCCCACGTCGGTGACGAAGGCGAGCTCATAGGTGCCGTCCTCGGAGGTCATGTTGTCCTCGATGGTCTCCGGATCCACCGCGCCGGAGGGTTCTTCCGAGGGCTCCTCGGCGGGTTCTTCTGCGGGCTCCTCAGCGGGTTCTTCTGCGGGCTCCTCAGCGGGTTCTTCCGCCGGCTCCTCGGCCGGCTCCTCCGCCGGGGCCTCCGTGGGCTCTTCCGCCGGGGTCTCCGTGGTGCCGCAGGCAACCAGGGCGAAGACCATGGTCAGAGCCAGAAGAATAGCCAGAAATTTCTTCATGGAATTTTTCCTCCTTAAAATTTGTCCTTAGGTAAGGGACATACCGCAGTCGCAGTATATCATGACGGGCCTGCATATGCAAGCCGTGCCAGAGGTTACAATAAGTGAAAAAATATTACACCCCGCCGGGTGCCCCGGCGGGGTGTCCTTCACAGGCGGACAGCCGTGTCCAGCGCCAGCTCCATCATCTGCCGGAACGAGGTCTGCCGCTCCTGGGCGGAGGTGACCTCCCCGGTGAGGATGTGGTCGGATACGGTGCAGATGGCCAGGGCCTTTTTCCCGGCCCGGGCGGCGTTCATGTACAGGGCCGCGGCCTCCATCTCCACCCCCAGCACCCCCAGCTTCCGCCAGGCGTCGTTGGACCCGGCGTCGTCGTCGTAAAAGGGGTCCGAGGACAGGAGGTTCCCCACCTGGTAGCGCAGGCCCCGCTCCTCCGCCAGGGACGCCGCCAGGCGCAGCAGGCCGAAGTCCGCGATGGGGGCGAAGGTCCCCCGGCAGCCGTACTGGGAGGCCCAGGCGGAGTTGGTGCAGGCCCCCTGGCCCAGGATGATGTCCCGGATCTGCAGCTTCTCGCTCAGGGCCCCGGCGGACCCCACCCGGAGGATGTTCTCCACCCCGTAAAAGTTGTAGAGCTCATAGCTGTAAATGCCGATGGACGGCATCCCCATGCCGGAGGCCATCACGCTCACGGGGACGCCCTTGTACGTGCCGGTGTAGCCCTGGACGCCCCGGACGTTGTTCACCAGCCGGGGGGAGGCCAGGTAGTTTTCCGCGATAAACTGGGCCCGCAGCGGGTCGCCCGGCATGAGCACGGTGGGGGCGAAGTCCCCGGGCATGGCGCTGTTGTGGGGGGTGGGGCAGGGGTTGGACATAATAAATACCTCCTTATGATTCCGTGGGACCGCCCTGGCCGGCCCGCAGGGCCGATTCCCGGGCGATGCGTTTCTTCCAGCAGGAGTGGCA
>CALWYY010000151.1 GCA_944385885.1 uncultured Oscillospiraceae bacterium | reverse complement strand
GGTGTGCATGGCCACCGGCAACCCGGCCAAGGTCTACGACCGCCTGAACCGCGGCGTCATCGCCCCGGGCAAGGAAGCGGATCTGCTGATCATGGACGCCCCCATGGGCTCTGTGGGCACGGACGCTCTGAGCGCCTTTGCCGCTGGTGACATTCCGGGCCTGACCTACGTGATTATCGACGGCAAGGTCAACGTCAAGAAGAGCAGCAACACTCCTCCTGCGAAGAGAAAGCCCTGCTGAGCTTTCCCCCCACTGGAGTTCAGCGAAACAAAAGCAAAACCAAATTTATAGGAGGATAAAATCATGAAAGAGCCGAAAATCCGCAAGATCGTAACCAACGTCGAGGAAGTGTTCTACGAGGGCGGCGCGGAAATGCCGGTGGAAAACGGCGAGCGCAAGTCCATCAAGACGGTGTCCGTGGCGGCGGTCATCAAGAACCCCTATGCGGGCGTATGGCAGGAAGACCTGAGCGAGCTGACCGAGTACGGCGAGTACCTGGGCGACCTGCTGACCCGGAAGGGCGCGGAGATCCTGGGCGCGGAGACGGTAGAGACCTACGGCAAGGGCTGCATCGTAGGCATGGCCGGCGAGCTGGAGCATTCCTCCGCTATGCTGCACCCCAAGGCGGGCAAGACCATCCGCGCGGCCATCGGCGGCGGCAAGTCCATCATCCCCTCCAACGAGAAGGTTGGCCCCACGGGCTCTGAGCTGGACATCTCCCTGCACTTCAAGGATGCGGCCTTTGTGCGCACCCACTACGGCTCCTTTGCGGTCCGTGTGCCCGACGCCCCCAAGGACGACGAGATCGTCATGGCGGTAGTCCTGGCCGACGGCGGTCGTCCCCATGCGGTTGTCAACGGCAAGGGCCGGATCGGCGGCCTGCAGAAGTCCGAGGCCAAGTGCGAGGACGGCATGCGCTGAACAAACACGGCTCCTTAGCAGTCATAGCCCCCTTGGCAACAAGGGGGCTACTTTATCAAAACGGCCAGGAAGGACGGAAAAGAAATGAACCTGATTGAAAAATATCTGGCAAAAGCGGCGGGCAAGGAAGAGGTCGTTCCTGGCCAGGATATCACCTGCAAGGTGAGCTTCGTTGCCGCCCATGATGTAACGGCCCCCATCGCCATCCGCATGTTCCGGGAAATCGGCGTCAAGAAGGTGTTTGACCCGGAGCGGGTGGCTCTGATTGTCGACCATGTATACCCCGCGTCCACGGAAAAGGCCCGCGCCAACGTCTGGACCATGGATGACTTTTCCAAAGAGTTTGGCGTACCGCTGTATCAGCGGGGCGAGGGCGTTATCCATCAGCTGATGTATGAAAAGCACCGCCAGAACCCTGGCGACCTTGTTGTTATTGCAGACTCCCACACGGGCACCTGCGGCGGCTACGGCCAGATCGGCATCGGCGTCGGCTCCACGGAGCTGGCGGCAGCCATGGCCACAGGCACGCTGGACCTGGAAGTGCCCCAGGTGGTACAAATATATCTGACGGGGACGCTCCCGTCCAACGTATTCGGCAAAGACCTGATTTTGTATCTGGGCAGCAAATTTGGGTCGGACTATTTAGTGGACCGGGGGCTGGTGCTCACCGGCCCCGGCATCGGCCAGTTCTCCACCGCCGAGCGGATGACCGTGTGCAACATGGGCATTGAGATCGGCAGCATGATCACCATATTTGGCACGGAGGAGCGTGAAGAGGACTGCTTCGAGACCTATGAGATCGACCTGGGGACGCTGGAGCCCCAGATTGCCTGTCCCTTCAACCCGGCCAACGTGGTGCCGGTGCGGGAGAAGGCGGGGCTGAAGATCACCCAGGTGGTGGTGGGCAGCTGCACCAACGGCCGGCTCAACGATATGGAGCAGGTGGCCAAGGCGTTCCAGGGCCGGAAGGTGCATCCGGACGTGAACGTACTGATAGTACCCGCCTCCCGGGAGATCCTGGGACAGATGGAGGCGCGGGGCTGGTGCACGATCACCCGGGACGCGGGGGCGACGGTTCTCAACCCCGGCTGCGGTTCCTGTTTCGGCGCCCATGAGGGGCTGATCACCCCCCGGGACGTGGTGGTATCCACCACCAACCGCAACTTCCCCGGGCGCATGGGCAGCAAGGAGGGGCAGATTTACCTGGCGTCCCCGGCCACGGCGGCGGCGTCCGCCCTCACCGGTGTGATTACCGTTCCGGAGGTGTAAGAAATGGAAAAGATCAAAGGGAAAGTCATCATCCTGGGCAACGACGTGGACACGGACCAGATCCTGCCGGGCTACGCCATGAGCGAGCCCTACGAGGAGATCGGCAAGTTCGCCATGGCGGGCCTGCCCACCGACGATTTCAAGGACAACCGGGAGCCGGGGTGCATCCTGGTGGCGGGGCGGAACTTTGGTTGCGGGTCCAGCCGGGAACAGGCGCCCATCGCCCTCAAGCAGGCCAAGGTCGCCCTGGTGGTGGCCCAGGGCTTCGCCCGGATCTTCCGGCGCAACTGCATCAACATCGGCCTGCCGGTATTTGTGGCGGACGCGGTGAACCAGCTGCGCACGGGGGATGTGGTAGAGGTGGATCTGGAAAAAGGCACCATAACGGGCCCCCGGGGGGAGATCACCTCCGCGCCCGTGTCGGAAAGCGTACTCAAGACTCTGGAATACGGCGGGCTGATCCCCCGCGTGCGCGCAGAGCTGGGCATAGAATAACATAATGGAGGGAGAACCCCAATGAAAGACCCGCAGGAGAGAACAAAACAGATTATCAAGGATGACATCGAGACCATCCGCGCCTACGCGGACTGCTTCGGCGTGGAGATGCCGGATCTGGACGAGAACGGCGAGGTTGTGGGCCTGCCCGCTCCCTATCCCCGGGAGGTGGCCGGGGTGGTGCGCAGCGGCTACCGGATCTACGAGCTGGGCCAGAAGGCGGTGGAGCGGGGCATCCCCTGCCTGAACCCCATTCTGGGCCGAAACACCGCCGAGGAGACGTACAAGGAATCTCTGGACATCTACAAATACGCCGACAAATACGACGACACCATTTTCCAGTTTGTCCACTCCGAGGCCACCCGGCACATTGACCCGCTGAAGGGGCGGGAACTGATTGAGCAGTCCCGAGGCAAGGGCGGCATCACCCCCAAGGGGGAGCGGGAATTCATCCAGATGGGGGGCGGCTCCAAGCACCCCGTGCGAATCAACGCCACCGGGGACACGGCCCACATCAACATCCTCAACGGGTTCATTGCGGGCTTTGACGGCACGGACATCGGCCCGGTGATCCATGTGCACTTCGGCGGCCGGGGGATCCATGATTTCCGCACCAAGGTAGTCAACGGCTATAAGGCGTGCATCGTCTGCGCGGAGAACAAGATCTTTGCCCAGCTGGACACCCACAAGCACATCAACAACATCGGCGGCACGGACGGCATGGCCATTGCCATGTGCCTGCTGAGCGAGGGCGTGGCCACCCACGCGGGCCTGCCCTGGGAGCTCAGCGGCATCCAGATGAACGTGGGGGGCGTGAACCTGTACCGGGATCTAGCCATCATGCGGGCGTTCCGGCACAACATGCTCTCCAAGAGCCTGATTGTAGTGCCGGAGACCTTCCAGAACCCGCCGGCCAACCTGATTGCGGAGCAGGCGCACTTTGCCCGTATGGCCATTTCGGCCAAGCTGGGCGGGGCCAACTTCTACCGGCCCAAGGCGGCTGAGAGCGTGGGGATCCCCACCGGCGACTCCATGGGCCAGGCGGTATGGGCCACGGAGGACGTATTCCGGCGCACCTATAACCCGGGCATCGAGTCCCCGATCATCGACCAGTATGAGGCCATGATGATGGACGAGGCTTTTGCGGTGCTGGAAGCCGTACTGCACCTGCCGGCCCACAGCCTGAAGCCCGGCTGCCTGACGGAAGAGTTCTGGAAGCAGTGGACGGACATGGAACTGATCGACCTGATCGTGGAAGGCGGCAAGTCGGGTATGATGGACACGCCCCGGGCCGGCGGCTGGGACCTGAAGCGGTTTGTAAAGACCAACCGGGATCCGGACGGCATCACCCGGTACGTGGCGGGGTACACGCCGCTGGGCGTGGACGCCTCCCGCTGCCCCATCACCAAGGAGAACGTGACCGTGCACGTGGAGAAGGCCCCCACCCGCAAGGAGAAGATCGTGCTGGCCACCGTGGGCGCGGACGCCCACGTCAACGGGATCAACACCATCCGCGAGGCGTTCCAGGACGCGGGGTATGAGGTGATCTTCCTGCGGGGCATGAACCTGCCGGAGACGGTGGCGGAAGTGGCGGCCGAGGCCAAGGCGGATGCGGTGGGCGTATCCAACCTGCTGGGCCTGGGCGTGACATTGTTCCCCCGGGTGAGCAAGCGCCTGGAGGAGCTGGGCCTGCGGGACAAGACCGTGGTCTGGGCCGGCGGGCGCATTGCCGAGAAGGAAGAGGAGCACAAGTACTACGAGGACAAGATCGCCAAGGAGGGCACGGCGTTTTTGGGCACCGACGCCTTCTTCGGCCCGGATTCCACGCCGGAGCAGTGCGTGGAGAAGATCACCCAGCTCATTGAAGCCAAGAAAAAATAAGGGAAATTAGGAGGAGCGACAGAACTATGAGCGACCAGTTTCGTATCCCGTGTGTGATTATGCGCGGCGGCACCAGCAAAGGCATTTACCTCAAAGCCAACGACCTCCCCTCCGACCCGGCTCTGCGGGACAAGGTGATCCTGAACATTTTCGGGTCACCCGACAAACGCCAGATCGACGGTCTGGCGGGGGCGGATCCTCTGACCAGCAAGCTGGCGATCATCGGGCCTCCCAGCGTACCGGGAGCGGACGTGGACTATACCT
>CALWYY010000150.1 GCA_944385885.1 uncultured Oscillospiraceae bacterium | reverse complement strand
AGACCATGGCGGGCCTGATCGCCACGGCTGGCGCCCTGGGCCCCATCATTCCGCCCAGCATCGTAATGGTGTTCTTCGGCACGGTGAACAACGTGTCCATAACCAAGCTGTTTGCCGGAGGCATCGGGGCGGGGCTCCTGCTGGCCTTTTTGCTGTTTATCATCACGTACATACTGGCAGTGCGGCAGCGGTGGCCGAAACTGGAACGGCATGAGGAAAAGCCGAAGGTATGGAAGAGCTTTAAGGAATCCTTCTGGGCGCTGATGATGCCCGTGGTGGTCCTGGGAGGCATATATGGGGGCTTTTTCACGCCCACGGAGGCGGCGGCAGTGTCTATCGCCTACGCTTTGGTGGTGGGGGTGTTTGTCTACAAGGAATTGAAGCCGGCGTCTATTCTGCGGATTGTCCGGGACTCGGCGGTTTCGTCCACCATTGTGCTGTTTATCATCGCCTCGTCCTCCGCCTTTGCGTGGCTGTTTACCTACGCCAACATTGCCGCCCAGGTAAACGCCTTTGTTACGGGCATGCATGTGGGACCAACCCTGTATCTGATATTGGTGTGTGTGGTAATGCTGATTTTCGGCACCTTTATGGATGCTACGGCCACCATTGTGCTGCTGATGCCCATGATGTACCCCCTGTCCCAGGCCCTGGGGCTGGATCCCATCCATTTTGGCGTGGTGATCTGCTTTGCCCTGACGCTGGGCGGCCTCACGCCGCCTGTGGCGGTAAACATCTTCTCCATAGCGTCGGTGAGCAAGCTGTCTATGGGAAAGATTGTCCGGGGAGAGATACCCTTTGCCCTGATGGCGCTGGTAGCGCTGATCATCCTGATTTTCGTCCCGGAAATTATCACCTTCTTCCCCAACATGCTGCAATAGCCCGCACAGGGAGAACAGCCGCCATTGCCCGGGCTGGCAATGGCGGCTGTTTGTGCAGACCGGCTAAAAAAAGGAAATTTATGGTTTTGCCGAAATTATCCGGGAGAAATGTTGCATAAAGAAGGAAAATTCTGTATTATATAGATATATAGAATATACAATACAATGCATTGGATGATGGGATCGCTCTATGGGTAATGTGTTCGAAGCGGGAACGAAAATGGAAGAAATCCGCACCACGTCGGATATGATCGTGCATGAGCTCCGCAAGAAGATCATCAGCGGGGCGCTCAAACCGGGCACGCAGCTGAAAAACACGCAGCTGGCGGAGGAATTTGGCACCAGCATAACCCCCGTCCGGGAGGCGCTTAGCCGGCTGGAAAAGCTGGACCTGGCGGAATACCGCCCCCGGTGCGGCTGGACCGTAAAAGGTCTGGACGAGGACGGGATGCGGGAGGTGTACGCCATGCGTAAGATCCTGGAGGTTTTTGCCGCGGAGATTATCTGCCAGAGCGAACCGGCCAAGGATCTGCGGGAGCTGGAATTTTGCTGCGAGGAGTACCGGAGGAACCTGGAGAGCGGAAACATTGAGGAATGCATCCGGGTGGACATTCAGTTCCACTGCGCCCTGGTGGGCCTGTCGGGCAACCGCTACGCCATCGAGGTAATGGACCGCCTGCGGAACCTGATGCGGATTTGCCGGACGTTTGAAAACTACGAGTCCAACAACCGAAAATCCTATGAGGAACATCTGCGCATGGTGGAATGCCTGAAGGCCCGGGACCTGCCGGGAGTAAAGAAATGCATTGACGCCCACGTGCGGCCCTGCCTGTTCGACTGAGACGGCTGACTGCCTCTCCCTGCCGGGGAGAGGCGATTTTTTATAAAGCCGCCGGAGGAAACCCCGGCGGCTTTATTCTTTTTGCACAGAAACCGGGGGGATACGGCTTGACAGGGCCGGGGTAGATAATATATAATGCATTATGCAAAATAAAGCAGACAAGGGGGGCGGCAAGGTGGCCTGGAGCGGTCCGGGATCAAGGGCGTACGCCCTTGTGGCACCCACCAGCATGGGCGCCCGTCTGACGCCGGCCGGGCGGCGGACGGTGTACGAGAGTGAGCTGTTTCATATGCAGGCGACCAGCGCGGAGAGCAACGTGCTGACGATTGCGGCCTCTCTGGGGCAGCGGGTCAAGGTGCTCACCGCGTTTGTGCAGAAGAGCCCGGTGGCCCGGTTTATTCAAAACGACCTGCGCCGGCGGGGGGTGGAATTTGAGGGGCCGGAATTGCCTCAGGGCGGTCCCTGGGGTTGGCGGCACCAATTTAACATTGCCGACAGCGGCTGCGGGGTTCGAGGGCCGCGGGTGGCCAACGACCGGGCAGGGGAAATCGGCCGGATTCTGGAGTCCTCATTTTACGATTTGGATACGTTGTTTGACAGGGAGGGGGTGCGCACACTGCACCTGTCGGGACTGATAGCCGCCCTGTCTCCGGCCACGGGCCAGCTGTGCCTGGAACTGGCGGAACGCGCCGCCCGGGCCGGCACAAGAATCAGCTTCGACCTAAACTACCGCGCCTCTTTCTGGGCGGGACGGGAAGGGGAACTGCGGGAGCTGTTCTCCGCCCTGGCAGCCCGGGCGGACGTGCTGGTGGGGAACGAGGAGGACTTCCAACTGGCTTTGGGCCTGGAGGGGCCCGAAACCGGGGGGAGGGAGCTCGGGGAGAAGATAGACGGGTTCCAGGCCATGATAGCCGAGGCAGCGGGGCGGTATCCGCATGTGGGCCTGTTTACCACCACTCTCCGGGAGGTGGTGAGCGCCGATGAGCATCTTTGGGGGGCGCTGCTGTATGAAAACGGGTCCTGGGTGCAGCTTCCGCCCCGGCGGATTCCCGTGACGGACCGTATCGGCGGGGGCGATGCCTACGTTGGCGGGCTGCTGTACGGGCTGGACCGGGGCTGGACGCCGGAACGGGCGGCCCAGTTCGGCTGGGCCACCGGGGCGCTGGCGGCCGGCACGTGGACGGACTATTTCATGCCTGCGGACGAGGAGCAGGTGTGGAGCGTATGGAAGGGCAATGCCCGGGTTGTACGATAAGGAGGCACCGTGACGGGAGCGGATATTGGCCTGATCGGCCTTGGTGTAATGGGAGAAAACCTGGCGCTGAACCTGGAGAGCCGGGGATACCGCGTAGCGGTATATAACCGGACGCCGGAGCGGAGGGAGCGTTTTTTGTCCCGCTGCGGCGGCAGGTCCATCGTGGGGGCTGGTTCATTGGAGGAACTGGCTGG
The DNA here is from genome assembly GCA_944385885.1 of uncultured Oscillospiraceae bacterium. Lineage (GTDB taxonomy): Bacteria > Bacillota > Clostridia > Oscillospirales > Oscillospiraceae > Apopatocola. The sequence goes on along the minus strand of CALWYY010000150.1, from coordinate 542 downwards.
GCTTTTGCGGCCGCCGCGGGTCATCCTTTTGATGGTGCGGGCGGGGGACGCGGTGGATGCGCTGCTAAGGGACCTGGCCGAATGTCTGGAGCGGGGGGACATCCTCATCGACGGGGGCAACAGCCACTACGCGGACACCCGGCGGCGGACCCGGTGGGCCGAGGAACGGGGGCTCCTGTTTGTGGGCTGTGGGATAAGCGGCGGAGAGGAGGGGGCTCTGCGGGGCCCCTCCCTGATGCCAGGCGGGCCGGAGGAGGCCCGGCGGGTGGTGGAACCCATCCTTCTGAGCATTTGCGCCCGGACGCCGGCCGGCGAGCCGTGCTGCCGCTGGGTGGGGCCGGACGGTGCCGGGCACTTTGTCAAAATGGTGCACAATGGCATTGAGTACGGGGACATGCAGCTCATTTGCGAGGGATACCACCTTCTCCGGGACCATCTGGGCCTGGGTGCGCAGGATATATCCCGGATCTTTACCGCGTACAACCAGACAGAGCTGGACAGCTACCTTATATCCATCACCGGGAAGATTCTCGCCCGGAGGG
>CALWYY010000149.1 GCA_944385885.1 uncultured Oscillospiraceae bacterium | reverse complement strand
TGATAGAATATAAAAGCCGGAGGGAGAAGACTTTGGTCTTCTCCCTCCGGCGGCTACGCCCTGGTGTTTCCGGCCGGGTGACCCATTTTTTGTTAACGGCCGTATTTTTTCGCCAGACCGCCCTCGGCGGTCTCCCGGTACAGGCGGTTTAGATCCCGCCCGGTTTCGTACATGGTATCCACCACCATATCAAAGGAGATTTTTCGCGTGCTGGCTAAAAAGTTTGCCAGAGACAGGGCGTTTATGGCCCGCATGGCGGCCACGGCGTTGCGTTCAATGCAGGGAATCTGCACCAGGCCCCCGATGGGATCGCAGGTAAGTCCCAGATGATGTTCCATGGCCACCTCTGCCGCGTACTCAATCTGCCCCAGCCCCATGCCGAACAGCTCCGCCAGCGCGGCAGCCGCCATGGAACAGGCCGATCCGATCTCCGCCTGGCAGCCGCACTCCGCTCCAGAAATGGATGCGTTGTGCTTAATAAGGTTTCCCACCAGTCCTCCGGCCGCCAACGCCCGGGCCACCTGCTCGTCGGAAAACCCCCGGTCCTCCTGCATATATAGCAGCGCCGCGGGCATAACCCCGCAGGCTCCGCAGGTGGGGGCGGTGACAATCTCTCCGCCAGAGGCGTTCTCCTCCGCCGCGGCGAAGGCATAGGCACATACCAGCCGGTTCTGCCGGGTCTCCCGGCTCTCGTCCATGTGCCGCTGGTTATATAGATACTGTGCCTTGCGCTCTACCTCCAGCCCGCCCGGCAGCGTCCCGGTGCGGGACAGCCCCTGCGCCACGGAACGTTTCATACACCGCCAAATATCCAGCAGAAAAGAGAAAATTTCCTCTCCCTCCCGCCGGGCCACGTAATCCGGCAGGCGCAGGTTCTCTCCCCGGCACAGTTCCTGGATCTCCCGGAAGGAATTTTCCCCGTAGACTTCCCGGCCCGCTTCCTCCGGCCGGCCGGGGATGCGGATGGCCCCGCCTCCCACTGACAGGGCCCGCAGCTCCCCCACCAGCCGTCCATCCTGGAAGGCTTGCAGATCCATGGTGTTGGGATGGGGCAGGTCCCCCGTCTGGGTGTCCCAGATGATCTCCACCGGCCGGGGGGCAAACGCCTCCTGCACCGCCAGGTCCGTCTGGTGTCCCCGGCCCGTCTTGGCCAGGGAGCCGTACAGGGTGACTCGATACCGATCCGCGTGGGGGTATTCCCTTTGGAACAGGGCACAGGCCCGGGCGGGGCCCATGGTATGGGAGCTGGAGGGACCGCGGCCCACGGTGTACAGTTCCCGAAGCGACCTCATGGTCTTACCCCCTTCCGGGACGCAGGACCCGCCGGGAGACAAGGGACATAAGCGGCAGCCCCAGGGCAAAAAGCACCACGGCCTCCCCCAGAGCCACCTGGGCTCCCATCAGGGCAAAAGCACTCCAAAAGGCCTCCCTGGCAAAGCTCCAGGCCAGCACGGCTCCCACCACCAGCCCGTTCCATAAAACCGGCATCAGGCAGGCGAAAATCCGGCGGGGCAGATCCGGCAGTCCCCCTCCCGCCCTCCAGGTCCGGCCAAAAGCGGCGGTACACAACCCCGCGCCCAGGGTGGCCAGGGACCCGAACACAATGTCCAGCACTCCCGCCGCAGAAATGGTGTTGGCTAAGGCGCAGCCCAGACACAGGCCTACTGCCGTCTCCGGCAGGAAAAAGGGCAGTACGCACAGCGCCTCCGATACGCGGAACTGGACGTTTCCGTAGCTGATGGGCGCCAGCATCATGGTCAGCGCCGCGTATACCGCGCCGACCATGGCCGGATAAACAAGCTTCTCCCGTAAATTCATTTTCTCTCCTCCTCCGGCCAGCCGCAGCCGCACCAGCTCTGGCGGTACAGGCCGTATTCCCGGGACAGCTGGACGCTCCGCTTGTATCCGTCCCGTTTTTTGAAATCCCCAGGGAGCCAGGCCGGGCCGGGGAAGGCCTGGGCCAGCTCCTGGCCAATGGCATTGATAAGCGCCGCGTTTTTATGGGGGGACACGGTCAGGGTAGTGGTAAAGTACTCGTAGCCCCCGGCCTGCGCCTGGCGGGCGGTCCGTTCCAGCCGCAGCCGGAAACAGGCGGTGCACCGGGTCCCGCCTTCCGGCTCCCTCTCCAGCTCCCGGGCCGCCGCCCGGAAGGCCGCCTCGTCCCGGGGCGGGACCAGAAGCTCTACCCCCCGGCCAAAGGGCGCCGTCTCCAGCAGCCGCCGCTGCCAGTATAGACGCCGGTGGAACTCCTCCTCCGGCAGGATGTTGGGGTTGTAAAACAGCACGTCCACCCGGAACCACCGGGTCAGGTATTCCAGGCAGTAGCTGCTGCATGGGCCGCAGCAGCTGTGCAGCAGCAGCCGTGGCCGGGCCTCCCCCAGGCGCGCCGTCACCGCCTCCAGTTCCCTTTGATAATCGCGCATGCCCTCGCCTCCCACCCTGGAGATCATACCACAAACGGCCCCGTTTGAAAACAGGGGCATTGACGCCGGAAACCTTTCCGGGGTAATATGGGGAAAGGAACGCCGCCCGGCGGGGAAGGCCGGGACTATGGATGCGAGACGGGGACAGGAGGAGTACTGATTGGAGATGGCCGCCGCCGCCCAGGAGAGCAGACCCTGTCTGCGCCGCCGGTTCGGGGCCATCATCGTCCGGG
>CALWYY010000148.1 GCA_944385885.1 uncultured Oscillospiraceae bacterium | reverse complement strand
ATGATATTATATATGTTCCCAGAGAACGCCCGGAAGGCTGGATTGGCCTTCCGACGATGGAGGAATGTGGTATGTTCTGGTACGGTATTTTAGCATTCGGAGTGTTTCTGCTCCACGACCTGAACTGCAAGAGCCACAACAACGAGCGGCTGCTGAGCCTGTTTCCGGTGGGGGCGGGCCTGCTGGGCCTGTCCATTTTGAGCCAGGCACAGGGCGGGCAGGCGGCGCTGCCCGCGGCGGTGCGGATCATCATGGGTGTACTGGCCCTGTTTTTCCTGGTACTGCTGGTATACACGGTGTTTTTCGCGGTCCAGCCGAAGAAACAGGACCGGAAAAAGCAGGCCTCCCGGCCCTGGTGGGAAACGCCGTTGGTGGACACCGGCGTCTACGCCCTGTGCCGGCACCCGGGGGTGTGGTGGCTGTGCCTGATGTGCCTGTGCCTGGTCCCCTCCACGGGATTTCCCCTGTCCTCGGCGGTGATATATACGCTGTTGGACCTGATCCTTGTGTGGTATGAGGACCGGTACATATTTCCGCACCTGATTCCCGGCTACGAGCAGTATAAGAAAACCACGCCGTTTCTGTTTCCCAACCGGACCAGCGCCCGCCGCTGCCGGGAAACCTGGAGGAAGAAGAGATAAGGCCCTGCCGGGACTCAGCGCATGCAAGATTCAACGACAGAGGAAAGACGGAAGAGGCGGCCATGAAATTTCAGGACAAGCTGAAAAAACTGCCCCGGGGTGAGATCTGGCAGTCCTACTGCGGGTTTCTGGACCTGTCCCTGGAAGCGTATATGGACATACAGAACCGCCTGATGCGGGAGCAGATGGATATATGGAGCGGCTCCGGCCTGGGCCGGGCGCTTCTCGGCGGCCGGACGCCCGGGAGCATACAGGAGTTCCGGCAAATGCTGCCGCTGACCAGCTACGAGGATTACGCGGAGGTTCTTCTGAGCCGGCGGGAGGAGATGCTGCCCTCCAAACCGGTAATTTGGATCCAGACCACCTGGGAGGGAGGGCTGCGCCCGGTAAAGCTGGCGCCCTACTCCCGGGAGATGCTGGACTGCTACAAGCACAACGTTTTGGCGGTGACGCTGCTGGCCTCCGGCAGCAGCCCGGCCAACATCCCGGTGGCCCGGGGGGACCGGATTCTGTATGGGGGAGCGCCGCTGCCCTATATCACGGGGCTGCTGCCGTCCATCCTGGACGAGGACATCCGGTTTCAGTGGCTGCCGGATACCAACGAGAACTCCCACCTGAGCTTTTCCCAACGGATCAAGAAAGGGTTTGCCATGGCCTTTGGGGGCGGGCTGGACTTTTTCTTTGCCATTGGCAGCGTAGCCAACTACATCACCGAGCATTTTGGAGACGCCTCTGGGGGCGGCGGCCGGAAAGGCCTGCGCGTCTCCCCGGGAGTGGCGTACCGCTGGCTGCGGGCCAAATACATCTGCCGGCGGGACGGGCGGAAGATGGTTCCGGGGGACGTGTTCCGGCTCAAGGGGATGGTGTGCACGGGCACCGACGCCCGGTGCTACCGGGAGAACCTGTCCCGGGCCTGGGGGGTATACCCGGTGGAGATCGCCGCCGGGACGGAGAGCACCTGCATTGCCGCCGAGAGCCGGCAGCGGCCGGGGATGGTCTTTTTCCCCGACGCCTGTTTTTACGAGTTTATCCCCCGGGAGGAGATGGAGCGCAGCCTGGAGGACCGGGGATACCGGCCCCGGACCTGCCTGATGGACGAGGTGCGGGCAGGACAGGAGTACGAGCTGGTGATCAGCGTCCTGCACGGGGGCGCCTTCATGCGCTACCGCATCGGGGACATGTACCGCTGCCTGTCTGCGGGCGGCGGCGCCCTGCCCCGGTTCATTTACCTGGACCGGGTGCCCACGGTCATTGATATTGCAGGTTTTACCCGCATTACCGAGTCCACGGTGACAGAGGTGATCCGTCTGTCCAAGCTGGGGATTGGGGACTGGTTTGCCCGGAAGGAATTTGACGGGCGGGGATATCCGTTCCTGCACATGTATGCCGAGATCCGGCCGGAGGCCCAGGACAACGACGTGACCCGGGTGGATGTGCTGCGGGACCTGATGTCCGTGTATTTCAAGTACTACGACAGCGACTACGGAGACCTGAAAAAGCTCCTTGACATGGAGCCGCTGCAGATCACCATCATTCCCTGGGGCAGCATGGAGACGTTCCGGGCCCGGACAGGCCGGACGATCCGGCCCATCAACCCAGACGCTCTGGACGTGGCGGAGCTGCTGGCGAACCGGGCCGGGACCGGCCAGGAGGGCAGAAAGGGGGCCGGGCCGGTATGAGCGGGGTACCCTATCTGTACGTAAACGTGACAGCCCTGTGCTGCTACGCACTGATGTTCACGGCGTTCATCGCCTCCAAAAAGACCCGGGCGATCCGGTGGTTTATTTTCATGCTGGCGGGGTTCATGCTCTGGTGCGGTGGCTCGATCCTCATGCGCCTGCAGCTCTTCCCCGGGGTGGAGTTTTGGTATTACGTCTCCATCCTATCCCTTTTCTCCCTGGCGTTTCTCATTTACATGTTTGTGTGTGCCTTCACCGGCTGGCGGGGGTACTTTCTGAAGATCGTCTGGGGCATAAGCACGCTGGTGATCCTGGTGCTCACGGCTCTGGGGGTGTTTCTGGCCCCGCCGCAGGTGGTGACGGAAAACGGGCAGACGGTGTTTCTATACACCATGCGCTGGCCCGTGGCCATCCCGTTTGCCTATTTCCTGCTGATCGTCCTGTCCATTGCCCTGATTTTCCGGACGGTGATCCGGGAACGTGGGGTGCGCTCTCCGGGGATCCTGGCCATCCTGTGCGGGTGCCTGAGCGTGACTTTGGGGAACTTTCTGCAGATCATCCCCGGGAACGTGTTTCCCTGGGATACACTGTCGGGGATCCTGTTTGCGGCGTTTCTGATGTACGCCCTGTACCGCAAGCACATGTTCCGCCTGACGCTGCAGGTATCCCGGAGCGTGGTGACCATCGCCTCCGCGGCCATTTTCGTGGCCGGTGGAATCAACCTGTTCACCCCGGCGGTGGACTGGCTCACGGAGACGGCGACTCTGTCCCCGGACGCGGCCACGGCGGTGGTGCTGGTGCTGTTTGCCATTGCCCTGTCCCTGGTATACGCGGTGATTCGGAAGATGATGGATTCCCTGTACTCCCGGGAGGAGAAACAGAACCTGCTGATCAAGACCTTCAGCGACAAGGCCGCCCGGAGCCTGGACACGCAGGCCATCCTCCAGGAGCTGGTGAACGTGATCCGGCAGGAGGTGCCGGTAGAACAGATATACATGTGCCTGCCGGGAGAGGACGGGGATTTCACAGCCCGGTGCAGCGCCAGGCCATTGGGGCAGCTGACATTCTCCCTGGCGGGAGACTGCCCGATGGTAAAATATTT
>CALWYY010000147.1 GCA_944385885.1 uncultured Oscillospiraceae bacterium | reverse complement strand
CAGAGCCTGGCCGCTCTTTTCCAAGATCTTCAAAGGCACCGCCGCCGCCCGGCGGAGGCAGGCCTCCATGGTCTCCTCCCGGGCCGGGTCATCCCGGGAAAGGGAGTAGGCCCTGGACAGGGGCATGAACGCCTCCCCATCTTCCACCGCCAGTGCCAGCAGCTCCTCCCGGAGGCTCTCCGCCTGGGCCATGAGAAGGCGCAGGTCTTTCTCCACCGGTGCGTACTTTTTCTTCCCCACGGTGAGCTCCCCCACCATGCTCCCCAGGGCGGCCCCCAGGGCTCCCGCCACTGCGCTGGCCGCGCCGCCCCCGGGCACCGCGTCCCGAGAGGCCAGCGCCCGGGCAAAGCCCGCCGCCGGTTCCCACTCCATCCGTCCGCCTCCCGTCTCAAAACAGGCCGGTCACCTGCCCGGTGGCTGTGTCCACATCCACCCGCCGGTACGCCGGGTCCGAGCCCGTCCCCGGCATCATGCTGATCTCCCCCGCCATGGGGCACAGGAACCGTGCCCCGCCGTACTCCAATATGTCCCGCACCGGCAGGCGCCAGTCCCGTGGTACGCCCTTCCAAGCCGGGTCATGGCTCAACGACAGGTGGGTCTTGACCATCATGGTGCAGTAATCGGCGTAGCGAGGGTCGCTCTCAAACCGCCGGGCCTTTTCCAGGGCCAGAGGGCTCCAATCCACCCCGTCGGCCCCGTATACCGTCCGGGCAATGCGTTCCACCCGCTCCCGCAGGGGCGTGTCCAGGCCGTACAGGAACCGGACCGGCTCCGGGGGCTGCTCACAGGCCTCGATCACCGCCCGGGCCAGTTCCTCTGCCCCCTGGCCGCCGTAGCGCCAGTGCTCGCTCAGGGCACAGGGCACATTCTCCCTTTCGCACAGGCGGCGCAGAAGAGCCACTTCCGCGTCCGTATCCGTGTAAAACCGGTTGATGCATACCACCGGCCGGATGCCGGACCGGCGGACGCATGCCACGTGGTGAAACAGATTGGCGCAGCCCTTTTCCAAAAGGTCCAGATTCTCCCTTGTATATTCCTCCGGCAGGGGCCGTCCCGGCCGTACCTGCGGCCCGCCGCCGTGCATCTTCAGCGCCCGTATGGTGGCAACTACCACCGATACGTGCGGCTGCAGGCCGCTGAGCCGGCATTTCACATTCCAGAATTTCTCAAACCCGATGTCCGCCGCAAATCCCGATTCCGTCACATGGTAGTCCCACAGCTTTAGCCCCAGCCGGTCCCCGATGATGGAGGACTGGCCGATGGCTATGTTGGCAAAAGGTCCTGCGTGTACCAGGCAGGGCTGGTGCTCTACGGTGTAGCACAAAGTGGGGTTGATGGTGTTGCGCATCCAGGCGGTCATGGCGCCCGCCACCTCCAGATCCTCCGCCGTCACCGGGTTGCCCTGCTTGTCATAGGCCATGACAACGCGTCCGATCCGTTCCCGCAGGTCCTTAAGGTCTCTAGCTACCGCCAGAATGGCCATGAGTTCCGAGGATACGGCGATATTGGCCCGGGTGTTCATAGGGTATCCATCCATCTTCCCCGGCCCCAGGCCGATCTGCATATGCCGCAGCGCCTGGCAGCAGAAGTCCAGCACAAAGTTCCACTCTATCCGCTCCGGGTCGATGTCCAGCCGCCGCAGGCCGATGGAAGCCAGCTTCTCGTCGTCGTAGTTTCGCTCGTGCTGCATCCGGGCGTTGAGCGCCGCCATGCCCAGGTTATGGGCGTTGGAGATGTCGTTGATGTCCCCCGTCAGCCCCAGGGAAAATTCCGTCATGGGGATCAAAAGGGCGTTTCCTCCCCCCGCCGCCGTGCCTTTCACGTTCATGGTCGGGCCGCCGGATGGCTGGCGCAGGCAGCCGCCTACGCTTTTGCCAAGCTTCCCCAGCCCCTCGATCAGGCCCAGGGAAGTGGTGCTCTTTCCCTCTCCCAGCGGCGTGGGGGTAATCGCCGTGACTTCAATGTATTTTCCGTCCGGCTTGTCCCGCAGACGGTCCATAATGCGCATAAAGTCCAGTTTCGGCGTGCGCCCATAGGGGATAATCTCCTCCGGCAGCAGCCCCAGCCTCTCCCGGAACCACTCCACGTCCGGCAGCCGCTGAGCGGCCTCCTGGGCGATCTGCCAGTCCTTGTATATGGTGGGATCCATCATCGCGTCCAATTCCTCCTCAGTCGGGCCGGCCGAACAGGCCGCTGCGCAGAAGGATGTCGCTCACCGCGTCGCTCCTGTTCAGGGCGTAAATGTGCAGGTCGTTCACCCCCAGGGATATATATTCCCTCATTTGTTCCACCGTATAATCCTTGCCGTGCTCCAAAAACCCCTCCGGGTCGTTATAGTACTTGGAAATATGCCGGGCCAGGGGCCGGGGGATGGCACTGCCGTTCATGGACACACAGTGACGGATGCACTTGTCCCGATCCAGCACTGGCATCACTCCCACCGCCACCGGCAGGTGTATCCCCGCAGAACGGATGGCGTCCAGCCAGCGCTTGAACTGCTCCATATCAAAGGTCAGCTGGGTTATAATAAAGTCCGCCCCCAGATCCTGCTTTCGTTTTAAAACGGCCACGTCCTGCTTCCAGTCCGGGGAGAGGATGTGCCCTTCCGGCACTCCGGAACAGGCAATGCCGATCCGGTCCCCGTAGGTCTCCCGCAAAAAGGCAATCAGCCCGGTGGCGTGATCAAAGTCGCCGCCAGTGGCCGTCTCTCCCGGCAGAAAGTCCCCCCGCAGGGCTAGAAAATCCCGGACTCCCAGCTCCAGATACCCGTCGATGTCCCGCCGTGCGTCCTGGCGGGTGTGGTGGATGCAGGTGTAGTGGCTAACCGGCGTCGTCCGGCCCGATCCGGCCATGGCCCGGCACAGCTCCAGGTTATAGCCCTTGTCCGTGCCGCCGGCTCCGTAGGTGCAGCTGATCCAGTCCGGCCGCCACCGGTACAGTTCCTCCAGCACGCCCCGGAGCTTCTCCATGCCTGCCTCCGTCTTGGGAGGGAACACCTCAAAAGACAGGGTGGTTTTTTGTTTCATCCTCTCGGCGACGCCCATATCCGCCATCCTTTCTCCGGCCGCGCCCCGCTGCTGGGGCCGGGCTGTTTTTGAACACGGTATCCAGTATATTGCAAATCACGGGAAAATGCCACCTTTTTTTCCGCGTTTTCATATTCCGGCCCGCCTCGCCGCTTCTTCGGCGGGATAATCCGGCAAGCCGGGGGCAAAATACAGAAAAACGAAACGGAGAGAACGGATTTGAACACCAAACGCCTGGGCCGGCAGACCATCCGGCTGTCCCTGCCCCCCTCCATTGCCGCCGGGGCCTGCGTGGTGGGGAAAAAAGAGGGAGAAGGCCCCCTCCGGCAGTGGTTCGATTACATCAGCGAGGACTCCTACTTTGGCCAGAAAAGCTGGGAAAAAGCCGAGAGCGCCATGCTCTCCCGGTGCTTTGCCCTGTGCTGCGACAAGGCCGGTATGGCTCCGTCGGAGATTCAGTACCTGTTTGCCGGGGATCTGCTGAATCAATGCGCAGGCTCCACCTTTGCGGTGCGGGATCTGACCGTCCCCTATTTTGGGCTGTACGGGGCCTGCTCCACTATGGCTGAGTCCCTGTCCCTGGCGGCCATGGCCATCGACGGGGGATTTGCCAGCTGCACCGCCGCCATGACCAG
>CALWYY010000146.1 GCA_944385885.1 uncultured Oscillospiraceae bacterium | reverse complement strand
TAAGGGAAGAGAAGGATATGAGTGATTTTCAGCGGGAGATCCTCCGGCGCAGGACCTTTGCCATCATCTCCCACCCGGACGCGGGAAAGACGACGCTTACGGAAAAGCTGCTTCTGTACGGAGGCGCTATCCAGCTAGCCGGTGCCGTGAAAGGCAAGGCTGCCGCCCGGCACGCCGTCTCCGACTGGATGGAGCTGGAAAAGCAGAGGGGGATTTCCATCACCTCCTCCGTGCTCCAGTTTGAGTATGGCGGATACTGTATCAACATCCTGGATACTCCCGGGCATCAGGACTTTTCCGAGGACACTTACCGCACGCTCATGGCCGCCGACAGCGCCGTGATGGTCATTGACGCCGCCAAGGGGATCGAGCCCCAGACCCGGAAACTTTTTAAGGTCTGCGCCATGCGCCATATCCCCATCTTCACCTTTATCAATAAAATGGACCGGGAGGCCCGCAGCCCCTACGACCTGCTGGAAGAGTTGGAAAAGGAATTCGGCATCGGGACCTACCCTATGAATTGGCCAATCGGCTGCGGCGCCGATTTCAAGGGCGTGTACGACCGGGAGAAGGGAGCGGTGCTGGCCTATACCCAGTTCCACGCCGGGAGCCGGGCCATCCATGCCGCGGAGCTGTCCCTGGACGACGCCGGGGCGCTCCGGGAGGCCCTGGGAGAGCGGTTGGCCGCCGGGCTGCGGGACGATGTGGAGCTGCTGGACGGGGCGGGATACGAGTTTGACCTGGCGGCCGTGCGCCGGGGGGAATTGAGCCCGGTGTTCTTCGGTTCCGCGCTGATGAATTTCGGCGTGGAGCAGTTCCTGTCCAGTTTCTTGGCCCTGACCACCTCTCCTCTGCCCCGCCGGGCCGGTGAGGAGATCGTGGAGCCCACGGACGAGCATTTCTCCGCGTTCGTTTTTAAGATCCAGGCCAATATGAATAAGGCCCACCGGGACCGGATCGCTTTCCTGCGCATCTGCTCCGGCCGGTTCCAGCGCAGCGAGGAATACTTCCATGTCCAGGGGGGAAAACCCATCCGCTTGGCCCAGCCTCAGCAGATGATGGCCGAGGAACGTCAGATCATCGACGAGGCCTATGCCGGGGATATCATCGGCGTGTTCGACCCGGGGATCTACGCCATCGGCGATACCATCTGCTCCAAGGAGAAGAAGGTCTGTTTCGAGGGTATCCCGACTTTTGCTCCGGAGCATTTCGCCGCTTTCGAACGGGTGGATACCATGAAGCGCAAGCAGTTTGAGACCGGCATCCGCCAGATCGCCCAGGAGGGCGCCATCCAGATCTTCCACGAGCCCAATACCGGCCTGGAGGAGGTCATCGTGGGGGTGGTGGGGGTCCTGCAATTTGACGTGCTGGAGTACCGGCTGCAGAACGAGTACTCCACCGCCGTGCGCCGCCGGAGCCTGCCCTATGAGCACGTGCGCTGGATTGCCGGCAGCGACACGGACCCGTCCCGCCTGAGCCTCACCCGGGACACCAAGTGGGTCCAGGATTTTCGGGGAAAGAACCTGCTCCTGTTCGGCGGGGAGTGGTGCATCGCCTGGACCCTGAAACAGAATCCGGGTCTGGAGCTGGAGGAATTCAGCCGCGGCTGAGCCGGGCATGAAAAATGACCGAAAGCCTGTGCGGACTTTCGGTCATTTTTCAATTAAGAGGAGGCCCCGAACCGGCGGCTGCTGCCTTCCGCCTGTCCGGTAAGGCTATTATATTCCCCCAGGCGTGCAAAGGGTGAATATTGTGTGGACAATTCCCCCGGATTTGTAAACAAATTGTGATGAAGAGAGGGGAAAACCGGTATTTTCCCTTTAAAAATGTGCAGGAGGGATATGCATGAGGAATTTTTGCCTGACCCTGTGCTACGACGGGACGAGATACCGGGGCTGGCAGCGCCAGGGGAATACCGGGGCCACCATCCAGGGGAAGGTGGAGGCGGTGCTCAGCCGGGCCCTGGCCCAGCCTGTGGAAACGGCCGCCTCCGGCCGGACGGACGCGGGAGTCCACGCCCGGGAACAGGTGGTTTCCTTCCGGGGGCACACGGAGCTGTCCTGTGAGGAGATCCTGCAGGCCCTGCGGGACTATTTGCCGGAGGATATCGGCGCGACGGCGCTTGCGGAGGCGCCGCCCCGGTTTCATGCCCGCCTGTCCTGCCGGGAGAAAACCTACCTCTACCGGGTGTGGAACAGCCCGGCCCCCTGCGTGTTCCAGCGCCGGTATGTCTGCCGCTGGCCCGAACCGCTGGACACGGCGGCCATGGAGGCCGCCGGGGCGCGGCTGTGCGGAAAGCACGATTTTGCCGCGTTCTGCACCGCCGCGGGGAAGAAACGATCCACCGTGCGAACCCTCCGGGAGATCCGCATCCTCCGGCAGGGGGAGGAGCTGCGCCTGTTTTTTACCGGGGACGGTTTTCTCTATAATATGGTGCGCATCCTGGCCGGGACCCTCCTGGAGGTGGGCGCTGGGCGCCTGGCTCCGGAGGATATGCCGGATATCCTGGCCGGCCGGGACCGGAAGCGGGCCGGCCCAACCCTCCCCGCCCAGGGCCTGTGCCTATGGCAGGTGCGTTATGGATCGGAGAGAGAGATGGAGGCGGATGGACCGCTCTTTTTTTGAAGATCCCAGTAGATTCCCGCCGGGAAACGGTCCCGGAACCCGTTTCGAAGCCCTGCCTGGAACGGAGGAAAACCCTCGGATGGGCGGATTTTTGTTTTTTTGCAACTTTGTGTTTGATTATGCTGGCTTTTTTCCGCAATCGGTGGTATAGTAATTACCTATTATCCGTCGGAAAGGCGGTTACAACAACAGAGCACGGGTGAACACAATGGCCAAACATTACATGACCCGGGACGGAGGCGCCACAGTAACCGTCTTCGTCCCCTACGACTGCAACAACCACTGCCCCTTCTGCATCAATAAGCAGGAATATGAAAACCCTCAGGGATTCAGCCTGGAAAAGGTCTGCCGGAGCATCGGAGTCCTCCATGAGGTGACGCCCCGGTGCGACTTTGTTTTTACCGGCGGCGAGCCCTTTGCCGATCCCCAGGCGCTCCAGACCATGCTGGACTGCGTCCCGGCGGGACACCGGGTGTTCATCAATACCACTCTGCCGGTTTCCGATCAGGTGCCGGAGGAACAGATCACGGCCTTTACCCGGCGCAACCGGGCTAAGATCACCTGCATCAACGTTTCCC
>CALWYY010000145.1 GCA_944385885.1 uncultured Oscillospiraceae bacterium | reverse complement strand
GCCTGGCCGGGTGAACTCCTCTTCCCCGGCGGGGCAGAATGATAAAAAGCGCGTGGAAACGGCTTGCCGTTTCCACGCGCTTTTGGCTTTTGCCGGCGGCGGGTCCGCCTTGCCGGTGTCAGTCTTTCTGAGAAAGGGTGCGGTTGAGACAGGCGCCCAGCAGGAAAATATAAATGCAGTAATATAGCCACAGCATCACCGCCACCACGGTAGCCAGGCTTCCGTAGGTACCGTAACCGCCAGTGAGAGATACCAGCCAGGAGAAAGCGCTGGAGAAAATGCTCCAGCTCAATGCGGCAAACAGAGCTCCCGGCAGCTGCCGGAAATAGGAGAGTTTCAGCCCAGGACCAAATTTGAAGATACCGGCAAAGGCGAACGTGAGAAACGCCACCATAGGCACGAAGCGCAGGTGCAGAAGCAGGGCGAAAATATCCCGGCTGGGAGGCCACATACTCTCCAGAATATGCTGAAACCACCGGCCCAGCCCCATGATGAGAATGGACAGCAGCAGAGAACCCAGCAGGATGAGGGTGTAGACGATGCCTCTGGCCCGGCGCAGGAAATACCCGGCCCGGTGGGATTGCTGGTATACGTCCTCCAGTCCCCGGATCAGGGCGGAAAAGCCCTTAGCGGAGGACCAGGCGGTGGCCAGCAGAGACACGGACATCACCGCAAGGCTGCTGCTGTAAACGTCCTGGAGAATGGTAGCCAGCAGTTCCGTCATGGACTCCGGGACCAGGGGCCGCAGGGCATCCAGCAGCGTCTCCTGGGAAATGGAGGTATAAGGAAGAAACGTTGAGAGCAAAATTACAATGGGAACCAGGGACAGGAAAAACCAGAACGCCCCGGAAGCGGCGTTGGCGGCCACCCGGAGCTGCACCAGATATTCAGATACCCGCAGCACGTCGGTATATATTTTTCGCAGCTTCGCTTTCATGGGCGCATTATATCCCTTTCTTTGCCGCCGGGCAATAGGTTTGCTTTACTTTCTGCCTTAAGGCAGGTATAATCCATAAAAGGTGGTGCGTATATGAAACCAATGAAGGGTAAGCTTTTGTGCGCGGCGCTTGCGCTGCTGCTTTTTCTGCAAACAGGCTGTGCCGGACAGCAGAGCCGGGAGACGGTGCCCGTGGGAAACCTGCAGGAGTCGGTGGATCTACTGACGGAGGAGCTGGAGGCGCTGGATGCGCCGCCGGCACAGGATCTGGGCCTGCCGGTGCCGGCGCCGGAACCGGTGGCATACCATGCGGGTGTGGATTACGCCGACATGGGATGGTATCCGTATGACATGACGGAATTTACCCGGCGGGTGCAGGAGCTGGCCCAGGCAGCGGATCTGGAGACGGCGGGGGAGGAGTACCAGTGGCTCTATCGGCAGTATGCCCTGCTTGCGACCATGGGGCAGCTGGCCTGGATCGAGTATTACGCCGACGTCAACAGTCAAGAGCTGTACGACGCCTGCCAAACATTGGATGGGCAGGCCAACACGGCCCTGGACAGTTTGCGCACGGCCCTGTCCCAGGTGCTTGCCGGGCCTCTGGGCGAGGAATTCTCCGCGGTTTGGCTGGAGGATGAGCTGACGGAAGCCCTTGCCGAATACCAGCAGATGGGCGACCGGGAGTCGGAGATTATCGCCCGGGAATCGGAACTGCAGCTGGAATACAACCGGCTTATGGCCCGCGACGACCTGAGCGCGCCGGAACTCAACAGCGCGGCGGGAAAGATTTTTCAGGAGCTGGTGCAGATTCGCAACGAGTTTGCCTCTCTCCAGGGGTATGAGAGCTTCCCGGCCTATGCCTACGAGGCCTACTACGGACGGGACTATACCCCGGAGGACGCCGCCGCCCTGTGCCAGGCAATTAAGCCCCTGGCCGGGGAGTACTTCCAGGCGGTTTACAGCAGCAGCGTGTTTTGGGATTATTTGGGGCCGGACGCGGAGTTTTCCACCGAAGAGCTTATGAGTATTCTCCGGAATTATGCCCCGGCCATCTCCCCCGAAGCGGTGGAAGCCCAGGCCTACTTGGAAGAGCATGGACTGTACCTGATCGAGTCCAGCGACTGGATTATGCCTTTGGGATTTGTCGCCGACCTATATTTTTACGGGGACCCGTTTTTATATAACAGCCTCTACGGGAACCTGTACGATCTGTCAAGCACCGTCCACGAGTTTGGACACTATGTGGATGCATACTGCAATCCGCGGCCCAATATTCTAGGGAGTGCAGGATCCTACGACATCTTTGAGATTCACTCCACCGGGATGGAGGCGCTGTTTTACGGCTGGTACGACGAGATCTGCCCCTCCATAGCGGACGCGGCACGGATTTTCTGCCTGGACAACCTGCTCTATGGGGTGGTCAGCGGATGTATTCTGGATGAATTCCAGCAGTATGTGTATGCAAACCCCGACCTGAGCATCAACGAAATCAATCAGGCTTATGCCGATATCTGCCAGGAGTACGGTATGCCCCTGTGGAGCCAGGAGAGCTACTACGACTGGATGTATATCAGCCATAACTTTGAAAGCCCGCTGTATTATATCAGCTACGCCGCCAGCGGCCTGGCATCCCTGCAGATCTGGGAGCTGGCGGAGACCGACCGGCAAGCCGCCTTGGAGCTATACATGGATCTGCTGCGTCAGGGGGCCTTTGATATGGGCTACTGTGAGCTGCTGGAGGAAATGGGCTTATCGGTATTTTCCAACGGGCTGGACGGCTCGTTCCAGACGGCCTGCGACCGGATGGAAGAGCTCAGCCTGGCCTATGAGCAGGCTAAGGCGGCCGCCTGAGGCCCGGGGCCAGAGATGTATCCCACAGGGGACGGGAGAATATGGAGCTGAGTAAAAAGACCTTGCTGCGGATAGGCATAGCCGTGTTTGCGCTGTACCTGTGCATCCATTACTGGCCGGTTGTAGCCGGCATCCTTACCGCGGCGGCCGTGGCGGCCTGGCCGCTGGTTCTGGGCTGCGTGATCGCGTATCTTTTGAATATCCCCATGACCTGGTATGAGCGGCGGTATTTCCCACGCTCAGGCAAGCGGTTTTGGAACGCCAGCCGCCGTCCCGTGTGCCTGCTGGCCGCCATTTTGACGCTGCTGGCTATCGCGGCGCTGGTGATTGCCCTGGTGCTCCCCCAGCTCTCTTCCTGTGTGCAGCTGCTACTGGCCGAGCTGCCGGATGCCATTGAGTTTCTGGTGGAGCGAGCGGCCCGGCTGAGGATCCTGCCGGAGGATATTGTACAGACGCTCCTGTCCATCGACTGGAAATCCCGGATCGGACAGATTCTGGAACTGCTCACGTCCGGTATCGGCAGTGTGATGGATACGGTGTTCAGGGCTCTGCAGTCGGTCTTTTCCGGCGTGGTGACGGCGTTTTTGGGCGTGATCTTTGCCATATACCTGCTGGCCGGCAAGGATACGCTGCGCCGGCAGTGCCGGCGGCTGCTGCACCGGTATCTGCGGCCCGGCCTGCGTCAGCGGCTGCTGTATGCGGCAGAGGTGCTGGACGACTGCTTCCACCGGTTCATTGTGGGACAGTGCATCGAGGCAGGGATCCTGGGCCTGCTGTGTACGGCGGGGATGTTTCTTCTCCGCTTGCCCTACGCGGCCATGGTGGGGGCGCTGGTGGCCTTTACGGCGCTGATCCCTATCGCCGGGGCCTATATTGGCGCAGGTGTGGGAGCGTTTATGATCCTGACCGTCTCCCCGATGCAGGCTCTGTTTTTTCTGGTATTCCTTGTCATCCTCCAGCAGCTGGAGGGAAACTTGATTTATCCCCGGGTGGTTGGCTCTTCCCTGGGCCTGCCGGGAATCTGGGTTCTGGCTGCCGTGACAGTGGGAGGCGGTATGCTGGGAATTACGGGCATGCTCTTAGGCGTGCCGGTGGCAGCGGCCCTCTACCGCTTTCTGCGGGAAGATCTGAACAGTGTCCCGGCAGCGGAAAAATGCGCTACCCCGCCCGGAAAGCAATAGCTTATCGTGACAGGAAAAGACGGCATGGCTAGCCATGCCGTCTTTTCCTGTTTCATCGGCCTGTGCCAGTCGGTTCATAGGAAGGCAAGGTCGGCGATCAGCCACTGGCCGCTTTGATATACCCAGAGCATTTGGTAATCCAGATCCAGCTCCTTGGTTTGATACCGGGTTTCGGTGGTGCACTCCACGTGCCCCCGGCAGAGAAAGCTGCCGTCCCCAAGGGAGACGTAATCGGAGGAGGATACCTCCTGGAAGGTGAGGTTTACCCCCACCATCCAGTACAGGGAACTGGAGGCGTTGCGGATATATTGGTAGAGAGCCGAGTCGGGGACCGCGTATTGCTGGGGATAGCCCCGGCTGAGGTGTCCGGCGCTGTATTCGCAAAGATCGGTGAGAAAACTCTCCACCCGCTCGCTGTGTTCCAGAGCCAGGTCCTCCGAGCCGGGAGCGGAAAACAGCAAAGTGCCGTCCTGGGCTTGACTGGCGGCCAGAGCCGTGCCGTCAGCCATCCGGGCGGAGATCTCCGGCTGGGAGTACAGGCCCTGGGCTTGGTAAACGGTATAATCGGGCAGCTGGGCGTCCGCCGGAACGTCCACCAGGTATTCCGGGGCATAGGAACCCTCCAGGGCCTCCTCCGGACCCAGCTGCGCCCCGCAGACCGTCACAATGGCACCCGCCGGCGCCATCACACGGAAGGAGTAGGCCCCGGCGTCGGGGACTGTGTAGCTCCAGTCGGTTCCGTCTGCGTAAAGCAGCACGGCGCCCCCGTCCCGGGACACATCCACCTGCACGTTGCCGAAAATCCCATCCAGAGCGTACTCCACCCGGTGGGGCACCGGGTCAAAGCGGCTCTCCAAAACCGTCAGATCCTCGTACGGCACATTGTCTTGCCGGATGTCCTCCGTTCCCAGAGGGACGCCGTTAACCGTCACAGCCGCGTTTTCCGGGACGGTGATGGTGACGGTGCGGCCTTCCGGGACGAGAAGGGATTCCGGCACCGCCAGCTCGCCCACCTCCCAGCCGCCCTCCGTCAAAACGGCCGGGGCGGTGAAGAGATCATAGCCGTTGATGGAAAAGATGTACGCCGGCTCTCCCCGGGAGGAAGCCTCCGGATCCCGGCGGAAGGCGGCCCCCGTCTCGGCGGCTGCCTGGTCAAACAACAGGCCGGCAATTTCCTCGGCATTTTCAAACTTTGTTACTTCCGGCCGGCACAGGCGGCAGAAGGCTTCCCGCCACTGGGACAGGTCCATGCCGTCCACATAGGCCTGTACCGCCGCGTCCGGCCCATGGGGGTTCAGGGAACCGGCGGGGGAGAAATACAGCCACGCCGCGCCTGCGCCGGCCGCCAGGATAAACAGCAGAGCGCATAGAAAAATTAACGTCCCTTTTTTCATGCCGCGTCCTCCTGGCTGTCCGCCGGTAAGACAATCACCGAGGTGGGCAGGGGCCGCGGCCCGCCGGCGGAATTGCTGATGTTCACGTATTCCCCGTTGTAGTACATGTCGCTGGAGGCGCCGCCGTCCAGGTTGCTGGCATTCACCGCGCCGTAGGACAGCAGGATCTCCGACAGCTCCTGCAAGGTAACCCCCAGGGCCGATACCTGCCGGCCCTGCAGGCACAGAAGGAGAATGGCGCCGTCCTCCCGCTGGGCAATGGCGGTGCGGGGTTCCTGGAGGGAATTATTAAAGGTCTGGATCTGGCCGTCCACGATAAGCGTGGGCCCATAGCTCAAAGCCCACTGCAGGCCCATGTTGACGCACTCCTGGCCCGTAA
Organism: uncultured Oscillospiraceae bacterium; assembly: GCA_944385885.1. Classification (GTDB taxonomy): domain Bacteria; phylum Bacillota; class Clostridia; order Oscillospirales; family Oscillospiraceae; genus Apopatocola. Next base: position 129 of record CALWYY010000145.1, on the reverse strand, counting down.
AGGTACCCACATGCAGGACGCCTTGGGCGTCCAGCCCCACGGTTTGAGAGTATTCCCCCCAGAGAAGGTTGCCGTTTGCCAGGAGGTTTCCCACGGGCATGCCGCCCTTGCCGTTGCCTCCTGGGTCGG
>CALWYY010000144.1 GCA_944385885.1 uncultured Oscillospiraceae bacterium | reverse complement strand
CCCCAGCAGGATGTGCTCCGTCCCTACGTAGCTGTGCCCCAGCTCCGCCGCGGCCTCCTGCGCTTTCTCGATGGCCGTCTTGGCCCGTTCCGTAAATCGGTCGTTCATGGTCTGCTCCTTTCCCGGACATGCCCCGGGGCGTCCTTCCCTCTATTGTATCCGCCCCCTGTATCAAATCCCGTCGGAACCGGCAGCCGGGGCTCTCCGCTGGGTATTCTTCCCGGTACGGCCCAGTATCAACCCCATCTGCCCGGCCCTTTTCTCCTTTCGGCGAAAAAAATGCGGTCCGGCGGATTTTTCGGTTGATTTTTGCCGCGTATGTGTTACAATACATCCGAACTCTTTGAAGGAGGTACATTCCCATGTACGTAATCACCGACAAATGCATTTCCTGCGGCACCTGCGCCTCCGTCTGTCCCTGCGATGCCATCGCCGAGGGTGCGGATCACTACGAGATCAACCAGGATCTGTGCGCCCAGTGCGGCACCTGCGCCGCTAACTGCCCCGCCGACGCCATCGAGGAGCAGTAATTTTTCCTCCCGCAGACGGGCATCCGCCTGCGGCAAATCACGGCGGTATGGTAACCATACCGCCGTTATTATTTTCCAGGGGAGGGCTCGCATGGACGGACAGCTATGGCCGGGAGGACCGCTGTACGAAGGCGATCCGATAACCGGGGACACGCTGGCTCTGGCGTCCTTTGTCCGGCAGGCAGGGGTGCGGCGGGCCTGCGACATAGGCTGCGGGTCGGGCCTGCTCCTGCTGCTGCTGTGCCAGGCGTATCCGGCGCTGGAAGCGGTGGGGGTAGACTTGCGCCCGGAGGCGGCGGAGCAGTGCCGGGAAAATCTGCGCCGGAACGGGCTGGCCGATCGCTGCCGGGTCTGTGCCGCCGACTTTCGTCAAGCGCCGCTGGATCCGGAGAGCTTCGACCTGGTGGTATCCAACCCGCCTTATTTCCCCGCCGGCGGGGGAGGCCCGTCCCCCGACCCCCAGCGGGCCCGGATGCGTCAGGAAACCGCCACTCTGGCCCAGCTCTGTACCGGGGCGGCCCGGCTCCTGCGCCGGGGCGGCGCTTTCTGCTTAGTCCACCGGACGCAGCGGCTGGCCCAGGTTCTGTCCGCCCTCTCCGCCGCCGGGTTGGAGCCAAAACGCCTGCGGCTGATGGCCCACTCCCCCGGCGCGGCCCCTGGATTGTTCTTATGCGAGAGCCGCCGGGGGGGACGGCCGGGTCTGGAGCTGGAACCCGTTTTGTTTCAGATCGGCCCAGATGGCCGGGAGACGGCGGAGTACCGCCGGATCTGCCACTGGGACCATGAATAGGAGTGGAGAATATGGCCGGCACCTTATATCTGGTGGGAACGCCCATCGGCAATCTGGGGGATCTGAGCCCACGGGCGCTGGAGACGCTGCGGTCGGTAGACTTTATTGCCGCAGAGGATACCCGGGTGACCAGAAAGCTCATGACCCATTTTGACATACGCAAACCCCTGGTCAGCTATTACGAGCACAACCGGGTGGAGAGCGCCGCCGTGATCCTGCCCCGGCTGCAGGCAGGAGAGAGCTGTGCGCTGGTATCGGACGCGGGCATGCCCGCCATCTCTGATCCGGGAGAGGACCTGGTGCGCCTGTGCGCCCAGGAAGGGATACCCGTGGCCACGGTACCCGGCCCCTGTGCCCTGGTGACAGCCCTGGCCCTGTCCGGCCTGCCCACCCAGCGCTTTACCTTCGAGGGATTTTTGTCCAATTCCGGCAAGAGCCGGCGGGAGCACCTGGCCAGCCTGAAGGAGGAGCGGCGCACCATTGTTCTGTACGAGGCCCCTCACAAGCTGATACGAACCCTGGAGGACCTGCTGGAGGTACTGGGGGACCGGGATATCGCCCTATGCCGGGAACTGACCAAGTTTCACGAGGAAGCCCGCCGCACCACCATTGCCCAGGCGCTGGAATATTACCAGCGGGAACGGCCTCGGGGGGAGTTTGTGCTGGTGATCCGGGGCGCCCCGGCAAACAGAACGCCGCGGATGTCTCTGGAAGAGGCCCTGGAGGTACTGGACCGGTTCCGCCGGGACGGGCTGCCGCTGAAAGAGGCCTCCCGGCTGGCGGCCGCCGAGACGGGCCACAGCAAAAGCAACTTGTACCATGCCGCGGTGGTGAGAGACCGGAACGCCTGACCCGTGGGGCAAAGCAGACCCGGTCCCGGTGAGACAGCTCACCGGGACCGGGTCTGTTTTGCTTTAACCCTCCCCGCCGCCGGGAAAGTGTATAATGACCGCCGTACCCTCCCCAGGCCGGCTCTGCAGTTCCGGGACAGCGCCGTGGAGTTGGGCGGCATGTTTTACAATGGACAGCCCCAGCCCGGTGCCGCCGGTCTGGCGGGAGTGGCTCTTATCCACCCGGTAAAACCGCTCAAACACCCGGGTCTGATGCTCCGGAGGAATACCGATGCCAGTATCCTCCACCCGCAGGAGCGCTCCGCCCCCCGGCTCCGGGGCCACGGTAACTGTGACCCGTCCGCCTTCCCGGTTGTAGCGGACGGCGTTGTCGCACAGGTTGTAGACAATCTCCTGCAGCAGCCGGGGCACGCCCCGGATGACCGCCGGCCTTCCCTGCAGGTCCAGAGTCACCCCGCGCTTCCTAGCGGCTGGCAGCAGGGCCCGCCGGGTCTCTTCCGCCAGGGCATACAGGTCCGTCTCCTCCCGGGGCAGCTCCTGGCCCTCGTCCAGCTGGGACAGGCGAAGGATATCGTCGATCAGGGATACCAGCCGGGCCGCCTCGTTCCGGATATTCCCGGCGAACCGGGCCGCGTCTTCCGGACGCGCCAAGCCGCTTTCGATCAGCTCGGCGCTGCCAAGGATGGTCTGCAGCGGCGTTTTCAGCTCATGGGACACATTGGCGGTAAATTCCCGCCGCCTCTGTTCCGCCTGTGCCTTTTCCGTAATATCGAACACCAGGACCGCCGCGCCCGCTGCCTTTCCTCCGGAGGAAATGGGGCTGGCATCCACCTGATACTCTCCCCCGCCCCGGGAAAAAACGCATTCTCCGTGACGGCCGGCCAGAGCTTCGCCCACCGCCCGGCGCACCGGTTGGCTGCGGTCCACCGTGAGGAAATCCGCCCCCAAGCAGTCCCCGGAAACGCCGAACAAAGCCTGGGCCGCCGGATTGATGCTCAGTACCGTCCCCTTCTCCCCCAGGAGAAGCAGGCCCTCGCTCATACTGCCGGTAACGGCGTCGAACTCATCCTGCCGCCGCCGGAGAGCTGCTACCTGGTCCTGGATCTGCCGGTGCTGCCGCTCAATGCGGGTCAGCAGCGGCGCCAGCTCCTCGTACGGCTCATTTTCCAGAGGCCGGTCCAAATCCAGCTGGTTCAGAGGCGTCACGATCCGGCGGGCCGTCCGCCGGGCCAGAAGGGCCGACAGGAGCAGCACCGCCGCCGTCACGGACAGTATCGGCTGCACCATCCCCAAAAGCAGCAGCCCCACCGTGTACCGGCTGGCAGAAACCCGCAGCACCGTCCCGTCCGACAGACGGCGGGCCACGTAAACCGTCCTCTCCCCCAGGGTGCTGGAGGATCGCTCGCTTTCTCCCAGTCCAGTCTGCAAAGCCTGCTGAATCTCCTGCCGGTCCAGGTGGTTTTCCATGGCCTCGCTGTCCGCCTGGGAGTCAAACAGCACCGTCCCGTCCGCGGCCACCCAGGTCAGGCGGCAGTCCTCCCCCTCCAGCCGGCTCAGGTATTCCGCGCCCCCGCTCTCCACGCCCTGGGCTGCCAAAGCCGCTTCCGCCCGAAGCTGGATCTGCTGCACACCGGCAAAATACTCGTATATTACGCCCAGTACCAGAGCCAGGCCTGCCAAAAACGCCGCGCCCGCCACCAGAAACACCGAGCGAAAAATCCGTTTGGTCATGCCCTCTCCTCCAGCCGGTATCCCACGCCCCGGACGGTGTGGATCTGTCCGCCCCAGGCGCCCAATTTTTGACGCAGGGTGCGGATGTGAACGTCCACCGTGCGGGTCTCCCCGGCGAATTCCACCCCCCACACCTCCGAGAGAAGCTGGTCCCTGGTAAATACCCGGCCGGGGTGGGACAGGAACAGCCGGAGCATCTCGTATTCCTTTAGTGTCAGCTCCACCGGGCTGCCCCCGGCTGTGACGGTATGCTCCCGGGGATGCAGAGCCAGCCCGCCCCACTCCAGCCGCTGCTGAGCGTCCCGTCCGCCCCCGGCCCGGCGCAGAACCGCCTTGATCCGAGAGACCATCTCCATCATCCCGAAGGGCTTAACCAGATAATCATCCGCACCCAGGTCCAGGCTCTGGATCTTGTCGTACTCCTCCCCCCGGGCCGTGGCCATGATCACAGGCAGGGTTTCCGTCTCCGGGCTCTGCCGGAGACGCCGGAGAATACTTACCCCGTCCTGGCCGGGGAGCATCACATCCAGCACCACCAGTTCCGGTTTCCGGTCCCGGAGCGCCTGGAAAAAGGCTTCCCCGTCCCCAAACCCCTCGGCTTCAAACCCGGTGGAACGCAGGGTATACACCTCAATTTCCCGGATACCGGGATCGTCCTCCACGCACCAGATCATGGTTTTTCCTCCCGTCCATGCTCGCCCGTCACGGCGAAGATCACCCACTGGGCCAGGTTCACCGCATGGTCCCCGATCCGCTCCAGGTACTTGGCGACCATCAGCAGGTCCAGGGCATACTCTCCCTGTCCGGGCCGGGCGGCGATCATAGCGGTGAGGGACCGGCGTACCTGCAGAAACAGGCCGTCCACCACATCGTCCCGCTCCACCACCTCCGCCGCCAGGCGGGTATCCTGGCGCACATAGGCGTCCACGCTCCCGGTGACCATTCCGATGGCCTCCCGGGCCATATCTCCCAGAGGGATCCCTTCCATGTCCTGCCGCCCCGGAAGATACCTGGCAATCTCGGCCACATCCGCCGCCTGGTGCCCGATGCGCTCCAGGTCGGTAATCATTTTCAGCGCCGCCGAAACCTGGCGCAGGTCCCGGGCCACCGGCTGCTGCTGCAGCAGCAGGCGCAGGCATAGGGCCTCAATCTGGCGCTCGCTGCGGTCGATCTCCCCCAACAGGCCCGTCACCCGTTCCGCCAGGACCGTATCCGCGTCCAGAAACGCCTTGGCCGCCAGGGCAATGGCCTCCTCGCACTGGGCGCCCAGCTCAATCAGCTCCCGGTTGAGCTGGGACAGCTGCTCATCGAACCGGCTTCGCATCAGCCAAACCTCCCTGTAATATAGTCCTCGGTGCGTTTGTCCCGGGGCTGGGAAAACAGCCGGCCCGTGTCTCCATACTCCACCAGTTCCCCCGTCAGGAAAAACGCCGTCCGGTCGGAGATCCGCACCGCCTGCTGCATGTTGTGGGTCACGACAACGATAGTATATCGGTTTTTCAGCTCCACGGCAAGCTCCTCGATTCGGGAGGTGGATATGGGGTCCAGGGCGCTGGTAGGCTCATCCATCAGCAGGATCTCCGGCTCCACCGCCAGGGCCCGGGCGATGCACAGGCGCTGCTGCTGGCCGCCGGACAGGCCCAGGGCGGACTTTTTCAGCCGGTCCTTCACCTCATCCCAAATCGCCGCCCCGGTGAGGGACCGCTCCACGATCTCGTCCAGTGCCGCCCGGCTTCGCACACCGTGGGTCCGGGGTCCATAGGCCACATTGTCGTACACGCTCATGGGAAAAGGGTTTGGTTTCTGAAAGACCATGCCGATCCGCCGCCGCAGCTCGGTCACGTCCAGGGCGGGGTCCAGCACGTCCTGGCCCTGGAACGTCACGGTCCCGGTGATCCTCACGCCGGGGATACGGTCATTCATACGGTTGAGGGTTTTAAGAAATGTGGATTTGCCGCAGCCGGAGGGGCCGATGAGCGCCGTAATGCTTTTATCTGGGATTTGCAGGCTGACGTCTTTCAGTGCCTGCGCGGCGCCGTACCATAGGCACAGCCCGTCCGTGGACAGGATATTCAACTGCCCCGCCTCCTTTTACAATAGCGGCCGATTTGCGCCGCCGCCAAATTGATCAGCACGGTCAGAACCATCAGGATGGCCCCAATGGCAAAGGCCGCTCCAAACTCCCCGCGCTCCTTGGCGTATACGTACAGCGCTACCGTCAGGGTGGCGCCGGCATTGTGCAGGCCTTTCCAGAACCCGTTCAGGGTATGGGCAAAGCCCGCTGTAAACAGCAGGGCGGCGCTCTCCCCCAGGATCCGCCCCACAGAGAGGATGCAGCCGGTGACAATGCCATCCACAGCCCCAGGGAGAACCACTGTGCGGATCATCCGCCACTTACCCGCTCCCAGCGCCAAAGCCCCGTCCCGGAGAGACTGGGGCACGGTTTTCAGGCTCTCCTGGGTTGTGCGCATAACGGTGGGCAGGTTCATAATCACCAGGGTCAGGGCCCCGGCCAGCAGAGAGGTTTTCATCCCCAGAAACTGGCAGAAAAACAGCATGCCCACCAGGCCGTATATGATGGAGGGGATCCCGGACAGGGTCTCCGCCGCGTACTCGATGGCTCCGGCCAGCCGGCGGTTGGCGGCGTATTCCGTCAGATACACCGCCGCCCCCACCCCCAGGGGCAGAACCACGGCCAGGGTGGCCAGCACCACATACAGGGTATTGAGGATATCTGGCAGGATCCCGATGGTGTCATTGAGGTAGCTGGGCTTGCCGGTGAGAAAGTCCCACGTGATATGGGGAATCCCTTTTATCAGGACATAGGCCACCAGGAACAGCGCCAGCGCGGCGGTAACCCCGGCAGAGAGGTACATAAGTCCCCGCATGCAAGCCGCCCATATCCGGCGGCGGAGGGAATGTTTTCCCGTCAGCATGGCCGCTGATCCTCCTTCCGCTTGAGCAGGCCGTTAAGAACGGCGTTGATGAGCATGATGAAGAAAAACAGGACCAGGGCAATGGAAAACAGAGCCTGCCGCTGCAGGCCGGAGGAGTAGGCCATTTCGCTGGCCACGGCGGTGGTGAGAAAGCGCACGCTCTGGAACAGGGAGGGCATATTGGCCACGTTTCCCGCCACCATCATCACCGCCATGGCCTCGCCGATGGCCCGGCCCACGCCCAGGACCACCGCCGCGGCGATGCCGCTTTTTGCCGCTGGGACGGACACCCGGAACACCGTCTCCGTCCACGTAGCCCCCAGGGCCAGGGACGCGTCCTCGAACTCTCCGGGCACCGATTCCAGCGCCGTCATGGACACCTTGATGATAGACGGCAGGATCATCACCGCCAGAACCAGGATTGCCGCCAGCAGCCCCGCGCCGTCCGGGACGCCGAAGGCCACCCGGATCCCGGGCACCAGCACCAGCATGCCTACCAGGCCATAGACCACCGACGGGATCCCGGCCAGCAGGCCCACGGCCGGTTCCACCAGGCCGCGCACACGCCGGGGGGCGATCTTGGCCAGGTACACCGCGGCAAAAAACCCCACGGGCACCCCCAAAAGAATGGCGCCGGCGGTGCCATACACACTGGTGAGAATAAACGGCAGGATCCCGAACGACGGGTCCGCTGCCGTGGAGGCCCAGGTCCTGCCCAGGAGAAACTCGCCCAGGCCAATCTGCCGGATGGCGGGGATCCCCGCCGCCACCAGGTAAACGGTAATCAGCAGCACCGCCCCCACCGTCACCAGTCCCAAAACCAGAAACAGACCGTGGACCGCCGTCTCCACTCTCTTTTTCCTATCCCGGTCCAGGGTATCCCGCCGGGCCGGAGCTGCGCTTTTCATACCATCCCGCCTTTCGCGGCCCCTGGGGCGGGCCAAAGGGCCCGCCCCAGGGGACAGAATCCAGTTCACGCGGCGGCCGCCACCGCGCCGGCGGCCGCAATAATTCCGGAGGCGTCGGCGGAGGTGACATAGGCGAAGAACGCCTGCGCCGCCGGGGAGAGCTCCTCCCCATCCCGGGTGACCAGCACGAAAGGCCGCTGGATCCGGTAGCTGCCGTCCAGAACCGTCTCCTCGCTGGCCGCCACCGCGTCCACCGTAACGGCTTTCACCAGATCAGACACAGCGGACAGGGAGGCATAGCCGATGGCGCCGGGGTTCTGGGAGACGGCGGTAATCACATCGCCGGTGGAGGTGAGCTCCTGCCGGTACAGGCAGGCGTCCTCGGTACCGGTAATGGACTCAAAGCCGTCCCGGGTGCCGCTGCCGGCCTCCCGGCCGATGAGGACAATCTCCCCTTCCTCCCCGCCCACTTCGCTCCAGTCGGTAATCTGACCGGTATAGATGGCGGTGATCTGCTCCAGGGACAAGTCGGCAACCGGGTTATCCGGGTGGACGATGACGGCGATGCCGTCGTAGGCAAGGATTGTCTCCTTCAGGCCGGCGGCGATCTCCTCCTCCTTCAGGGCCCGGCTGGCAAGGCCGATGTCACAGCGTCCCTCCTGCACGGCGGCGATGCCGCTGCCGGAGCCGGTGGGGTTGTACGTAACGGTCACGTCCGGGTTTGCCAGCATAAACGCCTCGCCCAGGGCGCCGATAACCGCCTCCATGGAGGTGGACCCGTCGGTAGCCACGGAACCCGAGATCGTCTCCTCCCCGGCGGCGGACCCCGTCTGGCCGCAGCCGGCCAGAAGGCCCAGAGCCAGCGTCAGCGCCAGCACAGCTGTCATAATTTTTTTCATGTCTTTCCTTCCTTTTCCGCGGGCAGCGCCCGCAATCCGTATTTTGTATCCCGCTTTCTACGGCTATCCTACCGGCCTTTTGTAAAGGAGAAAAGCGGAGAAACATCAAATTCATGTAAAATCCCAAGGGCCTTGCGCAAACGCTCTTTGGCGAGAGCGCCCCGGGCCCTTCCGCCGGGCAGCTGCGCCGGCCTGGCAGAAAGCACGCGGCCCGGAGGCATATGCCTCCGGGCCGCGTGCTTTTTTATGGACGGAACCGGCCGCGCCGGGACGGGCTCCTCCCGGCTCTACGGCTTGGTATTCTGCTTTTCCCCGCCCGGCTCCGGCGGGGCGGGCTCCTCCCGGCACACAATGGCCGTCTGCACCTGGTGCCCCCGCACCTCCGTTATGCGGATTACCAGCCCGGCGGCCTCGATCTGCTCGCTGGTGCCGTCTTCCGGGATCCGGCCCAGGGTGTCAAAGATAAACCCGTTGAAGGTCTCGCACTCCTGACAGGGGAGGGTGACCTCCAGCGTCCGGGCCACCTCCTCCAGGTCCGCGCAGCCGCGGATCTTCCAGGTCCTGGAATCAATGGGCTGAATGGCGGGGCCCTCGTCCTGGCCGGACTCCTCCTCCAGGTCTCCCACCAGCTGCTGCACCAGGTCGTTTATGGTGACAATGCCGGTCATGCCGCCGTACTCGTCCAGGACCACCGCCAGATTGTTCCGGCTGCGCTTCATATTCCGGAACAGCACGTCGGCCTTCACGCTCTCCGGCACAAAATAGGCCGGCTTCACGGCCTGGCGCATCACGTTCTCCCGGCTCTGGTCCTCCAGGCGGAAATAGTCCTTGGCGTTGAGTACGCCGACGACGTTGTCCACGGACTCGTCACAGACCGGGTAGAGGGTGTGGCGGCTGCTGTGGATGGTGTGTTTCCAGTCCTCCATGCTCTCCTCCATCCACAGCAGGGACACCTCGGTGCGGTGGGTGACGATCTCCCCGGCCGTCCGGTCGTCGAACTCAAAGACGTTCTGGATAAACTCCTTCTCCTGCCGGTCGATGGCCCCCTTCTCGCTGCCCACGTCCACCATCATGCGGATCTCCTCTTCGCTGACCTCTTCGTCTTCCGCATCCGGGTCGATGCCCAGAAGCCGCAGGACGGCGTTGGTGGACACGGTGAGCAGCCACACCAGGGGGGCAAAAAACCGGGCGATCCCCGTGATAAGGGCGGACATGCCCAACGCCAGGGCCTCCGCCTTGCGCATGGCCACCCGTTTGGGCACCAGCTCCCCGAAGATCAGGGTAAAGTAGGAGAGGATCAGGGTGATGAGCACCACGGCGATGGTATCCAGGGTCTTCTCCGGCACCGACACCCCCAGCCTCACCAGCCAGGACACCAGACGGTCGGAAAAATTGTCCGCGGCAAAGGCGCTGCCCAGAAACCCGGACAGGGTAATGGCCACCTGGATAGTAGCCAGGAACCGGGCCGGCTGGCTGGTCAGGCGGGCCAGGCGCACGGCCCGCTTATCCCCTTCCGCCGCCAGCCGGGCCAGGCGGCTGTCGTTCATGGAGATCACAGCGATCTCCGCGCAGGCAAACACCGCGTTCAGCGCAATGAGGATTACCTGCAGCAAAAGCATAAATACAATGGAATCCTGCAAATCAAACTCTCCTAACCGATCATCTCAGATTTTCACTCCGGAAAGCCGGGCCTTCTGCCGAAAAACGACAAAAAGACATAACCCTATGCCCCGTCTCCGGGGCGGGCTATGTCTCCGGGCACATATAAGCGGTCTGTGGCAGAGGCGTCTCCCTGAGGGCCGTCGCTGTCGTCCATAAGATTTCCGATTCTCCTTCCGGCTATGGCGCTATTACCATATCCTATATCTTTTTACCACAAAAAATGCCCCCCGTCAATAGAGGGCCTCTCCCGGGCGGCGGGATACGGTGCTCCGGCGGGGCATCCATCCCGGTTCCGCCCGCTGGAACGCAAAAATCGGGCCCCCAGCCAAAACCGGGGGGGCCCGTCGTTTGCCGCGCTCACTTTTCCCGCAGCTGCCGGAGGCAGTCGGCGCATACCAGCCTGCCGCGGAATGAGGTCACGGCCTTGGTCCCGCCGCAGAATATACACGCGGCCTCGTACTTCCGCAGAACGATGGATTCCCCTTCCACAAAGATCTCCACCGGATCCTTGATGTCCAGATCCAGTGTCCGCCGCAGTTCGATGGGCAGCACCACGCGGCCCAATCCGTCGATCCTCCGGATGATCCCCGTTGATTTCAATGCAACACCCCCCTGCCGCAAAAACCGCCGTCTGCGTTTCTGTGTGAAATATTATAGCAAAAAAACCCGAAAAAGCAAAGAAGTTTTCCCCGCTCCGGCATAATTCCCACATCCCGGACATAGGGTTTGGACAGGAAGGGGGCGGCAGCATGGCGATGGCGTACGCCTGGTGCGGGATGGCGGTGGTCTCGCTGGTATTTTCCCTCCTCACGGGCCGGGCGGCGGAGGTGGGGACGGCGGCCATGGAGGGGGCGGCGGAGGCGATACGGCTGTGTCTGTCCATAGCGGGGCCACTGATTCTCTGGTCGGGGCTAATGGAAGTAATGGAGCAGTCGGGGCTTTCCCGGGGTCTGGCGCGGCTGCTGCGGCCCCTGCTGGGGCGGCTGTTTCCCTCCACCCGGAAGGACGAAGCCTTGGCGGAGGACCTGAGCTGCAACCTCAGCGCCAACCTGCTGGGTCTGGGAAACGCCGCCACCCCTGCCGGGGGGCGGGCCGCCGTCCGGCTGGAGGCCCGGGGCCAGAGGGGGGTGGCCTCCGACGAGCTGTGCCGGCTGGTGGTCCTCAATACCGCCTCCGTGCAGCTGCTGCCCACCACCGTGGCCGCCCTCCGCGCCGGCCTGGGGGCGGAGAGTGCCTTTGACATCCTGCCGGCGGTGTGGGTCTCCTCGCTGCTGTCGGTATGCGCGGGGCTGGCGGCGGCGCGCCTGTTTTCCCGGATCCGGTGAAGGCATTTTTGGCTCTCCTGCCGGCGGCGCTGCTGGCGGGCGTGGGGCTTTGGGGCCTTTTCCGGGGCGTAAACGTATTCTCCGCCCTGCTGGAGGGCGGGCGGCGGGGGCTGGAGGTGCTGCGGGACATTCTGCCCTCTCTCGTCTGCCTGCTGCCGGCGGTGGCCATGCTCCGGGCCTCCGGGGCGGTGGACGCCCTGACGGGGCTGGTATCCCCCCTTCTCTCTTTCCTGGGCATACCCCCGGAAACCACGCCTCTCATGCTCCTGCGCCCCTTCAGCGGCAGCGGCGCCCTGGCTGTGGGGGGAGAACTCATGGCCGCCTACGGCCCCGACTCCCGGATCGGCCGCACCGCCGCGGTGATGCTGGGATCCACGGAAACCACCTTCTACGTCCTGGCGGTATATTTCGGCGCCGCCGGCGTAAAGAAAAGCCGCTATGCCATTCCCGCCGCCCTGTGCGCCGATTTGGCGGGGTTCCTGGCCGCCTCCTGGTGTGTGCGCCTTCTGGGATAAGCAAAGATGCCGGCCCGGCGGGACACATGTCCCGCCGGGCCGGCGATTCAGTCCATTTTGGCCTTGCCGCTGTACTCCCGGAGGAACCGGGCCCGCATGGCTCCCTGGGAGCAGCGCACCCACAGGGGGACCTTCACCAGCCCCTGGGCCTCCAGCAGCTCCTCCAGCTGTCCCTCCTCCTCCAGCACCACCCGGAGCATCCGGGCCCCATCCAGAACCGCCTCCCGGGCGTTGTCCTCAAACTCCCCGTCCAGGGAAACCGCGGCCACCTGTCCGGCGGGCAGGCTGTCGGGTACTACGCTGTATTCACAGGCATACCACGTTTCTTCCGGAACGGGCCGCCCGGGCAGAGGCTCCGCCTCCGCCGCCCGGCACAGGGCGCGCACGTGCTCCTCCCGGGTTCCGCAGCAGCCGCCCAAAATATCCGCCCCCCGGCGGATAAACCGCCGGGCGTGCTCCTCCAGCGTTTCCGGGGGCAGGCGGTACTCCGTCCGCCCGGCCCGGGTCACCGGCATGCCCGCGTTGGGCTTGGCCAGCAGCGGCAGGGCCGTATAGGGCCGCAAAACCGCCAGCATCTCCTCCAGGGCGTCCAGATCCCCCACGCAGTTGATACCAAAAGCGTCTATGCCCAGGGCCTCCAGAGACACCAGGATCCCCCGCAGGTCGCCCCCGCACAGGGTGCGCCCGCCTCGGTCGAAGGGGAAGGAACACAGCACCGGTTTCCGGGACACCTGCCGGATAGCCGTCACCGCCGCCCGGGCTTCTCCCAGGGTGAGCTGGGTCTCCACGGCAAAGAAATCCACCCCTGCCTGTTCCAAAGCCTCCGCCTGCTCCCGGAAGATCCCCTCCAGCTCGCCGAAGGACGTCTCCCCCGCCGGGGGCATAAGCAGTCCCGTGGTGGACAGGTCCCCGCCCACCATGGCCCGGTCCGCCGCCGCCTTGCGGGACAGGTCTACCAGCCGGCGGTTATATTCCGCCACCCGGTCCCCCAGCCCGTGGCGGCCCAGCACCGCCCGGTTGGCCCCGAAGGTGGGGGCGTACACCGCCCCGGCTCCCGCCAGGACATAGCTGCGCTGGATCTCCAGAATCGCCTCCGGGTGATCCAGAACCCACCGCTCCACACAGCAGCCGGCGGGCATGCCCCGGCTCTGCAGCTGGGTTCCCGTGGCGCCGTCCAGCACCAGGGCCTTGCCCCCGGCGGTACGGAACGCCCCCGCCATCACATCTTCTCCGGGGCGCTCACGCCCACCACTGCCAGAGCCCGGGCAATCACGCGGCCCACGGCGGCGCTCAGAACCAGCCGGGCGTCCCGGAGCTCTGTCTCCGCGTCCCGGATGCGGCAGGCATTGTAGAACCGGTGGAACCGGGCCGCCAGCTCCATGGCGTACCGGTTGATGCGGCTGGGATCGTAGTCCCGGGCCGCCAGCAGGATCTCCTCCGGGAACATGGCCAGCTGCTTGATGACCTCCCGCTCAAACTCAGAGTCCAGCAGCTCCAGCCGAGCCGACTCCGCACAGGGAACGCCCCGGCCCGGTTCTCCGCAGGAGGCCAGCAGGGAGCAGATCCGGGCATGGGCGTACTGCACATAGTATACCGGGTTCTCGCTGTCCTGCCGGATGGCCAGGTCCAGATCAAACTCCAGGTGGGTATCCGGCTTGGCGTTGAAGAAGAACCGGCAGGCGTCCACCCCGATCTCGTCCAGCAGGTCGTTCAGCGTCAGGGCCTTGCCGGAGCGCTTGGAGACCTTCACCGTCTCCCCGTCCCGCACCAGGCGCACCATCTGCATGATGAGGAAATCCAGCCGCTTACCCTCCAGCCCCAGTTCCGGAGCGGTCATGGATTTCCCAAACCGGATGGCATGGCCGTGGTGGTCCGCCCCCCACACGTCGATCACCCGGTCAAATCCCCGCTGGATAAACTTGTTCCGGTGATAGGCGATATCCACTGCGTAGTAGGTGTAAAACCCATTGGAGCGGCGCAGGACCTCGTCCTTCTCCGCGCCGAAATCGGTGTTGCGCAGCCATAAGGCTCCGTCCTTCTCATAGGTATGGCCGCCCCGCTCCAGCAGCTCCACCGTCTCTTTCACGTAACCGGACTCGTGCAGCTCGCTCTCCAAAAACCACCGGTCGAAATGGATGCGGTACCGCTCCAGATGCTCCCGCATCAGGGCGATGTTCCGGGGCAGTCCAAAGGCCACAAACGCCTGCCGCCGCTCCGGGCCGGGCACGTCCAGGTACCGGTCCCCGCTCTCCTGCACAATGGCCCGGGCCATGTCCCATATATCCTCCCCGTGGTATCCGTCCTCGGGGAACTCCACGGCGTCCTCCCCCCGGAGGAGCTGGATGTACCGGGCCTCGATGCTGCGGCCGAATTTATCCACCTGGTTCCCCGCGTCGTTCACATAGAACTCCCGGGTTACGTCGCAGCCGGCCATGTCCAGCACGGTGGCCAGGGTGTCCCCCAGCACGCCGCCCCGGGCGTTGCCGATGGTCATGGGCCCGGTGGGGTTGGCGGAGACGAACTCCACCATCACCTTCTCTCCGGTACGCCGGTCGCTGCGGCCGTAATCCTCCCCGGCCCGTTCCACGGCTTCCAGCACCGCCGCGTACCAGCTCGCGGCCAGGCGGAAGTTGAGAAAGCCCGGCCCGGCGATCTCCACGGAGGCGAAGTAGCTGCCCTGCAGCTCCAGGTGCCTTGCCAGCGTCTCGGCGATCTTCCGGGGGGGCATGTGCAGGGACCGGGCCCCCGCCATGGCGTGATTGGCCGCGTAGTCCCCGTTGCGCACGTCCTTGGGGATCTCCACCGTGCCGGACAGGGCGGCGCCGGCGGGGAGTTCTCCCTCCTCCGCCGCCCGGCGGCAGGCATCCTGGAGCAGGTCGTCGATCTGGTTTTTTGCCTCTTGAATCAAATTGGCCATCGTATATCTCCTGTATGACTTATTTCCGGTTCCTGTACACGGATAAAAAAGCGGTTGCGGCCCACCACGGTCTGGTCCATGTCGATGACATAGTCGATCTCCATATCCCCGCCATGCAGGCCCAGGCGGTGGCGGATACGGTGGGTATCCACCCCCATGGTCACGGCGCCGAAGGGAGTCTCGTAAAGGAAATAGTGTTTTTTCCCCTCCTCAAACTCCATGCGGGTATTTACCTTTCCCTCCCGGGACATGACAACGCTGCCGGGCCGGACGGTAAGGGAGGTTTTGGTTCCCTCCATACCGGTCAGCTCGCTCTCCTGCCAGGTGAGCCGGATCTCCCGGTCAGACAGGCCGTACTGCCCGGCGGTGACCAGCTCCATGGCGTCCGGGCCGGAAGCGCCGTGCTGCACGCCGGTGACGGAAATGATAACGTCTTTCATGCGCATAAGCGGCTAATCCCCCTCAAAGCGGTTTATAGATTATATGACAATTCCTCTTTGTTTACAAGGAAAAATTTGTGTGGAAAAACTCCGGCGCCGTTGCTATAATAATAGAGTATGAGCGAAAGGGGTGGTGGACTTGCAGATTGAGCTTACCGAAAAAGAATTCCGCCGGCTTCTGGATATGGTATACATCGGGAACTGGGTGCTGAATTCCTGCCGGGAGGACGACCGCTTCGAGGACTACGACAATCTGGAGGAGAAGCTGTTTGCCCTGTGCCCGGAACACGGCATGCGCGCGCTGGTGCAGAAGTGGCGGGGCCATTCCTACCCTTCCCGGGCCTATGAGGAGGGGGGCATCCACGAGGCCATTGCCGACTATGAGGACGCCGTTTTTTACGATATTCTGGCCGAGGAACTGGCCCGGCGTGACATGGACGCCGAGCAGGTCAGCCAGGAGGATACGGAGGAACTCAACACCCGAATGGAAGAATATTACGCCGAGTTTGAGAAAAACGGCATAGACAATGTAAAGGTGGAGACATAAACGGGATGAAAACAGATCTTCTGATCGTGGGGGCGGGTCCGGCGGGGATTTTCACCGCCCTGGAGCTGCTGCGCCTGGGATACAAGGGGCACATCACGCTGGTGGAAAAGGGCCGGGCGGTGGAGAACCGCCACTGCCCCAAGGCGGAGACGGGCCGGTGCATGGATTGCAAGCCCTACTGCCACATTACCACTGGTTTTTCGGGGGCGGGCGCCTTTTCCGACGGGAAGCTCTCCCTCTCCTGCGAGGTGGGAGGGGATCTGCCCACGCTCATCGGCACGGGGCTGGCCCAGGAGACCATCGAATACACAGACGGCATCTACCTGCAGTTCGGGGCGGACTCCCACGTGGAAGGGGTGAGCAGCCCGGACAAGGTCAAGGACATCCGCCGTCGGGCCATCCAGGCGGGGCTGAAACTGGTGGACTGCCCCATCCGCCACATGGGCACGGAGAAGGCGCAGGGCATCTATTACTCCATCGAGCAGGAGCTGGCCCGGCAGGGGGTGGAGATGCTCTTCGGCCACGAGTGCCGGGACCTGCTGCTCCGGGACGACGAGTGCCTGGGCGCCGTGGTAAGCGACGGCCGGCAGGACCTGGAGATCCTGGCGGGGCGCACCGTGGTGGCCACCGGCCGCCGGGGAGCCGACTGGCTGGAGACCCTGTGCGCCGAGCATGGCATCGCCCACCAGCCCGGCACCGTGGACATCGGCGTGCGGGTGGAGGTGCGCAATGAGATCATGGAGACCGTCAACGAGGTCCTTTATGAATCCAAGCTTATCGGTTATCCCGCCCCTTTCAAAAACAAGGTGCGCACCTTCTGCCAGAACCCGGGCGGCTTCGTATCCCAGGAGAACTACGACAACGGCCTGGCTGTGGTAAACGGCCATTCCTACAAGGAAAAAAAGAGCGAGAACACAAACCTGGCCATTCTCTGTTCCCACAACTTCAGCGTTCCCTTTAACCAGCCCATTGCCTACGCCCAGAAGGTGGGAGAGCTGACCAACATGCTGGCCAACGGCCAGATCCTGGTCCAGCGCTTTGGCGACATTCTGGACGGCAAGCGTACCTGGGAAAAGGAGCTGGCCCAGTCCAACGTCCGGCCCACGCTCCCGGACGCGGTAGCCGGCGACATCACCTCCGCCATGCCCTACCGGGCCATGACCAACATCATCGGCTTTATCAAGGCTGTGGACCAGGTGGTGCCGGGGTTTGCCTCCTACGAGACGCTCCTGTACTCTCCGGAACTGAAGTTCTACTCCAACCGCATCAAAATGGATGAGGATTTCAATACCAACATACGCCGGCTCCACTGCCTGGGAGACTCCTCCGGTTGGACCCGGGGGCTGATGATGGCCTCGGTTATGGGCGTGCTCATGGGCCGGAAGATCATGAGCCAGACCGTCTGACCCGCCGGGCGGGTACCGGAGACGGATTCCCACCGGGGGCGGGCTTTTGCCCGCCTCCGGTTATCCTTGCCCGGGCGCCGGCAGAAGGGACGCCGGGGATTTACCCGGTCCGGCCGGATCCGGCATAAAACGCCCCCCAAACCGGCATACTGCCACGGGAGGTGTTTTTTATGAAAATGACCAACGGGGAATACAACGACTATATCCGCCGGCGGCAGCCCCGGTCCCCCCTCTGGCGGGACGTTCTGCGGGCCTACGTAACCGGAGGCGCCATCTGCGCCGCCGGCCAGGGGATCCTGGCCCTGTACTCCCTTCTGGGCCTGTCCCGGACAGACGCGGCCACAGCCTGCTCCATTACGCTGGTTTTCCTGGGCGCATCCCTCACCGGTCTGGGGATTTACGACGATGCCGCCCGGTTTGCCGGGGCGGGGACCTTGGTGCCCATCACCGGCTTTGCCAACGCCGTGGCCGCGCCCGCCCTGGAATTCAAACGGGAAACCCTGCTCAGCGGAACGTGTACCCGCATGTTCACCATCGCCGGGCCCGTCATCGTCTGCGGGATCTCGGCCAGCATCGTCTACGGCCTGTTGCTGCTGATCTGGCAGGCGGTCTGACCGGCCCCTGCCGGGGCTTCCGCGGCGTGCGCCTCCGACGCACGCCTTCTTTCTTGTACCGTCCCCCCGTCCCGCCCGTCCCCGGCTCTTTCCGCCGGGACGGGCGGCTTGCAATCCCGGCCCGTCTGGGGTATGATGGAGCGAAGCGGGGGAGGGCTGCCGCCAATGGGAAAGCTCAAGCTATACGAAAAAGCAAACGAATACCTGGAATGTGAGAAGTGGTGGACCTTCACCATTCTCATGTTTGTCAGCGGCTACTACGGCGCGTTTACCTACACCCTCCGGGGCGGCGTGTTCTGCAACGCCCAGACCGCCAACTTTGTGCTCTTTGCCATGGAACTGGGGAACGGCCGGTGGATGCAGGCCCTGTATTTCTTCATCCCCATGACCGCCTACTTTCTGGGGGCGGTCTTATCGGAGTGGGCGGAGACTTCCATCCAGCGGATTCACCTGATCCGCTGGGATACCCTTTTGATTTTCCTGGAGATGGTTACGGTGGTCTTTCTGGGCCTGCTGCCGGAGACGGCCCCCTATCAGATCTCCCAGGTGCTGATCAATTTTATCTGCTCCATGCAGTACAACACTTTCCGGGAGGCCCAGGGCATCCCCATGGCCACCACCTTCTGCACCAACCACCTGCGCCAGACGGGGGTCTCTTTCTGCAACGCCCTTCGCCACCGGGACGCCGGCCATACGGGACGGATGCTGTGCCATCTGGCCATGCTGGCGGTGTTTGTCCTGGGAGGCGTGGTCTCCGCAATCCTCTGCCGGTATTTTCTGGGAAAGGCCATCTGGGGGGCGCTGCTGCCCCTGGGCGTTGTATTGGCCGACCTGCTCCACGCGGATCTGAAAACGGAGCGGGATCAGCTGGACCGCACGCCTCGGGGTCATTGACGGCCGGCCGGAGACGGGCCGCCGCGGATTTTTTTGCGGCTATTGACACTTCTTTACTTTCCGGTGAGGGAAATTTATGGTATAATACAAGGCGGAAGATCCATCCAGGGGCACAGCCCGTCCGCCGGGACGGGATACCGGCGGCGGGCCTCCCTGCCCTGTCCGCCAGGAAAAAGGAGGGAATGGCATGAATCGCATCATCACCATCGGACGGGAGTTTGGCAGCGGCGGCCGGGAATTCGGCAGGCGCTTGGCGGAGGAACTCCATATCGAATATTACGACCGGGAGATCATCACCGAGGTGGCCAAACGCACCAAGCTCACAGAGGAGTATATCCACATGGTCACCGAGCAGCGCCCCCACGCCCTGTTTCCCATCACCGTAGGCCGGAGCATCAACCTGATGGCCGACCAGTCCTTTTACATGGTCCAATCCGTCTACGCCGAACAGAGCCGCATCCTGCGGGAGCTGGCGGAGAAGTCCGACTGCGTGGTGGTGGGCCGCTGCGCCGATTACATACTCCGTGACTGGGAGCCGTTCCGGGTGTTTGTCTACGCCGAGATGGAAAGCCGTATCCGCCGCTGCCAGGAACGCAGCACCGCCGAGGAGAAGCTCTCCGACAAGGATATGCGCCGCTCCATCCAGGACGTTGACCGGAGCCGGGCAAAGTACTACTCCTTCTACACCGGGCAAAAGTGGGGGGACAAGGAGTATTACGACCTGTGCATAAACACCACAAACCGGGATATCAAGGAGCTGGCCGCGTGGTTTGCGCGTCTGATGCGTTAAACGGCGCTGCTGGGCGAAAAGGGGGAGGGCCATAGCCCTCCCCCTTTTCGCCGGCGTCCATCGGTTCCATTACTCGATGTCCAACTCCAGAGGTTTATCCAGTTGAGCCGGCACATACCGGCCGTTTTTCTTCCGCTGGCGGACGCACTCAGTGAGCAGATACTCGATCTGTCCGTTCACCGAGCGGAAATCCTCCTCCGCCCAAGCGGCAATAGCGTCGTACAGCTTAGGCGACAGGCGCAGGGGCACCTGCTTTTTCCCGGCGTCTCCCATGGCCGGTCAGTATAGGCTGCCGGAGTTGACCACGGGCTGGGCGTCGTGGTTGCCGCAGAGCACCACCAGAAGGTTGGATACCATGGCGGCCTTCCTCTCCTCGTCCAGCTCCACCATGCCCCCCTCCTTCAGCCGCTCCAGGGCCATTTCCACCATACCCACGGCGCCGTCCACGATCATCTTCCGGGCGTCGATGATGGCAGAGGCCTGCTGCCTCTGGAGCATCACGGCGGCGATCTCCGGGGCGTAAGCCAGATAGGTAATCCGTGCCTCCAGGATCTCCAGCCCGGCATCCCGCACCCGGGTCTGGATCTCATCCCGGATCCGGGCCGCCACCACCTCGCTGGACCCCCGCAGGCTCCCCTCGTCGGCCACCCCGTCCCCGGTGGTGTCCACGTTGGGCGCCACGTCGTAGGGATAGATCCGCACGATGTTCCGCAGGGCGCTGTCGCACTGCAGGGAGAGGTATTCCTTATAGTTGTCCACATTGAAGGCCGCCCGGGCCGTGTCCACCACCCGCCACATGACCGCAATGCCGATCTCCACCGGGTTGCCCAGACAGTCGTTGATCTTCTGGCGGTTGTTGTTCAGGGTCATAATCTTCAGAGAGATTTTTTTGCTGGGCGCCTCCTGGGCCTGGGTATTGGCCGCAGGGCGCTCATGGCCGCTGTTGACGTCCCCGCTCTGGCTCAGCCGCGTCCGGGCCGCCGGGTTCACCCCCACGCAGAAGGGATTGACATAGTAAAACCCCTCCCCCCGGAGCGTGCCGATATACCGGCCAAAAAGTGTGAGCACCAGCGCCTCCTGGGGCTTGAGCACCCGAAGCCCCGCCAGGGCGATCCACCCCAGACACAGCACCACCGCGCACAGCACCGTCACCAGCGTCAGCTCCCGGGCAATGGACAGCACCAGGCACGCCGCCGCCCCTATGTACACCAGCAGGATAAGCAGCAGCGCCGCCATGCCGTTTTTCCTTGTGGTCAGAATTTTTTCTTCCATGGGAAGAGCCCTCCTCTATATGATATCAAAATAATATCATTATGATTTTCCCTTGTCAAGGAAAACTTCTCCTTTCGGGGGAAACTTCCGTTTGCTTTTCCAGGGCGCGGGTGATATCATCGAGGTATTACAGAAAAAGGAGGCGCGCTCATGCGTACCATTATTGCCACGGACAAAGCCCCGGCTGCCATTGGGCCCTACGCCCAGGGGAACCGGCTGGGAAACCTGATCATTACCTCCGGGCAGCTGCCCATCGACATGGAGACCGGAGCCATGCCCCAGGGGATTGAGGCTCAGACGGAGTGCTCTCTGAAAAACGTGCGGGCCATTCTGGAGGCAGGCGGCAGCTCCATGGACAAGGTGATAAAGACCACTGTGTTTTTAAAAGACATGGGGGATTTTGGGGCCATGAACGGCGTATACGCCCGCTTTTTCTCGGAAGGGGCGTATCCCTCCCGGAGCGCGGTGGAGGTCGCCCGGCTCCCCAAGGACGCCCTGGTGGAAATTGAAGCCATTGCCTGGGTAGAGTAAGCGGGGGAGAACAGGAACCAGGGGAGCGGCCGAAAGGCCGCTCCCCTGGTTTGCGGGGGAAGTTTCCCTTGACAAGGACGGCAAAGGCATATAAGATAGGAGCAATCGAATAGGCAAAAGCGATGACGAAGAGAGACGAACGCGGAGACCTGCAGAGAGCCGGCGGGCGGTGCGAGCCGGAGGGGGAGGCGTTCAGGTCTTATGGCTTCCGAGCTGAGGGTTCGAGGCGCCTGGGCGCGGTAGGGCTTCTCCGTACAGGGCCGCGTAAGAGCCCGGGGGTTGTCGGACCCCGTGAGTGGCGCCTTTGGGCGCAATTTGAGTGGTACCGCGGGTATATTTCCCGTCTCAAAGGATGGCTTTGAGGCGGGTTTTTGTATGGGAAAGGAGAACACCATGAGCGAATATCATATTGAGACCACGTGTGTGCAGGGGGGCTACACGCCCGGGAACGGGGAGCCCCGCCAGATCCCCATTGTGCAGAGCACCACCTTCAAATATGCCACCAGCGGCGACATGGGCAAGCTCTTCGACCTGGAGGCGGAGGGATATTTCTATTCCCGGCTGCAGAACCCCACCTGTGACCGGGTGGCGGCGAAGATCTGTCAGATGGAGGGCGGCACCGCCGCCATGCTCCTGTCCTCGGGCCAGGCGGCCAGCTTTTTCGCCACCTTCAACATCTGCGAGACCGGCGGGCACATGATCTCCTCCTCCTCCATTTACGGCGGCACCTACAACCTCTTCGCCGTCACCATGAAGAAGATGGGCATTGACGTGACCTTTGTCTCCCCCGACTGCAGCCGGGCGGAGCTGGACGCCGCCTTCCGGCCCAACACTAAGCTGGTGTTTGGGGAGACCATTGCCAATCCGGCGCTCACCGTGCTGGACATTGAGAAGTTTGCCGGGGCTGCCCACGACCACGGGGTGCCTCTGATCATCGACAACACCCTTGCCACGCCGGTGAACTGCCGGCCCATCCAGTGGGGGGCGGACATCGTCACCCACTCCACCACCAAGTACATGGACGGCCACGGCTCGGCGGTGGGCGGGTGCATCGTGGACTCCGGCCGTTTTGACTGGCTGGCCCACGCCGACAAGTTCCCCGGCCTGTGCACCCCCGACGAGAGCTACCACGGCATTACCTACGCCCAGCGGTTCGGCCAGGGCGGGGCGTTCATCACCAAAGCTACGGCCCAGCTCATGCGGGACTTTGGCTCCACCCCCTCTCCCCAGAGCGCCTACCTGTTGAATCTGGGCCTGGAGAGCCTGCACGTGCGGATGAAGCGGCACTGTGAAAATGCCCAGGCGGTGGCGGAGTTTCTGGAGAGCTGCGAGAAGGTCACCTGGGTGGAGTACCCGGGGCTTCCCTCCAGCCGCTACTACGCCTTAGCGCAGAAGTATCTGCCCAACGGCAGCTGCGGCGTGGTAAGTTTCGGGATCCGGGGTGGCCGGAAGGCGGCGGAGGAGTTCATGCGCCATCTGCGCATCGCCGCCATTGAAACCCACGTGGCCGACGCCCGGTCCTGCTGCCTGCACCCGGCCAGCTCCACCCACCGCCAGATGACCGACCAGGAACTGGAAGCCGCCGGCGTGCCGGGGGACCTGGTGCGGTTCTCCTGCGGCCTGGAGAACGCCCAGGACCTGATCGGCGACATCGCCCAGGCGCTGGACAAGATCTGACACGAAAGGGGCGGTTGTATGCCCATCAAGATACCCGACCGGCTCCCGGCCGTCCAGGTGCTGGAGCAGGAAAATATATTTGTCATGACGGAAAACCGGGCCATCACCCAGGATATCCGTCCTCTGCATATCCTCCTTTTGAACCTGATGCCCAAGAAAATCGAGACGGAGACCCAGCTGTCCCGTCTGCTGGGGAACACGCCGCTGCAGATTGAGCTGGAGCTGATCCGCACCCGCACCCACCAGTCCGCCAACACGCCGGAAGAGCATATGCTGGCTTTTTACAAGACCTTCGAGGATGTATGCCACCGGCGCTTTGACGGGATGATCATCACCGGCGCGCCGGTGGAGCATCTGCCCTTTGAGCAGGTGGACTACTGGGAGGAATTGTGCCGGATCATGGAGTGGAGCCGCTCCCATGTGCACAGCACGCTGCACATCTGCTGGGGGGCGCAGGCGGGCTTATACTACCATTACGGCGTGGACAAGCAGCCCCTTCCCGAGAAGATGTTCGGCGTATTCCCCCACCAGGTGGACTACAAGCGCTCCATCCTCTTCCGGGGCTTTGACGACGTATTCATGGTCCCCCACTCCCGGCACACCACCGTGCGCCGGGAGGACATTGAGCGGCTGCCGGCTCTGCGTATCCTGGCCTCCTCCCCGGAGGCGTGGGTCTATGCCGTCATGTCCCGGCAGGGACGGCAGATCTTTATCATGGGCCACTCGGAGTATGACGCCCTGACCCTCCACAACGAGTACGTCCGGGATATTGCCGCGGGGAAGCCGATTTCCCTGCCGAAAAACTATTACCCGGAGGACAATGAGGCCAAGCCCCCCCGGGTCACCTGGCGCTCCAGCGCCAACCTCCTGTTTTCCAACTGGCTGAACTACTTTGTCTACCAGACCACCCCCTACGACCTCAGCCAGATCGACCTTCTCCGGAAGAAATCCCCGTGATTTCTTCCGGAAATCCCGCCGGCCTGCCGGCGGGGCACGAAAGCCTCCCGGCCGGGGATCCCCGGCCGGGAGGCTTTCGTGCCCCGCCGGCAGGCCGGCGGGATTTCCGGAAGAAATCACGGGGATTTCTTCCGGAGAAGGTCGATCTGGCTGAGGTCGTAGGGGGTGGTCTGGTAGACAAAGTAGTTCAGCCAGTTGGAAAACAGGAGGTTGGCGCTGGAGCGCCAGGTGACCCGGGGGGGCTTGGCCTCATTGTCCTCCGGGTAATAGTTTTTCGGCAGGGAAATCGGCTTCCCCGCGGCAATATCCCGGACGTACTCGTTGTGGAGGGTCAGGGCGTCATACTCCGAGTGGCCCATGATAAAGATCTGCCGTCCCTGCCGGGACATGACGGCATAGACCCACGCCTCCGGGGAGGAGGCCAGGATACGCAGAGCCGGCAGCCGCTCAATGTCCTCCCGGCGCACGGTGGTGTGCCGGGAGTGGGGGACCATGAATACGTCGTCAAAGCCCCGGAAGAGGATGGAGCGCTTGTAGTCCACCTGGTGGGGGAATACGCCGAACATCTTCTCGGGAAGGGGCTGCTTGTCCACGCCGTAATGGTAGTATAAGCCCGCCTGCGCCCCCCAGCAGATGTGCAGCGTGCTGTGCACATGGGAGCGGCTCCACTCCATGATCCGGCACAATTCCTCCCAGTAGTCCACCTGCTCAAAGGGCAGATGCTCCACCGGCGCGCCGGTGATGATCATCCCGTCAAAGCGCCGGTGGCATACATCCTCGAAGGTCTTGTAAAAAGCCAGCATATGCTCTTCCGGCGTGTTGGCGGACTGGTGGGTGCGGGTGCGGATCAGCTCCAGCTCAATCTGCAGCGGCGTGTTCCCCAGCAGACGGGACAGCTGGGTCTCCGTCTCGATTTTCTTGGGCATCAGGTTCAAAAGGAGGATATGCAGAGGACGGATATCCTGGGTGATGGCCCGGTTTTCCGTCATGACAAATATATTTTCCTGCTCCAGCACCTGGACGGCCGGGAGCCGGTCGGGTATCTTGATGGGCATACAACCGCCCCTTTCGTGTCAGATCTTGTCCAGCGCCTGGGCGATGTCGCCGATCAGGTCCTGGGCGTTCTCCAGGCCGCAGGAGAACCGCACCAGGTCCCCCGGCACGCCGGCGGCTTCCAGTTCCTGGTCGGTCATCTGGCGGTGGGTGGAGCTGGCCGGGTGCAGGCAGCAGGACCGGGCGTCGGCCACGTGGGTTTCAATGGCGGCGATGCGCAGATGGCGCATGAACTCCTCCGCCGCCTTCCGGCCACCCCGGATCCCGAAACTTACCACGCCGCAGCTGCCGTTGGGCAGATACTTCTGCGCTAAGGCGTAGTAGCGGCTGGAGGGAAGCCCCGGGTACTCCACCCAGGTGACCTTCTCGCAGCTCTCCAGAAACTCCGCCACCGCCTGGGCATTTTCACAGTGCCGCTTCATCCGCACGTGCAGGCTCTCCAGGCCCAGATTCAACAGGTAGGCGCTCTGGGGAGAGGGGGTGGAGCCAAAGTCCCGCATGAGCTGGGCCGTAGCTTTGGTGATGAACGCCCCGCCCTGGCCGAACCGCTGGGCGTAGGTAATGCCGTGGTAGCTCTCGTCGGGGGTGCACAGGCCGGGGAACTTGTCGGCGTGGGCCAGCCAGTCAAAACGGCCGGAGTCCACGATGCACCCGCCCACCGCCGAGCCGTGGCCGTCCATGTACTTGGTGGTGGAGTGGGTGACGATGTCCGCCCCCCACTGGATGGGCCGGCAGTTCACCGGCGTGGCAAGGGTGTTGTCGATGATCAGAGGCACCCCGTGGTCGTGGGCAGCCCCGGCAAACTTCTCAATGTCCAGCACGGTGAGCGCCGGATTGGCAATGGTCTCCCCAAACACCAGCTTAGTGTTGGGCCGGAAGGCGGCGTCCAGCTCCGCCCGGCTGCAGTCGGGGGAGACAAAGGTCACGTCAATGCCCATCTTCTTCATGGTGACGGCGAAGAGGTTGTAGGTGCCGCCGTAAATGGAGGAGGAGGAGATCATGTGCCCGCCGGTCTCGCAGATGTTGAAGGTGGCGAAAAAGCTGGCCGCCTGGCCCGAGGACAGGAGCATGGCGGCGGTGCCGCCCTCCATCTGACAGATCTTCGCCGCCACCCGGTCACAGGTGGGGTTCTGCAGCCGGGAATAGAAATATCCCTCCGCCTCCAGGTCGAAGAGCTTGCCCATGTCGCCGCTGGTGGCATATTTGAAGGTGGTGCTCTGCACAATGGGGATCTGGCGGGGCTCCCCGTTCCCGGGCGTGTAGCCCCCCTGCACACACGTGGTCTCAATATGATATTCGCTCATGGTGTTCTCCTTTCCCATACAAAAACCCGCCTCAAAGCCATCCTTTGAGACGGGAAATATACCCGCGGTACCACTCAAATTGCGCCCAAAGGCGCCACTCACGGGGTCCGACAACCCCCGGGCTCTTACGCGGCCCTGTACGGAGAAGCCCTACCGCGCCCAGGCGCCTCGAACCCTCAGCTCGGAAGCCATAAGACCTGAACGCCTCCCCCTCCGGCTCGCACCGCCCGCCGGCTCTCTGCAGGTCTCCGCGTTCGTCTCTCTTCGTCATCGCTTTTGCCTATTCGATTGCTCCTATCTTATATGCCTTTGCCGTCCTTGTCAAGGGAAACTTCCCCCGCAAACCAGGGGAGCGGCCTTTCGGCCGCTCCCCTGGTTCCTGTTCTCCCCCGCTTACTCTACCCAGGCAATGGCTTCAATTTCCACCAGGGCGTCCTTGGGGAGCCGGGCGACCTCCACCGCGCTCCGGGAGGGATACGCCCCTTCCGAGAAAAAGCGGGCGTATACGCCGTTCATGGCCCCAAAATCCCCCATGTCTTTTAAAAACACAGTGGTCTTTATCACCTTGTCCATGGAGCTGCCGCCTGCCTCCAGAATGGCCCGCACGTTTTTCAGAGAGCACTCCGTCTGAGCCTCAATCCCCTGGGGCATGGCTCCGGTCTCCATGTCGATGGGCAGCTGCCCGGAGGTAATGATCAGGTTTCCCAGCCGGTTCCCCTGGGCGTAGGGCCCAATGGCAGCCGGGGCTTTGTCCGTGGCAATAATGGTACGCATGAGCGCGCCTCCTTTTTCTGTAATACCTCGATGATATCACCCGCGCCCTGGAAAAGCAAACGGAAGTTTCCCCCGAAAGGAGAAGTTTTCCTTGACAAGGGAAAATCATAATGATATTATTTTGATATCATATAGAGGAGGGCTCTTCCCATGGAAGAAAAAATTCTGACCACAAGGAAAAACGGCATGGCGGCGCTGCTGCTTATCCTGCTGGTGTACATAGGGGCGGCGGCGTGCCTGGTGCTGTCCATTGCCCGGGAGCTGACGCTGGTGACGGTGCTGTGCGCGGTGGTGCTGTGTCTGGGGTGGATCGCCCTGGCGGGGCTTCGGGTGCTCAAGCCCCAGGAGGCGCTGGTGCTCACACTTTTTGGCCGGTATATCGGCACGCTCCGGGGGGAGGGGTTTTACTATGTCAATCCCTTCTGCGTGGGGGTGAACCCGGCGGCCCGGACGCGGCTGAGCCAGAGCGGGGACGTCAACAGCGGCCATGAGCGCCCTGCGGCCAATACCCAGGCCCAGGAGGCGCCCAGCAAAAAAATCTCTCTGAAGATTATGACCCTGAACAACAACCGCCAGAAGATCAACGACTGTCTGGGCAACCCGGTGGAGATCGGCATTGCGGTCATGTGGCGGGTGGTGGACACGGCCCGGGCGGCCTTCAATGTGGACAACTATAAGGAATACCTCTCCCTGCAGTGCGACAGCGCCCTGCGGAACATCGTGCGGATCTATCCCTACGACGTGGCGCCCAACGTGGACACCACCGGGGACGGGGTGGCCGACGAGGGGAGCCTGCGGGGGTCCAGCGAGGTGGTGGCGGCCCGGATCCGGGATGAGATCCAGACCCGGGTGCGGGATGCCGGGCTGGAGATCCTGGAGGCACGGATTACCTATCTGGCTTACGCCCCGGAGATCGCCGCCGTGATGCTCCAGAGGCAGCAGGCCTCTGCCATCATCGACGCCCGGAAGATGATCGTGGACGGCGCCGTGGGTATGGTGGAAATGGCCCTGGAGCGGCTGAAGGAGGGGGGCATGGTGGAGCTGGACGAGGAGAGGAAGGCCGCCATGGTATCCAACCTTCTGGTGGTGCTCTGCGGCAACCACGACGCCCAGCCCGTGGTCAACTCCGGCAGCCTATACTGACCGGCCATGGGAGACGCCGGGAAAAAGCAGGTGCCCCTGCGCCTGTCGCCTAAGCTGTACGACGCTATTGCCGCTTGGGCGGAGGAGGATTTCCGCTCGGTGAACGGACAGATCGAGTATCTGCTCACTGAGTGCGTCCGCCAGCGGAAGAAAAACGGCCGGTATGTGCCGGCTCAACTGGATAAACCTCTGGAGTTGGACATCGAGTAATGGAACCGATGGACGCCGGCGAAAAGGGGGAGGGCTATGGCCCTCCCCCTTTTCGCCCAGCAGCGCCGTTTAACGCATCAGACGCGCAAACCACGCGGCCAGCTCCTTGATATCCCGGTTTGTGGTGTTTATGCACAGGTCGTAATACTCCTTGTCCCCCCACTTTTGCCCGGTGTAGAAGGAGTAGTACTTTGCCCGGCTCCGGTCAACGTCCTGGATGGAGCGGCGCATATCCTTGTCGGAGAGCTTCTCCTCGGCGGTGCTGCGTTCCTGGCAGCGGCGGATACGGCTTTCCATCTCGGCGTAGACAAACACCCGGAACGGCTCCCAGTCACGGAGTATGTAATCGGCGCAGCGGCCCACCACCACGCAGTCGGACTTCTCCGCCAGCTCCCGCAGGATGCGGCTCTGTTCGGCGTAGACGGATTGGACCATGTAAAAGGACTGGTCGGCCATCAGGTTGATGCTCCGGCCTACGGTGATGGGAAACAGGGCGTGGGGGCGCTGCTCGGTGACCATGTGGATATACTCCTCTGTGAGCTTGGTGCGTTTGGCCACCTCGGTGATGATCTCCCGGTCGTAATATTCGATATGGAGTTCCTCCGCCAAGCGCCTGCCGAATTCCCGGCCGCCGCTGCCAAACTCCCGTCCGATGGTGATGATGCGATTCATGCCATTCCCTCCTTTTTCCTGGCGGACAGGGCAGGGAGGCCCGCCGCCGGTATCCCGTCCCGGCGGACGGGCTGTGCCCCTGGATGGATCTTCCGCCTTGTATTATACCATAAATTTCCCTCACCGGAAAGTAAAGAAGTGTCAATAGCCGCAAAAAAATCCGCGGCGGCCCGTCTCCGGCCGGCCGTCAATGACCCCGAGGCGTGCGGTCCAGCTGATCCCGCTCCGTTTTCAGATCCGCGTGGAGCAGGTCGGCCAATACAACGCCCAGGGGCAGCAGCGCCCCCCAGATGGCCTTTCCCAGAAAATACCGGCAGAGGATTGCGGAGACCACGCCTCCCAGGACAAACACCGCCAGCATGGCCAGATGGCACAGCATCCGTCCCGTATGGCCGGCGTCCCGGTGGCGAAGGGCGTTGCAGAAAGAGACCCCCGTCTGGCGCAGGTGGTTGGTGCAGAAGGTGGTGGCCATGGGGATGCCCTGGGCCTCCCGGAAAGTGTTGTACTGCATGGAGCAGATAAAATTGATCAGCACCTGGGAGATCTGATAGGGGGCCGTCTCCGGCAGCAGGCCCAGAAAGACCACCGTAACCATCTCCAGGAAAATCAAAAGGGTATCCCAGCGGATCAGGTGAATCCGCTGGATGGAAGTCTCCGCCCACTCCGATAAGACCGCCCCCAGAAAGTAGGCGGTCATGGGGATGAAGAAATACAGGGCCTGCATCCACCGGCCGTTCCCCAGTTCCATGGCAAAGAGCACAAAGTTGGCGGTCTGGGCGTTGCAGAACACGCCGCCCCGGAGGGTGTAGGTAAACGCGCCGTAGTAGCCGCTGACAAACATGAGAATGGTGAAGGTCCACCACTTCTCACATTCCAGGTATTCGTTTGCTTTTTCGTATAGCTTGAGCTTTCCCATTGGCGGCAGCCCTCCCCCGCTTCGCTCCATCATACCCCAGACGGGCCGGGATTGCAAGCCGCCCGTCCCGGCGGAAAGAGCCGGGGACGGGCGGGACGGGGGGACGGTACAAGAAAGAAGGCGTGCGTCGGAGGCGCACGCCGCGGAAGCCCCGGCAGGGGCCGGTCAGACCGCCTGCCAGATCAGCAGCAACAGGCCGTAGACGATGCTGGCCGAGATCCCGCAGACGATGACGGGCCCGGCGATGGTGAACATGCGGGTACACGTTCCGCTGAGCAGGGTTTCCCGTTTGAATTCCAGGGCGGGCGCGGCCACGGCGTTGGCAAAGCCGGTGATGGGCACCAAGGTCCCCGCCCCGGCAAACCGGGCGGCATCGTCGTAAATCCCCAGACCGGTGAGGGATGCGCCCAGGAAAACCAGCGTAATGGAGCAGGCTGTGGCCGCGTCTGTCCGGGACAGGCCCAGAAGGGAGTACAGGGCCAGGATCCCCTGGCCGGCGGCGCAGATGGCGCCTCCGGTTACGTAGGCCCGCAGAACGTCCCGCCAGAGGGGGGACCGGGGCTGCCGCCGGCGGATATAGTCGTTGTATTCCCCGTTGGTCATTTTCATAAAAAACACCTCCCGTGGCAGTATGCCGGTTTGGGGGGCGTTTTATGCCGGATCCGGCCGGACCGGGTAAATCCCCGGCGTCCCTTCTGCCGGCGCCCGGGCAAGGATAACCGGAGGCGGGCAAAAGCCCGCCCCCGGTGGGAATCCGTCTCCGGTACCCGCCCGGCGGGTCAGACGGTCTGGCTCATGATCTTCCGGCCCATGAGCACGCCCATAACCGAGGCCATCATCAGCCCCCGGGTCCAACCGGAGGAGTCTCCCAGGCAGTGGAGCCGGCGTATGTTGGTATTGAAATCCTCATCCATTTTGATGCGGTTGGAGTAGAACTTCAGTTCCGGAGAGTACAGGAGCGTCTCGTAGGAGGCAAACCCCGGCACCACCTGGTCCACAGCCTTGATAAAGCCGATGATGTTGGTCATGGCCCGGTAGGGCATGGCGGAGGTGATGTCGCCGGCTACCGCGTCCGGGAGCGTGGGCCGGACGTTGGACTGGGCCAGCTCCTTTTCCCAGGTACGCTTGCCGTCCAGAATGTCGCCAAAGCGCTGGACCAGGATCTGGCCGTTGGCCAGCATGTTGGTCAGCTCTCCCACCTTCTGGGCGTAGGCAATGGGCTGGTTAAAGGGAACGCTGAAGTTGTGGGAACAGAGAATGGCCAGGTTTGTGTTCTCGCTCTTTTTTTCCTTGTAGGAATGGCCGTTTACCACAGCCAGGCCGTTGTCGTAGTTCTCCTGGGATACGAAGCCGCCCGGGTTCTGGCAGAAGGTGCGCACCTTGTTTTTGAAAGGGGCGGGATAACCGATAAGCTTGGATTCATAAAGGACCTCGTTGACGGTCTCCATGATCTCATTGCGCACCTCCACCCGCACGCCGATGTCCACGGTGCCGGGCTGGTGGGCGATGCCATGCTCGGCGCACAGGGTCTCCAGCCAGTCGGCTCCCCGGCGGCCGGTGGCCACCACGGTGCGCCCCGCCAGGATCTCCAGGTCCTGCCGGCCGTCGCTTACCACGGCGCCCAGGCACTCGTCGTCCCGGAGCAGCAGGTCCCGGCACTCGTGGCCGAAGAGCATCTCCACCCCCTGCCGGGCCAGCTCCTGCTCGATGGAGTAATAGATGCCCTGCGCCTTCTCCGTGCCCATGTGGCGGATGGGGCAGTCCACCAGTTTCAGCCCCGCCTGGATGGCCCGACGGCGGATGTCCTTGACCTTGTCCGGGCTGCTCACCCCTTCCACGTGGGAGTCCGCCCCGAACTGCAGGTAGATGCCGTCTGTGTATTCGATGGTCTCCTGGGCCAGCCCCGTGCCGATGAGCGTGGGCAGATCCCCTCCCACCTCGCAGGAGAGGGAGAGCTTCCCGTCGGAAAAGGCGCCCGCCCCCGAAAAACCAGTGGTAATGTGGCAGTAGGGCTTGCAATCCATGCACCGGCCCGTCTCCGCCTTGGGGCAGTGGCGGTTCTCCACCGCCCGGCCCTTTTCCACCAGCGTGATGTGCCCCTTGTATCCCAGGCGCAGCAGCTCCAGGGCGGTGAAAATCCCCGCCGGACCCGCCCCCACGATCAGAAGATCTGTTTTCATCCCGTTTATGTCTCCACCTTTACATTGTCTATGCCGTTTTTCTCAAACTCGGCGTAATATTCTTCCATTCGGGTGTTGAGTTCCTCCGTATCCTCCTGGCTGACCTGCTCGGCGTCCATGTCACGCCGGGCCAGTTCCTCGGCCAGAATATCGTAAAAAACGGCGTCCTCATAGTCGGCAATGGCCTCGTGGATGCCCCCCTCCTCATAGGCCCGGGAAGGGTAGGAATGGCCCCGCCACTTCTGCACCAGCGCGCGCATGCCGTGTTCCGGGCACAGGGCAAACAGCTTCTCCTCCAGATTGTCGTAGTCCTCGAAGCGGTCGTCCTCCCGGCAGGAATTCAGCACCCAGTTCCCGATGTATACCATATCCAGAAGCCGGCGGAATTCTTTTTCGGTAAGCTCAATCTGCAAGTCCACCACCCCTTTCGCTCATACTCTATTATTATAGCAACGGCGCCGGAGTTTTTCCACACAAATTTTTCCTTGTAAACAAAGAGGAATTGTCATATAATCTATAAACCGCTTTGAGGGGGATTAGCCGCTTATGCGCATGAAAGACGTTATCATTTCCGTCACCGGCGTGCAGCACGGCGCTTCCGGCCCGGACGCCATGGAGCTGGTCACCGCCGGGCAGTACGGCCTGTCTGACCGGGAGATCCGGCTCACCTGGCAGGAGAGCGAGCTGACCGGTATGGAGGGAACCAAAACCTCCCTTACCGTCCGGCCCGGCAGCGTTGTCATGTCCCGGGAGGGAAAGGTAAATACCCGCATGGAGTTTGAGGAGGGGAAAAAACACTATTTCCTTTACGAGACTCCCTTCGGCGCCGTGACCATGGGGGTGGATACCCACCGTATCCGCCACCGCCTGGGCCTGCATGGCGGGGATATGGAGATCGACTATGTCATCGACATGGACCAGACCGTGGTGGGCCGCAACCGCTTTTTTATCCGTGTACAGGAACCGGAAATAAGTCATACAGGAGATATACGATGGCCAATTTGATTCAAGAGGCAAAAAACCAGATCGACGACCTGCTCCAGGATGCCTGCCGCCGGGCGGCGGAGGAGGGAGAACTCCCCGCCGGCGCCGCCCTGTCCGGCACGGTGGAGATCCCCAAGGACGTGCGCAACGGGGACTACGCGGCCAATCACGCCATGGCGGGGGCCCGGTCCCTGCACATGCCCCCCCGGAAGATCGCCGAGACGCTGGCAAGGCACCTGGAGCTGCAGGGCAGCTACTTCGCCTCCGTGGAGATCGCCGGGCCGGGCTTTCTCAACTTCCGCCTGGCCGCGAGCTGGTACGCGGCGGTGCTGGAAGCCGTGGAACGGGCCGGGGAGGATTACGGCCGCAGCGACCGGCGTACCGGAGAGAAGGTGATGGTGGAGTTCGTCTCCGCCAACCCCACCGGGCCCATGACCATCGGCAACGCCCGGGGCGGCGTGCTGGGGGACACCCTGGCCACCGTGCTGGACATGGCCGGCTGCGACGTAACCCGGGAGTTCTATGTGAACGACGCGGGGAACCAGGTGGATAAATTCGGCCGCAGCATCGAGGCCCGGTACATCCAGCTCCTCCGGGGGGAGGACGCCGTGGAGTTCCCCGAGGACGGATACCACGGGGAGGATATATGGGACATGGCCCGGGCCATTGTGCAGGAGAGCGGGGACCGGTACCTGGACGTGCCCGGCCCGGAGCGGCGGCAGGCGTTTGTGGCCTTTGGACTGCCCCGGAACATCGCCCTGATGCGGGAGCATCTGGAGCGGTACCGCATCCATTTCGACCGGTGGTTTTTGGAGAGCGAGCTGCACGAGTCCGGTTACGTGAAAGAGACGGTGGAGCTGCTGGAGCGGGGCGGCCATACCTATGAGAAGGACGGAGCCTTATGGCTGCGCAACACCGATTTCGGCGCGGAGAAGGACGAGGTCCTGCGCCGCTCCAATGGGTTTTACACCTACTACGCAGTGGATATCGCCTATCACCGGAACAAGTTTATCCAGCGGGGATTTGACCGGGTGATCGACGTGTGGGGGGCGGACCACCACGGCCATGCCATCCGGTTTGGGAAATCCATGACCGCTCCGGAACTGGGGCTGGAGGGTAAGCGGCTGGATTTCCTCATCATGCAGATGGTGCGCCTGGTGCGGGACGGGGAGACGGTGAAGGTCTCCAAGCGCTCCGGCAAGGCCCTGACGCTGAACGACCTGCTGGACGAGATCGGGGTGGACGCCTGCCGGTTCTTCTTCAACGCCAAGCCGGATACCCACCTGGAGTTTGATCTGGACCTGGCCATCCGGCAGGACAGCGAGAACCCGGTATACTATGTGCAGTACGCCCATGCCCGGATCTGCTCCCTGCTGGCCTCCTGCGGAGAACCGGGCCGGGGCGTTCCCTGTGCGGAGTCGGCTCGGCTGGAGCTGCTGGACTCTGAGTTTGAGCGGGAGGTCATCAAGCAGCTGGCCATGTTCCCGGAGGAGATCCTGCTGGCGGCCCGGGACTACGATCCCAGCCGCATCAACCGGTACGCCATGGAGCTGGCGGCCCGGTTCCACCGGTTCTACAATGCCTGCCGCATCCGGGACGCGGAGACAGAGCTCCGGGACGCCCGGCTGGTTCTGAGCGCCGCCGTGGGCCGCGTGATTGCCCGGGCTCTGGCAGTGGTGGGCGTGAGCGCCCCGGAGAAGATGTGATGGCGGGGGCGTTCCGTACCGCCGGGGGCAAGGCCCTGGTGCTGGACGGCGCCACGGGAACCCAGCTGCAGAGCCGGGGCATGCCCGCCGGCTGCTGTGTGGAGCGGTGGGTTCTGGATCACCCGGAGGCGATTCTGGAGATCCAGCGCAGCTATGTCCTGGCGGGAGCCGGGGCGGTGTACGCCCCCACCTTCGGGGCCAACCGGGCGGTGCTGGGCCGCCACGGGCTGGGGGACCGGGTGGCGGAATATAACCGCCGGCTGGTAGACCTGTCCCGCAAGGCGGCGGCGGACCGGGCCATGGTGGGCGGGGACCTGTCCACCACGGGACTGCTTATGCCCCCGGCGGGGGAGACGTCCTTCGGCGAGCTGGAGGGGATCTTCCGGGAGCAGGCGGAGGCTTTGGAACAGGCAGGGGTGGATTTCTTTGCCGTGGAGACCCAGCTCACCCTGGGAGAAGCCCGGGCGGCGGTGACGGCTATCCGGCAGGTGTCCCGGAAACCGGTGCTGTGTTCCTTCCCCTTCGACCGAGGCGGGCGCACCCTGTGCGGGGGCGACCTGCGGGGGATCCTGGTGTCTCTGGAGGCCCTGGGCATAGACGCTTTTGGTATCAACTGCGTGGGGGATCTGGACGCCCTGGAGGAGATGCTGGCGGTTTTGCGGCCCTATACGGCCCTGCCGCTGCTGGCCAAGCCCAACGCGGGCATGCCGGTGACCCGGGCCGGGCGGACGGAGTACCGCCTGCCCCCGGAAACGCTGGAGGAGCACGCCCGGCGGTTTATCCGCCGGGGGGCGGATATTTTGGGCGGCTGCTGCGGAACCCGGGAGGAGCACGTGCGCGCCCTGTGCCGGGCGGCGGAGGCGGAGCCTCTGCCCGGGCGGCCCGTTCCGGAAGAAACGTGGTATGCCTGTGAATACAGCGTAGTACCCGACAGCCTGCCCGCCGGACAGGTGGCCGCGGTTTCCCTGGACGGGGAGTTTGAGGACAACGCCCGGGAGGCGGTTCTGGATGGGGCCCGGATGCTCCGGGTGGTGCTGGAGGAGGAGGGACAGCTGGAGGAGCTGCTGGAGGCCCAGGGGCTGGTGAAGGTCCCCCTGTGGGTGCGCTGCTCCCAGGGAGCCATGCGGGCCCGGTTCCTCCGGGAGTACAGCGGCAAGGCCAAAATGGACTGAATCGCCGGCCCGGCGGGACATGTGTCCCGCCGGGCCGGCATCTTTGCTTATCCCAGAAGGCGCACACACCAGGAGGCGGCCAGGAACCCCGCCAAATCGGCGCACAGGGCGGCGGGAATGGCATAGCGGCTTTTCTTTACGCCGGCGGCGCCGAAATATACCGCCAGGACGTAGAAGGTGGTTTCCGTGGATCCCAGCATCACCGCGGCGGTGCGGCCGATCCGGGAGTCGGGGCCGTAGGCGGCCATGAGTTCTCCCCCCACAGCCAGGGCGCCGCTGCCGCTGAAGGGGCGCAGGAGCATGAGAGGCGTGGTTTCCGGGGGTATGCCCAGGAAAGAGAGAAGGGGGGATACCAGCCCCGTCAGGGCGTCCACCGCCCCGGAGGCCCGGAGCATGGCCACCGCCGGCAGCAGGCAGACGAGAGAGGGCAGAATGTCCCGCAGCACCTCCAGCCCCCGCCGCCCGCCCTCCAGCAGGGCGGAGAATACGTTTACGCCCCGGAAAAGGCCCCAAAGCCCCACGCCCGCCAGCAGCGCCGCCGGCAGGAGAGCCAAAAATGCCTTCACCGGATCCGGGAAAACAGGCGCGCCGCCGCCAGCCCCGCGCATACCGACAGCAGCGAGGAGACCCACACCGCCGGCAGGATGTCAAAGGCACTCTCCGCCCCCAGGCCGGCGCGGAGGGCGGCCACGGTGGTGGGCAGCAGCTGCACGGAGGCGGTATTGAGGACCACCAGCCGGCACAGCTCGTCGGAGGCCACCCCCCTCTGGCCCCGGGCCTCCAGCCGGACGGCGGCCCGCCCCCCGGCAGGGGTGGCGGCGTTTCCCAGACCCAGCAGGTTGGCGCTGAGGTTGCAGCTCAGGTCCTCCGCCAAGGCTTCGTCCTTCCGGGTGGAGGGAAACAGCCGCCCCAGCAGGGGCCGCAGCAGCCGCGCCAGACCCCGGGAAAGCCCCGACTGCTCCATTACTTCCATTAGCCCCGACCAGAGAATCAGTGGCCCCGCTATGGACAGACACAGCCGTATCGCCTCCGCCGCCCCCTCCATGGCCGCCGTCCCCACCTCCGCCGCCCGGCCCGTGAGGAGGGAAAATACCAGCGAGACCACCGCCATCCCGCACCAGGCGTACGCCATCGCCATGCTGCCGCCCCCTTCCTGTCCAAACCCTATGTCCGGGATGTGGGAATTATGCCGGAGCGGGGAAAACTTCTTTGCTTTTTCGGGTTTTTTTGCTATAATATTTCACACAGAAACGCAGACGGCGGTTTTTGCGGCAGGGGGGTGTTGCATTGAAATCAACGGGGATCATCCGGAGGATCGACGGATTGGGCCGCGTGGTGCTGCCCATCGAACTGCGGCGGACACTGGATCTGGACATCAAGGATCCGGTGGAGATCTTTGTGGAAGGGGAATCCATCGTTCTGCGGAAGTACGAGGCCGCGTGTATATTCTGCGGCGGGACCAAGGCCGTGACCTCATTCCGCGGCAGGCTGGTATGCGCCGACTGCCTCCGGCAGCTGCGGGAAAAGTGAGCGCGGCAAACGACGGGCCCCCCCGGTTTTGGCTGGGGGCCCGATTTTTGCGTTCCAGCGGGCGGAACCGGGATGGATGCCCCGCCGGAGCACCGTATCCCGCCGCCCGGGAGAGGCCCTCTATTGACGGGGGGCATTTTTTGTGGTAAAAAGATATAGGATATGGTAATAGCGCCATAGCCGGAAGGAGAATCGGAAATCTTATGGACGACAGCGACGGCCCTCAGGGAGACGCCTCTGCCACAGACCGCTTATATGTGCCCGGAGACATAGCCCGCCCCGGAGACGGGGCATAGGGTTATGTCTTTTTGTCGTTTTTCGGCAGAAGGCCCGGCTTTCCGGAGTGAAAATCTGAGATGATCGGTTAGGAGAGTTTGATTTGCAGGATTCCATTGTATTTATGCTTTTGCTGCAGGTAATCCTCATTGCGCTGAACGCGGTGTTTGCCTGCGCGGAGATCGCTGTGATCTCCATGAACGACAGCCGCCTGGCCCGGCTGGCGGCGGAAGGGGATAAGCGGGCCGTGCGCCTGGCCCGCCTGACCAGCCAGCCGGCCCGGTTCCTGGCTACTATCCAGGTGGCCATTACCCTGTCCGGGTTTCTGGGCAGCGCCTTTGCCGCGGACAATTTTTCCGACCGTCTGGTGTCCTGGCTGGTGAGGCTGGGGGTGTCGGTGCCGGAGAAGACCCTGGATACCATCGCCGTGGTGCTCATCACCCTGATCCTCTCCTACTTTACCCTGATCTTCGGGGAGCTGGTGCCCAAACGGGTGGCCATGCGCAAGGCGGAGGCCCTGGCGTTGGGCATGTCCGCCCTTATCACGGGGATCGCCCGGTTTTTTGCCCCCCTGGTGTGGCTGCTCACCGTGTCCACCAACGCCGTCCTGCGGCTTCTGGGCATCGACCCGGATGCGGAAGACGAAGAGGTCAGCGAAGAGGAGATCCGCATGATGGTGGACGTGGGCAGCGAGAAGGGGGCCATCGACCGGCAGGAGAAGGAGTTTATCCAGAACGTCTTTGAGTTCGACGACCGGACGGCCGGGGAGATCGTCACCCACCGCACCGAGGTGTCCCTGCTGTGGATGGAGGAGAGCATGGAGGACTGGAAACACACCATCCACAGCAGCCGCCACACCCTCTACCCGGTCTGTGACGAGTCCGTGGACAACGTCGTCGGCGTACTCAACGCCAAGGACTATTTCCGCCTGGAGGACCAGAGCCGGGAGAACGTGATGCGCCAGGCCGTGAAGCCGGCCTATTTTGTGCCGGAGAGCGTGAAGGCCGACGTGCTGTTCCGGAATATGAAGCGCAGCCGGAACAATCTGGCGGTGGTCCTGGACGAGTACGGCGGCATGACCGGCATTGTCACCATAAACGACCTGGTGCAGCAGCTGGTGGGAGACCTGGAGGAGGAGTCCGGCCAGGACGAGGGCCCCGCCATTCAGCCCATTGATTCCAGGACCTGGAAGATCCGCGGCTGCGCGGACCTGGAGGAGGTGGCCCGGACGCTGGAGGTCACCCTCCCCTGTCAGGAGTGCGAGACCTTCAACGGGTTTATCTTTGACACCCTGGGCCGGATCCCGGAAGACGGCACCAGCGAGCAGATCGAGGCCGCCGGGCTGGTAATCCGCATAACGGAGGTGCGGGGGCACCAGGTGCAGACGGCCATTGTGTGCCGGGAGGAGCCCGCCCCGCCGGAGCCGGGCGGGGAAAAGCAGAATACCAAGCCGTAGAGCCGGGAGGAGCCCGTCCCGGCGCGGCCGGTTCCGTCCATAAAAAAGCACGCGGCCCGGAGGCATATGCCTCCGGGCCGCGTGCTTTCTGCCAGGCCGGCGCAGCTGCCCGGCGGAAGGGCCCGGGGCGCTCTCGCCAAAGAGCGTTTGCGCAAGGCCCTTGGGATTTTACATGAATTTGATGTTTCTCCGCTTTTCTCCTTTACAAAAGGCCGGTAGGATAGCCGTAGAAAGCGGGATACAAAATACGGATTGCGGGCGCTGCCCGCGGAAAAGGAAGGAAAGACATGAAAAAAATTATGACAGCTGTGCTGGCGCTGACGCTGGCTCTGGGCCTTCTGGCCGGCTGCGGCCAGACGGGGTCCGCCGCCGGGGAGGAGACGATCTCGGGTTCCGTGGCTACCGACGGGTCCACCTCCATGGAGGCGGTTATCGGCGCCCTGGGCGAGGCGTTTATGCTGGCAAACCCGGACGTGACCGTTACGTACAACCCCACCGGCTCCGGCAGCGGCATCGCCGCCGTGCAGGAGGGACGCTGTGACATCGGCCTTGCCAGCCGGGCCCTGAAGGAGGAGGAGATCGCCGCCGGCCTGAAGGAGACAATCCTTGCCTACGACGGCATCGCCGTCATCGTCCACCCGGATAACCCGGTTGCCGACTTGTCCCTGGAGCAGATCACCGCCATCTATACCGGTCAGATTACCGACTGGAGCGAAGTGGGCGGGGAGGAAGGGGAGATTGTCCTCATCGGCCGGGAGGCCGGCAGCGGCACCCGGGACGGCTTTGAGTCCATTACCGGTACCGAGGACGCCTGCCTGTACCGGCAGGAGCTCACCTCCACCGGCGATGTGATTACCGCCGTCTCCCAGAACCCCGGCGCCATCGGCTATGCCTCCCTGTCCGCTGTGTCTGATCTGGTGAAAGCCGTTACGGTGGACGCGGTGGCGGCCAGCGAGGAGACGGTTCTGGACGGCAGCTACCGGATCCAGCGGCCTTTCGTGCTGGTCACCCGGGATGGGGAGGAGCTCTCCCCGGCGGCGCAGGCGTTCTTCGCCTATGTCACCTCCGCCGACGCCTCCGGAATTATTGCGGCCGCCGGCGCGGTGGCGGCCGCCGCGTGAACTGGATTCTGTCCCCTGGGGCGGGCCCTTTGGCCCGCCCCAGGGGCCGCGAAAGGCGGGATGGTATGAAAAGCGCAGCTCCGGCCCGGCGGGATACCCTGGACCGGGATAGGAAAAAGAGAGTGGAGACGGCGGTCCACGGTCTGTTTCTGGTTTTGGGACTGGTGACGGTGGGGGCGGTGCTGCTGATTACCGTTTACCTGGTGGCGGCGGGGATCCCCGCCATCCGGCAGATTGGCCTGGGCGAGTTTCTCCTGGGCAGGACCTGGGCCTCCACGGCAGCGGACCCGTCGTTCGGGATCCTGCCGTTTATTCTCACCAGTGTGTATGGCACCGCCGGCGCCATTCTTTTGGGGGTGCCCGTGGGGTTTTTTGCCGCGGTGTACCTGGCCAAGATCGCCCCCCGGCGTGTGCGCGGCCTGGTGGAACCGGCCGTGGGCCTGCTGGCCGGGATCCCGTCGGTGGTCTATGGCCTGGTAGGCATGCTGGTGCTGGTGCCCGGGATCCGGGTGGCCTTCGGCGTCCCGGACGGCGCGGGGCTGCTGGCGGCAATCCTGGTTCTGGCGGTGATGATCCTGCCGTCTATCATCAAGGTGTCCATGACGGCGCTGGAATCGGTGCCCGGAGAGTTCGAGGACGCGTCCCTGGCCCTGGGGGCTACGTGGACGGAGACGGTGTTCCGGGTGTCCGTCCCAGCGGCAAAAAGCGGCATCGCCGCGGCGGTGGTCCTGGGCGTGGGCCGGGCCATCGGCGAGGCCATGGCGGTGATGATGGTGGCGGGAAACGTGGCCAATATGCCCTCCCTGTTCCAGAGCGTGCGCTTTCTCACCACCGCCGTGGCCAGCGAAATGGCCTACTCCTCCGGCCTGCAGCGGCAGGCTCTGTTTTCCATTGCCCTGGTCCTGTTTTTCTTCATCATGCTCATCAACGCCGTTCTTAACGGCCTGCTCAAGCGGAAGGAGGATCAGCGGCCATGCTGACGGGAAAACATTCCCTCCGCCGCCGGATATGGGCGGCTTGCATGCGGGGACTTATGTACCTCTCTGCCGGGGTTACCGCCGCGCTGGCGCTGTTCCTGGTGGCCTATGTCCTGATAAAAGGGATTCCCCATATCACGTGGGACTTTCTCACCGGCAAGCCCAGCTACCTCAATGACACCATCGGGATCCTGCCAGATATCCTCAATACCCTGTATGTGGTGCTGGCCACCCTGGCCGTGGTTCTGCCCCTGGGGGTGGGGGCGGCGGTGTATCTGACGGAATACGCCGCCAACCGCCGGCTGGCCGGAGCCATCGAGTACGCGGCGGAGACCCTGTCCGGGATCCCCTCCATCATATACGGCCTGGTGGGCATGCTGTTTTTCTGCCAGTTTCTGGGGATGAAAACCTCTCTGCTGGCCGGGGCCCTGACCCTGGTGATTATGAACCTGCCCACCGTTATGCGCACAACCCAGGAGAGCCTGAAAACCGTGCCCCAGTCTCTCCGGGACGGGGCTTTGGCGCTGGGAGCGGGTAAGTGGCGGATGATCCGCACAGTGGTTCTCCCTGGGGCTGTGGATGGCATTGTCACCGGCTGCATCCTCTCTGTGGGGCGGATCCTGGGGGAGAGCGCCGCCCTGCTGTTTACAGCGGGCTTTGCCCATACCCTGAACGGGTTCTGGAAAGGCCTGCACAATGCCGGCGCCACCCTGACGGTAGCGCTGTACGTATACGCCAAGGAGCGCGGGGAGTTTGGAGCGGCCTTTGCCATTGGGGCCATCCTGATGGTTCTGACCGTGCTGATCAATTTGGCGGCGGCGCAAATCGGCCGCTATTGTAAAAGGAGGCGGGGCAGTTGAATATCCTGTCCACGGACGGGCTGTGCCTATGGTACGGCGCCGCGCAGGCACTGAAAGACGTCAGCCTGCAAATCCCAGATAAAAGCATTACGGCGCTCATCGGCCCCTCCGGCTGCGGCAAATCCACATTTCTTAAAACCCTCAACCGTATGAATGACCGTATCCCCGGCGTGAGGATCACCGGGACCGTGACGTTCCAGGGCCAGGACGTGCTGGACCCCGCCCTGGACGTGACCGAGCTGCGGCGGCGGATCGGCATGGTCTTTCAGAAACCAAACCCTTTTCCCATGAGCGTGTACGACAATGTGGCCTATGGACCCCGGACCCACGGTGTGCGAAGCCGGGCGGCACTGGACGAGATCGTGGAGCGGTCCCTCACCGGGGCGGCGATTTGGGATGAGGTGAAGGACCGGCTGAAAAAGTCCGCCCTGGGCCTGTCCGGCGGCCAGCAGCAGCGCCTGTGCATCGCCCGGGCCCTGGCGGTGGAGCCGGAGATCCTGCTGATGGATGAGCCTACCAGCGCCCTGGACCCCATATCCACCTCCCGAATCGAGGAGCTTGCCGTGGAGCTGAAAAACCGATATACTATCGTTGTCGTGACCCACAACATGCAGCAGGCGGTGCGGATCTCCGACCGGACGGCGTTTTTCCTGACGGGGGAACTGGTGGAGTATGGAGACACGGGCCGGCTGTTTTCCCAGCCCCGGGACAAACGCACCGAGGACTATATTACAGGGAGGTTTGGCTGATGCGAAGCCGGTTCGATGAGCAGCTGTCCCAGCTCAACCGGGAGCTGATTGAGCTGGGCGCCCAGTGCGAGGAGGCCATTGCCCTGGCGGCCAAGGCGTTTCTGGACGCGGATACGGTCCTGGCGGAACGGGTGACGGGCCTGTTGGGGGAGATCGACCGCAGCGAGCGCCAGATTGAGGCCCTATGCCTGCGCCTGCTGCTGCAGCAGCAGCCGGTGGCCCGGGACCTGCGCCAGGTTTCGGCGGCGCTGAAAATGATTACCGACCTGGAGCGCATCGGGCACCAGGCGGCGGATGTGGCCGAGATTGCCAGGTATCTTCCGGGGCGGCAGGACATGGAAGGGATCCCTCTGGGAGATATGGCCCGGGAGGCCATCGGAATGGTCACCGGGAGCGTGGACGCCTATGTGCGCCAGGATACCCGCCTGGCGGCGGAGGTGGTGGAGCGGGACGATGTGGTGGACGGCCTGTTTCTGCAGGTACGCCGGTCCCTCACCGCTATGATCGCCGCCCGGCCCGGACAGGGAGAGTATGCCCTGGACCTGCTGATGGTCGCCAAGTACCTGGAGCGGATCGGGGACCATGCGGTGAACCTGGCCCAGTGGGTGATCTTCGCCGTGACGGGCGAGCATGGACGGGAGGAAAAACCATGATCTGGTGCGTGGAGGACGATCCCGGTATCCGGGAAATTGAGGTGTATACCCTGCGTTCCACCGGGTTTGAAGCCGAGGGGTTTGGGGACGGGGAAGCCTTTTTCCAGGCGCTCCGGGACCGGAAACCGGAACTGGTGGTGCTGGATGTGATGCTCCCCGGCCAGGACGGGGTAAGTATTCTCCGGCGTCTCCGGCAGAGCCCGGAGACGGAAACCCTGCCTGTGATCATGGCCACGGCCCGGGGGGAGGAGTACGACAAGATCCAGAGCCTGGACCTGGGTGCGGATGATTATCTGGTTAAGCCCTTCGGGATGATGGAGATGGTCTCTCGGATCAAGGCGGTTCTGCGCCGGGCCGGGGGCGGACGGGACGCTCAGCAGCGGCTGGAGTGGGGCGGGCTGGCTCTGCATCCCCGGGAGCATACCGTCACAGCCGGGGGCAGCCCGGTGGAGCTGACACTAAAGGAATACGAGATGCTCCGGCTGTTCCTGTCCCACCCCGGCCGGGTATTTACCAGGGACCAGCTTCTCTCGGAGGTGTGGGGGGTGGAATTCGCCGGGGAGACCCGCACGGTGGACGTTCACATCCGCACCCTGCGTCAAAAATTGGGCGCCTGGGGCGGACAGATCCACACCGTCCGGGGCGTGGGATACCGGCTGGAGGAGAGGGCATGACCAAACGGATTTTTCGCTCGGTGTTTCTGGTGGCGGGCGCGGCGTTTTTGGCAGGCCTGGCTCTGGTACTGGGCGTAATATACGAGTATTTTGCCGGTGTGCAGCAGATCCAGCTTCGGGCGGAAGCGGCTTTGGCAGCCCAGGGCGT
This sequence comes from uncultured Oscillospiraceae bacterium, assembly GCA_944385885.1. Lineage (GTDB taxonomy): Bacteria > Bacillota > Clostridia > Oscillospirales > Oscillospiraceae > Apopatocola. Next base: position 3,750 of record CALWYY010000144.1, on the reverse strand, counting down.
GGAGAGCGGGGGCGCGGAATACCTGAGCCGGCTGGAGGGGGAGGACTGCCGCCTGACCTGGGTGGCCGCGGACGGGACGGTGCTGTTTGACTCCCAGGCGGACAGCGAGGCCATGGAAAACCACCTGGACCGGCAGGAGATTCAGCAGGCTTTGCAGACTGGACTGGGAGAAAGCGAGCGATCCTCCAGCACCCTGGGGGAGAGGACGGTTTACGTGGCCCGCCGTCTGTCGGACGGGACGGTGCTGCGGGTTTCTGCCAGCCGGTACACGGTGGGGCTGCTGCTTTTGGGGATGGTGCAGCCGATACTGTCCGTGACGGCGGCGGTGCTGCTCCTGTCGGCCCTTCTGGCCCGGCGGACGGCCCGCCGGATCGTGACGCCTCTGAACCAGCTGGATTTGGACCGGCCTCTGGAAAATGAGCCGTACGAGGAGCTGGCGCCGCTGCTGACCCGCATTGAGCGGCAGCACCGGCAGATCCAGGACCAGGTAGCAGCTCTCCGGCGGCGGCAGGATGAGTTCGACGCCGTTACCGGCAGTATGAGCGAGGGCCTGCTTCTCCTGGGGGAGAAGGGGACGGTACTGAGCATCAATCCGGCGGCCCAGGCTTTGTTCGGCGTTTCCGGGGACTGCTTGGGGGCGGATTTCCTCACGGTGGACCGCAGCCAACCGGTGCGCCGGGCGGTGGGCGAAGCTCTGGCCGGCCGTCACGGAGAATGCGTTTTTTCCCGGGGCGGGGGAGAGTATCAGGTGGATGCCAGCCCCATTTCCTCCGGAGGAAAGGCAGCGGGCGCGGCGGTCCTGGTGTTCGATATTACGGAAAAGGCACAGGCGGAACAGAGGCGGCGGGAATTTACCGCCAATGTGTCCCATGAGCTGAAAACGCCGCTGCAGACCATCCTTGGCAGCGCCGAGCTGATCGAAAGCGGCTTGGCGCGTCCGGAAGACGCGGCCCGGTTCGCCGGGAATATCCGGAACGAGGCGGCCCGGCTGGTATCCCTGATCGACGATATCCTTCGCCTGTCCCAGCTGGACGAGGGCCAGGAGCTGCCCCGGGAGGAGACGGACCTGTATGCCCTGGCGGAAGAGACCCGGCGGGCCCTGCTGCCAGCCGCTAGGAAGCGCGGGGTGACTCTGGACCTGCAGGGAAGGCCGGCGGTCATCCGGGGCGTGCCCCGGCTGCTGCAGGAGATTGTCTACAACCTGTGCGACAACGCCGTCCGCTACAACCGGGAAGGCGGACGGGTCACAGTTACCGTGGCCCCGGAGCCGGGGGGCGGAGCGCTCCTGCGGGTGGAGGATACTGGCATCGGTATTCCTCCGGAGCATCAGACCCGGGTGTTTGAGCGGTTTTACCGGGTGGATAAGAGCCACTCCCGCCAGACCGGCGGCACCGGGCTGGGGCTGTCCATTGTAAAACATGCCGCCCAACTCCACGGCGCTGTCCCGGAACTGCAGAGCCGGCCTGGGGAGGGTACGGCGGTCATTATACACTTTCCCGGCGGCGGGGAGGGTTAAAGCAAAACAGACCCGGTCCCGGTGAGCTGTCTCACCGGGACCGGGTCTGCTTTGCCCCACGGGTCAGGCGTTCCGGTCTCTCACCACCGCGGCATGGTACAAGTTGCTTTTGCTGTGGCCCGTCTCGGCGGCCGCCAGCCGGGAGGCCTCTTTCAGCGGCAGCCCGTCCCGGCGGAACCGGTCCAGTACCTCCAGGGCCTCTTCCAGAGACATCCGCGGCGTTCTGTTTGCCGGGGCGCCCCGGATCACCAGCACAAACTCCCCCCGAGGCCGTTCCCGCTGGTAATATTCCAGCGCCTGGGCAATGGTGGTGCGGCGGGCTTCCTCGTGAAACTTGGTCAGTTCCCGGCATAGGGCGATATCCCGGTCCCCCAGTACCTCCAGCAGGTCCTCCAGGGTTCGTATCAGCTTGTGAGGGGCCTCGTACAGAACAATGGTGCGCCGCTCCTCCTTCAGGCTGGCCAGGTGCTCCCGCCGGCTCTTGCCGGAATTGGACAAAAATCCCTCGAAGGTAAAGCGCTGGGTGGGCAGGCCGGACAGGGCCAGGGCTGTCACCAGGGCACAGGGGCCGGGTACCGTGGCCACGGGTATCCCTTCCTGGGCGCACAGGCGCACCAGGTCCTCTCCCGGATCAGAGATGGCGGGCATGCCCGCGTCCGATACCAGCGCACAGCTCTCTCCTGCCTGCAGCCGGGGCAGGATCACGGCGGCGCTCTCCACCCGGTTGTGCTCGTAATAGCTGACCAGGGGTTTGCGTATGTCAAAATGGGTCATGAGCTTTCTGGTCACCCGGGTATCCTCTGCGGCAATAAAGTCTACCGACCGCAGCGTCTCCAGCGCCCGTGGGCTCAGATCCCCCAGATTGCCGATGGGCGTTCCCACCAGATATAAGGTGCCGGCCATATTCTCCACTCCTATTCATGGTCCCAGTGGCAGATCCGGCGGTACTCCGCCGTCTCCCGGCCATCTGGGCCGATCTGAAACAAAACGGGTTCCAGCTCCAGACCCGGCCGTCCCCCCCGGCGGCTCTCGCATAAGAACAATCCAGGGGCCGCGCCGGGGGAGTGGGCCATCAGCCGCAGGCGTTTTGGCTCCAACCCGGCGGCGGAGAGGGCGGACAGAACCTGGGCCAGCCGCTGCGTCCGGTGGACTAAGCAGAAAGCGCCGCCCCGGCGCAGGAGCCGGGCCGCCCCGGTACAGAGCTGGGCCAGAGTGGCGGTTTCCTGACGCATCCGGGCCCGCTGGGGGTCGGGGGACGGGCCTCCCCCGCCGGCGGGGAAATAAGGCGGGTTGGATACCACCAGGTCGAAGCTCTCCGGATCCAGCGGCGCTTGACGAAAGTCGGCGGCACAGACCCGGCAGCGATCGGCCAGCCCGTTCCGGCGCAGATTTTCCCGGCACTGCTCCGCCGCCTCCGGGCGCAAGTCTACCCCCACCGCTTCCAGCGCCGGATACGCCTGGCACAGCAGCAGCAGGAGCAGGCCCGACCCGCAGCCTATGTCGCAGGCCCGCCGCACCCCTGCCTGCCGGACAAAGGACGCCAGAGCCAGCGTGTCCCCGGTTATCGGATCGCCTTCGTACAGCGGTCCTCCCGGCCATAGCTGTCCGTCCATGCGAGCCCTCCCCTGGAAAATAATAACGGCGGTATGGTTACCATACCGCCGTGATTTGCCGCAGGCGGATGCCCGTCTGCGGGAGGAAAAATTACTGCTCCTCGATGGCGTCGGCGGGGCAGTTAGCGGCGCAGGTGCCGCACTGGGCGCACAGATCCTGGTTGATCTCGTAGTGATCCGCACCCTCGGCGATGGCATCGCAGGGACAGACGGAGGCGCAGGTGCCGCAGGAAATGCATTTGTCGGTGATTACGTACATGGGAATGTACCTCCTTCAAAGAGTTCGGATGTATTGTAACACATACGCGGCAAAAATCAACCGAAAAATCCGCCGGACCGCATTTTTTTCGCCGAAAGGAGAAAAGGGCCGGGCAGATGGGGTTGATACTGGGCCGTACCGGGAAGAATACCCAGCGGAGAGCCCCGGCTGCCGGTTCCGACGGGATTTGATACAGGGGGCGGATACAATAGAGGGAAGGACGCCCCGGGGCATGTCCGGGAAAGGAGCAGACCATGAACGACCGATTTACGGAACGGGCCAAGACGGCCATCGAGAAAGCGCAGGAGGCCGCGGCGGAGCTGGGGCACAGCTACGTAGGGACGGAGCACATCCTGCTGGGG
>CALWYY010000143.1 GCA_944385885.1 uncultured Oscillospiraceae bacterium | reverse complement strand
AACGTCTGGGCCGAGGCGGGCCGGGGCCGGTGTTGCTGTCCCTGAATCCCCGGTACGCGCCCATCCAGGTAGGGGAAGGGGATACCTTGCGCGTGTTGGGCCGGGTGATAGGGTGAGAGGCGTCTTGCATTCCGCCGCCCGGACGGATATAATGAACGGGCAGATTCTGGAAAAGGAGAAAATATGAAAAAGAGAGTTCTTCTTTTGTGCGGCAGCCCCCATGAAGATGGCTGTACCCGCCGGGCTCTGCGGGAGGTAGAATCCGCCCTGGCGCAGGCGGGGGTGGAGACGGAGACGTTCTGGTTAGGATCTGGACCGGTCCGGGGCTGCGTGGCCTGCGGCGGCTGCGGCAGGGCGGGCCGGTGCGTGTTTGCCGACGAGGCCTATGACCGGCTGACGGCTATGCTGGAGCGGGCGGACGGCCTGGTGGTAGGATCGCCGGTGTACTATGCCGGCCCCAACGGCAGCCTGTGCGCCCTGCTGGACCGGATGTTCTACTCCGCCGGGGACCTTCTCCGGGGTAAGCCCGCCTGCGCGGTGGTCAACTGCCGCCGGGGAGGCGCCAGCGCCGCCTTCGACCGGCTCAACAAGTACTTCACCATCGCCCAGATGCCGGTGGTACCCTCCGTCTACTGGAATTCCACCCACGGCTGTACGCCGGAGGAGGTGGAACAGGACCGGGAGGGGTTGCAGGTTATGCGTGCTTTAGGCCGGAATATGGCCGCCATGCTGGCCCTGCCTGTGCTCCGGGGTACCGGGGACGAGAAGCGGGTGGCCACCAACTTTATCCGGTGACGCCGTGACGGGCCTGGAGACGGCGCTCTCGGCGGCCATTGTCCTGTGCGCGGCCGTGGGGCTGCTGCTGGCCAGCCGGGTGCTGGAAGGACCGGAGAAGAGGCGGCGGCATTTCTTCTGTTACTATACCAACCTGTCTAATCTGCTTGCGGGGCTTTATTATGCGGCGCGGCTGGTTCCCGGCCCGCACCAGGGGCTGCTGGAACGGCCCGGGATACGGTACGCGGCGGTACTGTGCGTAATGACCACGTTTCTGATCTATTTCAACGTGCTGACCCGTTTCGGCCGCCGGCTGGGCCGGGACCGCCAGGGCCTGGATGGGAAAGGCCTGGCCAATATCCTTCTGCACTACGCGGTGCCCCTTCTGACGCTGGCGGAGTGGCTTCTGGCAGGGGAGGGGGCGGGGCTGGGCCTGGTTCACGCGGTGGCGTGGCTGGCCGTCCCCCTGGCGTATTTGGCTTTCGCCGCCATTCGCAGCCGTACAGGAAAGCCCCTGGGAAAGTCCGGGAGCCTGTGGCCTTACGGGTTTATGGACCGGCAGCGGCTGGGAAAGGCCCGGTGGCGGCGGAATATGCTCCTGACGGCTGGAGGGCTGTTTGCCCTGGGCCTGCTTTTTCTGGGGGCCGCCCGGCTCCTGTTCTGAAAAAATACAAGAAAACGCTTTGGAGGACAATCCATGGAATTGACGGCAATAGCCGCCTGGCTGAATACGGCCTGGGCGGGGTTTGACCAGGCGGCGGCGGTGGCGGTACACCAGCTGTATGAGACGGCGGGAGGTTTCTTTACGCCGGTTTTGGTGTTTATCTCCTTTTTAGGAAAGGGCGGCGCGTGTCTGATTGTGTTTTCCTTTGGGCTGTGCCTGTTTCCCAAGACCCGCCGGTTCGGCACGGCCATGCTCCTGGGCTTGGCGGTGGGGGCGCTGATTACCAACCTGTGCCTAAAACCGCTGGTACTCCGGCCCAGGCCCTACACCCAGGAGGGCAGCGTATACTACCAGTACTGGCTGCTTTTGGGCCAGCATATGGAGAGCGATTTCAGCTTCCCCTCGGGACACACGACGGCCGCCATGGCGGTATCTATGGCGGTGTTCCTGGTGGGGGACCGGCGCTGGAGCTGGACGGCGTTCCTGTTTACCATAGCCATGGGCGTGTCCCGGATCTACCTGTCGGTGCACTACGCCTCCGACGTGCTGGGCGGGGTCCTGGCCGGAGGGATCGGCGGAACCGTTGGGTACACGGTGACGCTGTTTCTGCCGGCGGGGTACTATACGGCGGATTTGCGCCGTATAGGTTCCAGATCCCGCGGACGGCACCAGGGAGGGTGAGCCTATCCGGATCTGCCGGCCCCGGCGGGCAGGAAACGGCCACATTGGCTGCGGCGTTTGCCCCGGCACCTATTGCCGGTTTCCGGCGGACAGAAAGAGATCCCTGCGGAAAGCGCAGCGGCAAAAAGACCGGCTCCCAAAATGGGAGCCGGTCTTTTTGTATCTTTCCAGCGAGAGCCGGCAAGCCGGGCAGCCTCCCGGCCGCCGGGTCCCGGCATAGGTTATAGTATTCCCGTGCCCTTTTCCCTGTGCTGCTAACCGGAGCGGGTCAGCCCCGGGCGGGGATGGCGTTCAGCAGGGCCTCTACGTCCTCCGGCCGGGTGGCCCAGCTGGTGCAAAACCGCACGGCGCTCATGCCGCCGGGCAGGCTTTGCTGATGGTTGAAGGAGAAGGATTTCCCCAGGGCCTCCAGTACCGTATCCGGCAGGATGGGAAACAGCTGGTTGGTGGGAGAGTCCACCAAAAATTCCCAGCCTTTCTCCGCCAAGCCTTCCCGCAGGCGCGCCGCCAGAGAAACCTCGTGCCGGCCGATCTCCAGGTACAGCCCGTCCTCCAGCAGGGCCAGGTACTGCAGCCCCAGGAGCCGTCCCTTGGCCAGCATGCCGCCATTTTGCTTGATGTAATATCGGAAATCCTTCTGCAGGGCCGGGTTTACGATGACTACGGCCTCCCCGAAGAGCGCGCCCATTTTGGTACCGCCGATGTAGAACACGTCGCAAAAGGACGCCAGGTCCGAGAACGTGTAATCGCAGCCCTCCGCGCACAGGGCGGCCCCCAGCCGGGCGCCGTCCAGGAACAGGTACAGCCCCCGGCGGCGGCACACGGCGGACAGCTCCTCCAGCTCCCCGCGGGTGTAAATGGTGCCCAGCTCCGTGGGGTTGGAAATGTAGACCAGGCCGGGCTGCGTCTCGTGCTCAAAACTGGGGTTGGCCCAGTGGGAGGCGCACAGAGCCTCCACCTGGCCGGCGCTGAGCTTCCCGTCCCGCCCGGGGAGGGCCAGGATCTTGTGGCCGGCATTTTCAATGGCCCCCGTTTCATGGACGTGGATGTGGCCGGTATCCGCCGATACCACCCCCTGGTGGGGCCGGAGGGCGGCGGCGATCACCGTGCGGTTGGCCTGGGTCCCGCCGGTGAGGAAGTGAACGGCCGCCTCCGGCGCCCGGCAGAGCTCCCGGATCCGGTCCCGGGCCTGCCGGCAGTAGTCGTCCTCCCCGTAACCAGGGGTCTGCTCCCCGTTGGTTTCCGCCAGCTTCTCCAGCACCCGGGGATGAGCGCCTTCCAGATAGTCGCTTTCAAACCGTATCATAGTCTTCCCTCAACAAAAAAGATTCTTTCTCTCCGGTTTTGCCCCGGAGGTATAGTGTGCCGTCTTCCAGGATGCTCTCCAGCTCCGCCGTCTGGCCCAGCCGGATCTCACTGCGGTACTCCACCCACAGAGAGCGGAGGGTATGGCTTCGGTGGAACTCCGGGCTGAGAAGGTCGTCCGCCCAGTCCAGATACCGGGTGTTGTTCAAATGGCCGTTTACATCCGTCTCGCTGTAACGCACCGTGCGCTCCGACCGTTCCGCCGGGAGGCTGGGAAACCGGCCAATCCGGGTAGGCAGCGGCAGTTCACCGCCCCGTACCAGGCCCTCCACCTGGATGCCTGCGTCCCGGGCGGAGACCATCCGCCGGTCCTTTGCGTCCATCAGGAGCCATATGGAGGATGCCTGGAGAAGGGTGTCTCCCCCCGGGGAGAGCATTTCGTAGTACCGGGGAAAGAGCGTGTGCCGCGCAGGACCCGGCCAGGTGCGCAGCAGTACGTCCTCGTCGCAGCCCGGCATCCGCCGTATTTCTACCGCCATGCGGGCCACAATCCACAGAACTCCCCGGTCCAGCGTGGCCTGGGTCCCCGCGCCCAGCTGCCCCGCGTGGGCCGTGGCGGCGCTCTGGAGAAAGCCTGCCAGTACGCTGGGGCGCAGATGACGCCACATGTCCGTGTCCGCCGTCAGAAGCCGTAGTTCTTTTTCGTATATTCCGCTCATGCTCCGCTTCCATCCCTGCCCCGGCCTGCCTTGTGCCGGGGGTATTTCCTGGGCAGTGCCCTGTAACAAATCCTTATCATAGCAAAAACCGGGCTGGGAATCAATGTGGAAAACTCTATTTACAGAAAAAATGGAACGTGCTAAGATGAAACCCGATAGAATACCGCCCGGCATTCCGCCGGGCGAGGCGGAGACATTATATGGGAGAAAAACACGAAGCCCGGGAGCGGATCCTGGTTATCGGCCACAAAAACCCGGATACGGATTCCATCTGTTCAGCCATTGCCTACGCCGAGCTAAAGCGGCGCGTCACCGGCGGGGAGTATGTGGCCTGCCGGGCGGGAGAGCTCAGCGCGGAGACGGCCTGGGTGCTCCGGCGGTTCGGCCTGGAGGCGCCGGAGCTGTGCGAGGACGTGTCCCCCCAGGTGGGAGATGTGGAGATCCGGCGCACCCCCGGCGTGTCGGGGGAGATCACCGTCAAAGAGGCCTGGGGCATTATGCGGGACCGGGATATCTCCACCCTCCCCGTCACCGGAGAGGACGGGCGCCTGCAGGGGATTATCAGCCTGCGGGACCTGGCGGTGGCCCACATGGATAACCTGGACACCAAGACCCTGGGCCGGGCGCAAACCCCCTACGGGAACATTGCCCAGACCCTGTGCGGCCAGGTGGTGTGCGGCGACCCCCAGGAGGTTATGAGCCAGGGCCGCATCCTGGTGGGCGCCGGCAACCCCGAGGCCATTGCCTCCGCCACGGAGGAGGGAGACCTGGTCCTGGTCTCCAACCGGGTCGTTTCCCAGACGGCCGCCATCGAGTGCGGGGCGGCCTGCGTGGTGGTGTGCCTGTCGGCGGAGATCCGCCCGGAGGTAATGGAACTGGCCCGGAGCCGGGGCTGCACCCTGATCTCTACGCCGTTTGATACGTACAGGGCGGCCTACTTTATCAACCAGAGCGTGCCCCTGCGCCACTACCTGGTGTCGCAGAACCTGCTGCAGTTCCAGCTGTCCACCCCCCTGGAGGACGCGGTGCGGGTTATGGGCCGTACCCGGTACGTGTATTTTCCCGTCCTGGATGAGGAGGGACTGTATTACGGCGTTATATCCCGGCGGAACCTGCTCAACCGCAGGCCTCGGAAGCTGGTCCTGGTGGATCACAACGAGAAAGCCCAATGCGTGGCCGGCTGGGAGGAGGCGGAGATCCAGGAGATCATCGACCACCACCGGGTGGGAGGCCTTCAGACCATGGGCCCGATCTTCTTCCGCAACCAGCCCGTGGGGAGCACCGCCACCATCGTCTGGCAGATGTACGGGGAACGGGGCCTGGCTCCGGCTCCGGCTGTGGCGGGGGCGCTGTGCTGCGCGGTGCTGTCCGATACCCTGATGCTGCGCTCTCCCACCTGTACCGACCTGGACCGGCGCTGTGTCCAGGAATTGGCCGCTCTGGCGGGGGAGGACCCGGAAAAACTGGGCGAGGCCATGTTCGAAGCCGGAGAGGATCTTGCCGGCCGGAGCGGCGAGGAAGTCCTGTACCAGGATTTCAAAGTGTTTACCGCCGGGGAAGCCTCCCTGGGTATCGGCCAGTCCAGCTTCCTCAGCCCCGCGGCCCGGCGCCGGGCCCGGGATCTGGTGGCTCCGCTGCTGCCGGGATGCCCCGCTGCCAACGGCGTGAAGCTGGCTTACTACCTGCTGACAGATATCCGGGCCGGAGGCAGCGATGTGCTCTGGGCCGGACCCGGCGGAGACGCCCTGGTTCGGGACGCCTTCGGCCTGCCGGAGGACGGGCCCCTTTATCTGCCGGGCGTGGTTTCCCGGAAAAAGCAGTTTGTGCCGGCTTTGATGGAGGCCCTGCGCCGCCGGGATCGGGAAAATCGGTAAGGCGCCCGGTGCGGACGGGAATTTTGCACGGAGGGGAAGAGATATATGACCCTGGATAAGCTGCCGGTGGGCGGCACTGCCGTCATACGGACTGTGGGCGGGGAGGGGAACCTCCGGCTGCGGCTGCTGGATATGGGCGTGATCCCCCGGACCCGGGTGACGGTGACCCGGGTGGCGCCTATGGGTGACCCGGTGGAGGTCTACCTGCGGGGGTATACCCTCTCCCTGCGCCTGGAGGACGCCGCCAAGGTGGAGGTGGAGCCGGTATGAGGTTTGCACTGGTGGGAAACCAGAACTGCGGCAAGACCACCCTCTTTAATCAGCTCACCGGCTCCAACCAGCATGTGGGCAATTTCCCCGGTGTGACCGTGGACAGCAAAAGCGGTACCATCCGCAGCCGCTGGGGGGACGAGGTGGTGGACTTGCCGGGGATCTATTCCCTGCGGCCCTATTCCGCCGAGGAGATCGTCACCCGGGACTTTATCCTGGATGGGAAACCCGACGGGATCATCAATATTGTGGACGCCACCAGCATTGAACGGAACCTGTACCTTACCTTGCAGATGATCGAGATGCAGGTGCCTATGGTGCTGGCCCTGAACATGATGGACGAGGTGCGTGCCAACGGCGGGTCCGTGGACACCCGGAAGCTCTCGGAGCTGACCGGGATCCCCGTGGTGCCCATCAGCGCCGTGCGCAACGAAGGGATCGCGGAGCTGGCCGAAATCGCCCACCAGACGGCCGCCGCTGGCCGCCGGCCGGAGATCTATGATTTCTGTCCCCCGGGGCCGGTGCACCGGTGCATCCATGCCGTGACCCATGTGGTGGAGGATCATGCCCAGCGCCAGAAAATGAGCGCCCGCTGGGCCGCCATGAACGTGATCGAGGGCAATGAGGATATCGTCCGCCGCCTGGAGCTGGACGATAACGAGCGGGAGCTGTGCGAGCACAGCGTGGTGGAGATGGAGCGGGAGACCGGCCTGGACCGGTACGCCGCCATTGCCGAGATGCGCTATGCCTTCATTGAAGCGGCCTGCGCCCAGGCGGTGAAAAAACCCGAGGAGAGCCGGGAACGGCGGCGCAGCCGCCGGATCGACGACGTGCTCACCCATCGGGTGCTGGCGATCCCCATTTTCCTGTGCATCATGCTGGCGGTGTTCTGGCTGACCTTCGATGTGGTGGGGGCCTGGCTGTCGGATATCCTGGCCCTGGGTATCCAGCGCCTGGCGGAGCTGACCGACAGGGCGCTGACGGCCTACGGTATTAACCCTGTAGTCCACAGCCTGGTTTTGGACGGTATATTCGGCGGCGTGGGGAACGTGGTCAGTTTTCTGCCGGTCATCCTGGTGCTGTTTTTCTTCCTGTCCATGCTGGAGGACACCGGCTATATGGCCCGGGTGGCCTTTGTCATGGATAAGCTCCTGCGGAAGATCGGCCTGTCCGGCAAGAGCATTGTGCCTATGCTCATCGGCTTCGGGTGCACCGTTCCCGCCGTCATGGCCACCCGTACCCTTACCAGCAACCGGGACCGCCGGATGACCATTCTCCTGACGCCGTTTATGAGCTGCAGCGCCAAGATCCCCATCTACTCCGTGTTTGTGGCGGCGTTCTTTCCCCGGTACGGAGCCCTGGCCATGGGCGGGCTGTACGCCTTCGGCATCCTGATGGGTATTCTGGTGGCCCTGGTCAGCCGGAAAACCCTGTTTCGGGGCAACCCAAACCCCTTCGTGATGGAACTTCCCAATTACCGGATGCCCTCCCTCCGCAGCACATTCCAGCTCATGTGGGACAAGGCCCGGGATTTCCTGCACCGGGCGTTTACGGTGATCTTTGTGGCCAGCCTGGTGATCTGGTTCCTCCAGACCTTCGACAGCCGGCTGAATGTGGTCACGGACAACAGCGGCAGCCTTCTGGCTATGCTGGGCGGCTGGATCGCCCCCCTCTTCGGCCCGCTGGGTTTCGGCGACTGGCGCGTCTCCACGTCCCTGCTGGCCGGGTTTATGGCCAAGGAGGCGGTGGTGAGCACTTTGGGCGTGCTCACTGGCGGTGGGGATCTGGCCGCCTTGTTTTCCGTGCCTTCCGCGGCGGGGTTTCTGGTATTTACCCTTTTGTATACCCCCTGCGTGGCGGCGGTGGCCGCCATCCGCCGGGAACTGGAATCCCCCTGGAAGAGCCTGGGCGTGATGGTCATGCAGTGCGTTTTGGCCTGGCTGTGTGCTTTTGGGGTGTACCGCCTGGCCCTGCTGTTTTGAGCCATGAGCCCGGCGGATATTGTGGTACTGGGCGCCGTGGCCCTGTGGCTGGGCTGGGCGCTGTTCCGGCGCCGGTCGCGGACCGGGTGCGGCGGGGATTGCGCGGCCTGCCGGAGACGCTGCGGCAGGCGATAGAGCCGCCGGCGCTCTTCCCTTGACAGAGCCGGCTGCCGGCGGCTATAATATTTTTCGACAAGAAGAAATCCGGAGGCGGAGCATGAGCGGAAAATTGAATCATTTTGACGACAGAGGCAATGCCGTTATGGTGGATGTCTCCAGCAAGGGACCTACGGTGCGTACCGCGGTGGCCCGGGGAGAGATCCGGGTGACCCGGGAGATCCTGGAGGCCATTCAGGCCGGAACGGTGAAAAAAGGGGACGTGCTGGGCGTGGCCCGGGTGGCGGGGATTATGGCGGTCAAACGTACCTGGGAACTCATCCCCATGTGCCACCCCCTGCTGCTGGATCACTGTTCCCTGGACTTGGGGACAGATCCGGATCGGCTGACGGTGACGGCGGAATGCACTGTGCGCTGCACCGGCCGCACCGGCGTGGCGATGGAGGCCCTCCAAGGCGTTTCCACGGCTCTGCTTACAGTCTATGATATGTGCAAGGCCCTGAGCCATGAGATGGTGCTGGGTCCCATCCACCTGGTAAGCAAGGATGGCGGCAAAAGCGGGCCGTTCCGTTTTGGAGAGAACCATGATTGACGGACAAGGCAGGACTATTGATTACATCCGTATTTCGGTGACCGACCGGTGCAATATGCGCTGTGTGTACTGCATGCCGGAGGACGGGGTGGCCAAAACCAGCCACCATGACATCCTGAACTTTGAGGAGATCCTGCGCCTTGCCGGGCTTTTTTCCCGGCTGGGGGTTCGGAAGATCAAGCTCACCGGGGGCGAGCCCCTGTGCCGGCTGGGGCTGGAGGAGCTGGTGTCGGGGCTGGCGGCGGTGCCGGGGATCGACTGCGTCACCCTTACCACCAACGGAACCGGCCTGGCGTCCCGGGCCCAGGCTCTCCGCCAGGCGGGACTGGCGGCGGTGAATATCAGCCTGGATACCCTGGACCTGGTGTTGTATGAAACCATTACCCGGCGGCCCTGGCTGGATAAGGCCCTGGAGGGACTGGAGGCGGCCCGGGCGGCGGGGCTGCCGGTGAAGGTTAACTGCGTGCCCCTGCTTCCCCAGCAGAAGCTGTGGGATGTGGCCGAGCTGGCCCGGGACCGGGCGGAGGCGGTGCGGTTTATCGAGATGATGCCCATTGGCCTGGGAAAGGAGTTCTCCGGCCCGGGACAGGAGGCGGTGGCGGCCGTGCTGGAACAGCGGTTCGGCCCCCTGACGCCGGTATCCGAGAGACTGGGAAACGGCCCGGCGGTCTATTACGCCCTGCCAGGGTTCCGAGGCCGTATCGGGTTTATCAGCGCGGTGAGCCACCGGTTCTGCGAAAGCTGCAACCGGGTGCGCCTGACGGCGGAAGGGTACCTTATCCGGTGCCTGCAGTACGACGATGGGACAGATCTTCGCGCCTTGCTCCGGAAGGGAGCCTCCGATGCGGTCTTGCTGGAGGCCATGGCCGGAGAGATCGCCGCCAAACCGGAGGGACATCATTTTGCCGCGGAGGCTGGAGCCCCGGACGGGGCGGCGGACGAGACGCGGCGTATGGATCAGATCGGAGGATGAATCATGGGAAAAGTAGCGGGCGTGTGCATGAGCGCCGTGCGCGGCGTGCAGAAAACGAACGTGGGCAAAGCGTACTTAAAGCAGGACTGGGGGTTGGAGGGGGACGCCCATGCCGACCACTGGCACCGGCAGGTGAGCCTGCTGTCCAAACAGAAGATCGACGCTTTTCGGGCGGAGGGAGCCCAGGTGGACGACGGCGCTTTCGGGGAGAATATCATCGTCGACGGCATTGACTGCAACCAGCTGCCGGTGGGAACCCGCCTGCGCTGCGGCCAGGCCCTGCTGGAGATCACCCAGAT
>CALWYY010000142.1 GCA_944385885.1 uncultured Oscillospiraceae bacterium | reverse complement strand
GCAAACGATGGAATCCCGCATCCGGCTGCTGACGGACCTGGAGAAGGCCATGGAAGGCTTCAGCCAGGCGGTGAAGACAGTGACGCGGGAGGCGGAGCGCGGCGGCCTGCGCGGCATTCACGGGCCGGCGGGAAAACTGATACAGACGGATGACCGCTATGCGCTGGCGGTGGAGACGGCCCTGGGGGCGGCGGTGGGCAACATTGTGGTGGACACCCAGGAGGATGCCCGCCGGGCCATTGAGCTGCTCAGCCGCCGGGACGGCGGCCGGAGCACGTTTTTGCCCCTGGACGTTATGCGGCCTCAGCGGCTGAAGGAAGATCCGGCGGGGGAGCCGGGGTATGTGGGCGTATGCGCCGCTCTGGCGCGCTGCCGGAAGGAATATGAGAACATAGTCTGGAACCTTTTGGGACGCACGGTAGTGGCGGAAACTCTATCTGACGCCATACCCATGGCCCGGAAGCATGACAACCGTTTCCGGATCGTCACCCTGGACGGGCAGGTGGTAAACGCGGGCGGGTCTCTGACGGGCGGCTCGGCGGCGAAGAACACGGGAATTCTGTCCCGAGCCAACGAGCTGAAACGGCTGGGCCGGGACAGGGCGGCTCTGGAGGAGCGGCTCCGGGAGACGGAGCGGCAGGCCCGGGCGGCGGAGCGGGACCGGGAACAGATCCGCGCCCAGCTGGAAGACGCCCGGGAGGAACAGGCAGCGGCCCAGCAGGAGTGCGTCCGACAGGAAGGGCTGGTCTCCCAGGGGGAGACGGTTCTAACGGCGGCGGAGCAGGCGCTGGAGGCTCTGGCGGCGGAGCGGGAGGACGCCGCCCGGCGGCGGGACGACATTACCGGCCGGGCCCAGGAGGCCCGGGAGGCCCTGGCGTCCATGGAGGCGGAGCTGGCGGCCCTGACCCGGGAACTGGAAGAGCAGAGCGCGGGGATGGAGGAGTTTACCGCCCGGCGCCGGGAGCTGGAAGAGGGATTCAGCGCCATCCGCGCCGGCCAGGCGGCCCTGGAAGGGGAGCGGAACACCATCCGCCTGGCCATGGGCCAGCTGGAGGAACTGCGCGCCCAGCTGGAAAGCGACAGCGGCCAGCGGGCCGGGGCGATGGAAGCCGTCTGCCGGCAGAAAGAGGAACTTCAGGCGCAGCTGGAGGAGAAAACCGGGCGGCTGGAGCAGCTAAAAGGCACGGCGCAGGGGCAAAAACAGCGGCTGGGGGAACTGACGGCCCGGAAAATGGAGCTGGAGGGCCGCCGGAGCACCGTGGACAAGGCGGCGCAGGAGAAG
Organism: uncultured Oscillospiraceae bacterium; assembly: GCA_944385885.1. Taxonomy (GTDB): domain Bacteria; phylum Bacillota; class Clostridia; order Oscillospirales; family Oscillospiraceae; genus Apopatocola. The sequence continues at coordinate 8,073 of CALWYY010000142.1, read as the reverse complement.
AACCGGGAGCTGCTGGACCGGGAGCGGGACAGCGCCCGGCTGGAACAGAAGAAGATGGCCGCCGACATGGAAGAGAAGCAGATCGTGGACAAGCTCTGGGACAGCTACGAGCTCAGCCGCACCGCCGCCCAGCAGGTGCGCCGTCCCCTGGAGAGCTATGCCGCCGCCGGACGGAAAGTGGCGGAGCTGCGCCGGAACATTTCTGCCCTGGGCACGCCCAACCTGGGTGCCATCGACGAGTACAAGAGGGTCAGCGAGCGTTACGGGTTCCTCACCGCCCAGCGGGACGACGTGCAGAAGTCCAAGGATGAGATCCTGGGGATCATCGGCGACATCACCAGCCAGATGGAGGAGATCTTTGTCCGGGAGATGGACAAGATCGATCAGGCGTTCCAGCAGATTTTTGCGGAGCTGTTTGGGGGCGGCCACGCCTCCCTGTCTCTGGAGGACGCAAACGATGTGCTCAACTGCGGCATTGATATCCGCATCCAGCCGCCCGGGAAGGCGGTGTCCCATATCCGCCTTCTCTCCGGCGGGGACAAGGCCGTTGTGGCCATTGCGCTGTATTTTGCCATCATGCGGGTACGGCCCACGCCATTTTGCGTCATGGACGAGATTGAATCCGCCCTGGACGAGGAGAACGTGGAGCGGTTTTCCGCCTATATGCGCCGTATGAGCGAAAAGACCCAGTTTGTTGCCATCACGCACCGCCGGGGCACCATGGAGGCGGCGGATCAGCTATACGGCGTGACCAGGCAGGAGAAGGGCGTGAGCACCATCCTGGCCATGGATATGGAACAGGCGCTGAAATCCATACACTGAAAGAGAGGGAGAGCATGGGCTTCTTTGACAAGATCCGGGAAGGGCTGGCCAAGACCCGGTCCAACATGAGCGCGGCGTTCAACACCGCGCTGGCGGATTTTACCGGGGAGAACGAGGAAGTATACGAGGACCTGGAGGAGATGCTGATCCTGGCGGATGCCGGGGTAGAGACGGCGGAGAGTCTGGTGGCTAAGCTGCGGGAGACGGTACGCGCCAACGGGTACCGGGGTCCGGAGGAGCTGCGCCGGGCTCTGACGGAGGTGCTGACCCAGGCCATGGACACCGGGGATACGGCCCTGCGCCTGGACACGGTTCCGTCGGTGATATTGATGGTGGGAGTAAACGGCGTGGGCAAGACCACCACCATCGGCAAGCTGGCGGCCCGGCTGACGGCAGAGGGGAAGAAGGTCCTGCTGTGCGCGGGGGACACCTTCCGGGCGGCGGCGGCGGAGCAGCTATCCGTCTGGGCCGGCCGGGCGGGCTGCGACATTGTGCGCCACGAGGAGGGAAGCGACCCGGCTGCGGTGGTGTACGACGCCTTGGCGGCCGCTCGGGCCCGCGGCCGGGACGTGGTGATCGTGGATACCGCCGGGCGGCTGCATAACAAGCAGAACCTGATGAACGAGCTGGCCAAGATCCGCCGGGTGATCCAGCGGGAGCTGCCGGAGGCGGACGTGGAGTGCCTGATGGTTCTGGACGCCACCACGGGGCAGAACGGCCTTATCCAGGCCCGGCAGTTTGGGGATACGGCGGGTCTGACGGGGATTGTCCTGACCAAGCTGGACGGCACGGCCAAAGGCGGCATTGTGTTTGCCATTGCGCAGCAGACGGGGCTGCCGGTGAAATTTATCGGCGTGGGCGAGGGTGTGGAGGATCTGATGCCCTTCGATGCCCGATCCTTCGCGGAGGCGCTGCTATCATGAAGATTGTACTGGCTTCGGACAACGGGAACAAGCTCCGGGAGTTCCGGGAGCTGCTGGCGGGTTCCGGGGTGGAGATCCTGTCCAAAACGGAGGCGGGCTGCCGGCTGGAGGTCGAGGAAACGGGGGATAGCTTTGCGGAGAACGCCCGGCAGAAGGCGGTGGCGGTAATGCGCGCAGCGGCCATGCCCGCTTTAGCGGACGACTCCGGCCTGTGTGTGGACGCCCTGGGAGGCGCCCCGGGCGTGTATTCGGCCCGGTACACAGGCCGGCACGGGGACAGCGATCAGGACCGGTACCGCCTGCTTTTGAAGAACATGGAGGGAAAGGCGGACCGGCGGGCGCGGTTTGTATGCGCCCTGTGCTGCGCTTTCCCGGACGGGACGTTTCTGGAGGCCATGGGGGAGTGCCCGGGGCGGATCCTGGAGGCGCCTGAGGGGGAAAACGGGTTTGGCTATGACCCGATCTTCCTGCCGGACGGATGTTCCGAGAGCATGGGGGCCCTGTCCCCGGAGGAAAAGAACGCCATTTCCCATCGGGGGAGGGCGCTGGAAGCCTTTAGAGCGGAATGGGAGAGACGGTATGCTGACCAGTAAACAGAGAGCCCAGCTCCGGGGGCTTGCGGCCGGGGAAGACACTATTTTGCACGTGGGCAAGGCAGGGCTGGGGGAGAACGTGGTGACCCAAGCCCGGGAGGCCCTGGCCGCCCGGGAGCTGGTAAAGGGCCGGGTGCTGGACAACTCGCCTCTGTCGGCCCGGGAGGCCTGCGACCAGCTGGCGGCCCTGTGCCAGGCGGAGGGCGTCCAGGTCATCGGGAGCAAATTTATTCTCTACAAGAAGAACGAGAAGGCGCCCAAAATCGTCCTTATCCAGGGACGGGGGCGGTGATATGCGGCTGCTGGCATACGGGGGGAGCTTCAACCCCCCGCACTGGGGGCATGTGAAGGCCCTGACGGCGGCGGCGGAATACTTGCATCCGGACCGGGTCCTGGTGATTCCCGCCCGGGAACCGCCCCATAAGCAGATCCAGCCGGGAAGCCCACCGCCGGAGGAACGGCTGCGTCTGGCAGAGCTGGCGTTTGCCGGCGTGCCCGGGGCGGAGGTCACGGACATGGAGCTGCACCGTACGGGCAAGAGCTTCACCTCGGATACCCTCTGCCGCCTGCGGGAGGATTTTCCGGACGGGGAGATATATTTTCTCATGGGAACGGATATGCTCCTGTATATGGAGAACTGGCACGATTTCCGGAGGATATTTTCCCTGTGCACCCTTCTGGTGCTGCCCCGGAACCCGGGGGAGGAGAAGGAGATCGCCCGGCAGGCGGCCCGGCTGGAACGGGAGTATGGGGCGCGGGTGGCGGTGGTGCCGGCGGGCCCCTGCCCGGCGGGCTCTACGGACCTGCGGGAGCGGCTTGGCCGCCGGGAGGGGCGAGAGCTGCTGCCGGAGACGGTATACCAACGGATCATCCGCCGGCGCCTGTACGGGGCGCGGCCCGAGCTGGCGTGGCTGCGGGAGCGGACGGAGGAGTATCTCAGCCCGTCCCGGGTGCCCCACGTCCGGGGCTGTGAGCAGGAGGCGGTACGCCTGGCCCGGCGTTGGGGAGAGGACCCCGGAGAGGCGGCGCAAGCGGGGATCCTCCATGATATCACGAAGAAAATGGGCCCGGCGGAGCAGTTGCGCTTGTGTGAAAAATATGGTATCATAACGGATACTGCCGAACGGGAGGAGCCCCGTCTCCTGCACGCCCGGACGGGGGCGTATTTGGCCCGGGACCTTTTTGGGGTGACGGAGCGGGTGTTCGGGGCGATTCAATGGCACACCACGGGGCGGCCGGGGATGACCCGGCTGGAGAAGATTTTGTACCTGGCGGACTATATTGAACCCACGCGAGACTTTGACGGCGTCGGGGCGCTCCGGCGCCTGGCGTATGAGGATATGGACCGGGCCATGATCCTGGGACTGGAGATGAGCCTGGAGGAGATAAAGGCCCGGGGCGGGCGGATGCACAGGCGCTCGCTTGATACACTAAACTGGTTGCGGACAAAGGAATGAGGATATGAGTTTGTTTGGCGGCGGAAGCCGGCAGGGAGGAAGCCACCAGGCGCCGCGCCGGAAGACAAGAAAACCGGCGGAGACGGAAAAGTACCGGTATGAGAACCTGGTCCAGGAAGACCCGAAGGAACTGGAAGAGGATTTCAACGGGCGGGTGGCGGAGAACCTGGGATATAAAAAACCCCGGCCAGGGAAAAAACCGCGGAACAAAGGGTTGCTGATCGCGGCGATAGTCCTGGGATGCCTGGCGCTGATCCTGGTGATGGGCCTGGCGATCTACATGATCTGGTCCACGCCGCCGGAGGTGGACACCGGGGGGCTGAACACGCCGGTTACGGCCGCGCCCCTGGAACCTGCCGGCACGCTGGAGCCGGGAGAGACGGCTACGCCGGAGCCTTCGCCCACGGCGACGCCGGAGGTGCCGGTGCGCCGTGAGAACACCTATACGATCCTGGTGGTAGGCCGGGACCGGGTGGGGCTGAACACCGACACCATCATGGTGGCGATGATGGACTGCGACGCCGGGGAGATCAACGTGGTGAGCATTCCCCGGGACACCCTGGTGAACGTGGACTGGAGCGTGAAGAAGGTCAACTCCATCTACGGCGCGCTGGGTACGGAAGGGCTCCTGGACGGCATCAGCGACCTGCTGGGATTCCGTGTGGACAATTACGTGATTGTCAACACGTACGTATTCCAGGCGCTGGTGGACGCCATCGGCGGGGTGTATTTCGACGTGCCCATCTATATGTACTACGACGACCCGAACCAGGACCTGCACATCAGCCTGGCCCCCGGCTATCAGTGGCTGAGCGGCTACCAGGCCGAGCAGGTGGTGCGGTTCCGCCAGAATAACGACGGCACGGGGTACCCGGACGGGGATCTGGGACGGATCCGGACCCAGCAGGATTTCCTGATGGCGGTGGCCAAGCAGATACTCTCCCTGGGGAATATCACAAGCCTTCCCCAGCTGGTGGACATTGTTACCAGCAATACGGACACCGACTTGACCGGCGGGAACATCGCCTTCTACGCGGAGGAATTTCTGAAGATCGACAGTGAAAACATCCACTTTTACACCATGCCATACGATTCGGTGAACATCCGGGGCGGGTCCTACGTGAGCATCCAGCTGGAGGAGTGGCTGGACATGGTCAACGAGTATCTGAACCCCTTCAGCATGGACGTGACGGAAGACAACGTGGACATTCTCATGTACGCGGACGGATATGCCTGGTCCACCACCGGGTACTCACTGGGGATGGAATCGTTCTACGACTACTATGGCGCGGCCGCCGCAGCGGCGGAGGGCTGACGCCGCGATAAAAGCGAAAGGAAAGAGAAATATGCTCTCGTCACAGGAAATCGCCGCCCTGGCCGTGAAGGCCCTGGACGGGAAACAGGCCCGGGATATCACGGTGCTGAAGACGGGTGAGATCACGGTACTGGCGGATTACTTTATACTGTGCACCGGCACCTCCTCCACCCATGCCCGCACATTGGTGGAGGAAGTGGACAAGGCCCTCTCCCAGGCGGGGGAGCCGCCGCTGCGCCGGGAGGGATACCGGGGCGGCGGCTGGACGCTGCTGGATTTCGGCTGCGTGGTGGTCCACGTGTTCCTGGAGGAGACCCGCCAGTTCTATTCCCTGGAGCGGCTGTGGTCCGACGCGGAACGGATTGACCCGGCATCCATGCTGTAATTTCGGCGGTGGGAGGAAAGACAGACCGATATGAAATACGATTTCACAGCCATTGAGAAGAAGTGGCAGAAGTACTGGGAAGAACATAAGACCTACGCGGCGGAAAACGGGGGGGACAAGCCGAAATTTTACGGGCTGATCGAGTTTCCCTACCCCTCGGGGGAGGGGCTGCACGTGGGGCATCCCCGGCCCTACACGGCGCTGGACATCGTCACGCGCAAGCGGCGGATGCAGGGATACAACGTGCTGTTCCCCATCGGCTACGACGCCTTCGGGCTGCCCACGGAGCGCTACGCCATAAAGAACCACATGCGTCCGGAGGATGTGACCCGCCGGAATGTGAAACGGTTTACCCAGCAGCTGAAGATGCTCGGCTACGGCTTTGACTGGGACCGGTGCGTGGTGACCACGGACCCGGAGTATTACCGCTGGACCCAGTGGATCTTTCTGCAGATGTTCAAAAAGGGCCTGGCGTACAAGACCAGCATGCCGGTCAACTGGTGCACGGACTGCAAGATCGTACTGGCCAACGAGGAAGTGGTCAACGGGGTGTGCGAGCGCTGCGGCGGGCAGGTGGTGAAAAAGGAAAAGAGCCAGTGGATGCTGGCCATCACCAAATACGCCCAGCGGCTGCTGGACGACCTGGACACGGTGGACTACATTGAGCGGGTAAAGACCCAGCAGCGCAACTGGATCGGCCGGTCCACGGGCGCGGAGGTGGATTTCGGCACCACGGCGGGGGACAAGCTCACCGTGTACACCACCCGCTGCGACACGCTGTTCGGGGCGACCTACATGGTGGTGGCGCCGGAGCACGCCATCGTAGAGAAATGGCTGCGGGACGGGCGGATCACCAATCCGGACCAGGTGCGGGCGTACCAGCAGGAGGCCGCCCGGAAATCGGATTTCGAGCGCACGGAGCTGGAGAAGGAGAAGACGGGAGTGGAGGTTCTGGGCGTGCGGGCCATCAACCCTGTCACCGGAGGGGAGATCCCCATTTTCCTGTCGGACTACGTCCTTGCCAGCTACGGGACGGGGGCGATCATGGCGGTACCGGGCCATGACCAGCGGGACTGGGACTTTGCCAAGGCGTTCGGTCTGCCCATCGTGGAGGTGGTGCAGGGCGGGGACGTGACCCAGCAGGCCTATACCGACTGCGACACCGGCGTGATGATCAATTCCGGATTCCTGAACGGCCTGCCGGTGGAGCAGGCGATCCCCACCATGATCCGGTGGCTGACGGAGAAGGGCCTGGGCCGGGAGAAGGTAAACTTCAAGCTCCGGGACTGGGTATTTTCCCGGCAGCGGTACTGGGGGGAGCCCATTCCCATCATCCACTGCCCCCGCTGCGGCTGGGTCCCCATGGATGAGAAGGATCTTCCGCTTCGCCTGCCGGATGTGGAGAGCTACGAACCCACCGACACGGGGGAATCGCCCCTGGCCGCCATGGAGGACTGGGTCAAATGCACCTGCCCGAAATGCGGGGGGCCGGCGGAGCACGAGACGGATACCATGCCCAACTGGGCCGGCTCCAGCTGGTATTTCCTGCGGTATATGGATCCCCATAACGACCAGGCGCCGGTGGGGAAAGAGGCGGCGGACTACTGGGGACAGGTGGACTGGTACAACGGGGGCATGGAGCACACCACGCTGCACCTGCTCTACTCCCGGTTCTGGCACAAGTTCCTGTACGACATCGGGGTGGTGCCCACCAGCGAGCCCTACCACAAGCGGACCAGCCACGGGATGATCCTGGGCGCCGGGGGGGAGAAAATGTCCAAATCCCGGGGGAACGTGATCAATCCCAACGACATCGTGGACATGTACGGGGCGGATACCCTGCGGCTGTATATCAGGTTCATCGGGGATTTCGAGAAGGCCGCTCCCTGGTCGGACGAGGCGGTGAAGGGCTGCAAGCGGTTCCTGGACCGGGTGTGGAACCTGGCGGAGACGCCGCTGACAGGGGACGCCTGCTCGGCGGAGAACGAAAAGGAAGTACACCGGGCCATCCAGAAGGTGAGCCGGGATATCGAGGAGATGAAGTTCAACACGGCCATCGCCGCCCTTATGGCGCTGGTGAACCGGTTTTACGCCTCCCGGCCGTCCCGGGGGGATATCCGCATCCTGCTGCAGCTGCTGTCCCCCTTTGCCCCGCATATCGCCGAGGAGCTATGGCAGATCCAAGGCTTTGAAGGGCTGGCCTGCCAGTCCGCCTGGCCGGAATTCGACGAGAGCAAGACCCTGGACGCGGAAAAGACCATCGCCGTCCAGGTCAACGGGAAGCTCCGTTCCACCGTGGTGGTGCCGGCCGACAGCGGCGAGGAGGCCATGAAGCAGGCCGCCTTTGCCGACCGGAAGATAGCCGGGTATATGGAGGGGATGGACGTGGTGAAGGTCATCGCCGTCAAGGACAAGCTGGTGAACATCATCCTCAAACCCAAAAAATAAACGGCAACCCGGCCCGGCGTGTAACGCCGGGCCGGGTTTTTGCCTCCGCCAGCCGCCGGGCTGGGTTTATGGCCCGCCGGGGCAGTTTTTTTTTGCGCCGCCGGGCTGGGTTTATGGCCCGCCGGGCGGG
>CALWYY010000141.1 GCA_944385885.1 uncultured Oscillospiraceae bacterium | reverse complement strand
GATCCGCCGATTCCGAAAAGCCAAAGGAATCACGCAGCAGATACTGGCCGAGTTGTCCGATCAAGAGCCGTCAAACATCTCTCACATTGAACGCGGGGCGACAAAACTGGGCCTGCCAACCATCGTACATATCGCCAACGCCCTGGACGTCACGGTAGATGACCTTCTGTGCGACAGCCTCCCGCAGTCCCGGGCGGCCTTTGAGCGGGACGTGTCGGAGATCCTGTCCGACTGCACCCACTGGGAGATGAAGGTCATCACCCGCACCATGCGGGATCTGAAGGAGAACCTTCGGAAGTAGCGCCCGCCGGAACGCCTGGAAACCCGGCACAAAAAATACTCCCCGGGCCAGTCTGCCTGCCTTCGGGTATTAACCGATATTGGTCAATATTAATATACACCATATTCGGTTAATATGCAAGTAGAAAGTAGGCATGCTTGCTATGATTTCCTACGACAAGCTGTGGCAGACCATGCGGGACCGTGGCATCACCCAGTACGCCCTGATCAAAAAATACAATATCAGCCCCGGGCAGATCACACGTCTCAAGCGGAATGAGAGCGTCAGCACCCATACCATTGATACGTGCTGCCGGATTTTGCGCTGCGGCGTCTCGGATGTGATGGAGTACATTGAAGATACGGAAAGCGGCCGGCCTCGTCCCTGAGGCCGGCCGCTTTGGTTTCCCCGGGGCCGGGTATCCGGAGCTCCGGCCGCTCCCGGGCCGGCGTTTTTTTGCAAACCCCCGCAAAGGCATGGCACGCAGGGGGCGCCCGCTCCGCCGGGCCTTTTCCCACGGCGCGGAGGCCGCCGCGTGTTGCATAGCCTCCCGGCACGGAAAAGCCGGTGCTTACCTTTCGGTAAACACCGGCCTTTTGCCGCCCTATCCAGCGTTTCGTTACAGCGAAAGTTCAGCCAGATACGCCTTCCCTCGCGCTGGGACCTGCGCGCTTCAAGGGCTCGCGGTAGTTTTTAGTACATGCCGCCCATATCGGGGGCCGCGGGGGCCGGCGCGGGAGGATCGGGGATGTTCACCACCATGGCCTCGGTGGTCAGCACCGTAGCGGATACGGACGCGGCGTTCTCCAGAGCGCTGCGGCAAACCTTGGTGGGATCCACGATGCCGGCGGCGATCATATCCACATACTCCTCCTGGGCCGCGTCAAAGCCGTAGCCGGGCACCTTGGAGGCACGGACCCGGTCCAGGATCACGGCGCCTTCCAGGCCCGCATTGGCGGCGATCTGCATCAGGGGAGCCTGCAGCGCCTTGGCCACGATGGCCGCGCCGGTCTTCTCGTCCCCCTCCAGCTCCGAAACCACCTTCTCGGCGGCCAGGCCGGCCAGGACATAGGCGGAACCGCCGCCGGCCACGATGCCTTCCTCCACGGCGGCCTTGGTGGCGTTCAGGGCGTCCTCCACCCGCAGCTTCTTCTCCTTCATTTCCGCCTCGGTGGCGGCGCCGACTTTGATGACGGCCACGCCGCCCGCCAGACGGGCCAGGCGCTCCATGAGCTTCTCCCGGTCAAAGTCGGAGGTGGTGTTCTCGTACACGCTCTTGATCTGGGCTACCCGGTCCCGGATGGCCTCCGGAGAGCCGGCGCCGCCCACGATGATGGTGTTCTCCTTGTTGACCTTCACCTGCCGCGCCCGGCCCAGCATGTCCATGGTGGCGTCCTTCAGCTCCATGCCGTAGTCCCCGGACACCACCTGGCCGCCGGTGAGAATGGCGATATCCATCATGGTCTCCTTGCGCCGGTCGCCGAAGGCGGGCGCCTTGACGCACACGCAGGTAAACGTGCCCCGCAGCTTGTTCAGCAGGATGGTGGCCAGGGCCTCGCCCTCCACCTCGTCGGCGATGATCACCAGCTTCTTGCCGGCCTGCACCACCTGCTCCAGCAGAGGCAGCAGCTCCTGGATGTTGGAGATCTTCTTGTCGGTGATCAGAAGGTACGCGTCGTCGATCACAGCCTCCATCTTCTCGGAGTCGGTGACCATGTAGGGGGACACGTAGCCCCGGTCAAACTGCATGCCCTCCACTACCTCGGAGTAGGTCTGGGCGGTCTTGGACTCCTCCACCGTAATGACGCCGTTCTGGCCCACCTTCTCCATAGCCTCGGCGATCATGGCGCCAATCTGCTCGTCTCCGGAGGAAATGGTGCCTACCCGGGCGATGTCGCTGGTGCCGTTCACCGGCTGGGAGGCGTTGCGGATCTCCGCCACCGCCGCTTCCGTGGCCTTGGCGATGCCCCGGCGCAGTACCATGGGGTTGGCGCCGGCGGCCAGGTTCTTCAGGCCCTCCCGGATGATGGCCTGGGCCAGGACCGTGGCCGTGGTGGTGCCGTCGCCCGCCACGTCGTTGGTCTTGGTGGCCACTTCCCGGATCAGCTGCGCGCCCATGTTCTCCGCGCCGTCCTGCAGCTCGATCTCCTTGGCGATGGTCACGCCGTCGTTGGTAATCAGGGGCGTGCCGTATTTCTTATCCAGAACCACGTTCCGGCCCTTGGGGCCCAGGGTGATCTTCACCGTGTCCGCCAGTTTGTCCACGCCGGTCTGCAGCGCCTTGCGGGCTTCCGCCCCGTATATCAGATTCTTCGCCATTGTCCTTCGTCCTCCCCATTATTCTACCACGGCCAGGATGTCCGCCTGCCGCACGATGGTGTATTCCTCGCCTTCCAGCTTCACCCTGGTCCCGGAAAACTTGCCGGCGATGACCTTGTCCCCGGCCTTGACTTCCATCTTTACTTCCTTGCCGTCCACTACCCCGCCGGGGCCGGCCACGATTACCTCGTAGATCTCCGGCTTCTCCTGGGCCGCGCTGGTGAGGATAATCCCGCCCTTGGTCTTCTCCTCGGCCTCCGTCTGCTTGAGGACCACACGGTCCGCCAACGGTTTGAGTTTCATGTTTCCATGCCTCCTATATGATTTTTTTGTTTTTCATACTTTTATCGGGTTAGCACTCAAAGTCCGTGAGTGCTAACCCTGGTATAAAATAGCATATACTCCCTGCAATTGCAAGAGGGTTTTACCCATTTTTTGAAAAATTCATAATTTATTCAAAGGCTGTTTCACTTTCTGCCGGGCGGGGAGGCAGGGTACATATACAATTGGCAGGGGATCATGCCGTTATAAAGCCGCCGGCGCCGGGCCGCCTTTCTCCCATAGCAGCGCTCAAAATCCGGGTGGGAGGAGATCACGTATACGCTCCAGCCCGGCTGTTTTTCCATCACCCGGCCGAAAGCGCGGTACAGCTCCCCGGCCTCTTTTTGCTGGAGCATCCGCTCGCCGTAAGGCGGATTGCAGCACACAGTCCCCTCCTCCCCGGCGGAAGACAGGGTCCGGGCATCCTCCAGGGTAAAGCGGATCAGCTCCTCCACTCCCGCCCGGCGGGCGTTGGCCCGGGCCAGCTCCAGGGCCCGGGGGTCTATGTCGGAGGCCAGGATCCGGTACTGCCCGTGGTATTCCCGGCTCCGGGCCTCCTCCCGGCTCCGGCGCCATACGTCCTCCGCCAGCCAGCGCCATTTCTGGGCTTCAAAAGTCCGTTCCAGCCCCGGCGCCCGGTTTTTGGCCGCCAGCGCCGCCTCAATGGCGATGGTGCCGCTGCCGCAGAAGGGGTCCCGGAACGTTCCCTTCCCCCGATACCCGGCGATGTCCACCATGGCCGCCGCCAGCGTCTCCCGCAGGGGCGCGGCCACCTGGGCCGGCCGGTACCCCCGTTTGTGCAACCCTGTGCCGCTGCTGTCCAGGTACAGCGCCGCCTCGTTTTTAAAGATGGCAAAGCGGAGCCGATACGTCTCCCCATCCTCCGGCAGCCACTCCAGCCGGTATACGGCCTTCAGCCGCTCCGCCACCGCCTTCTTCACGATCTTCTGGCAGTCGGGCACCGAGTGCAGGGCGCTCTCCAGGGCCCACCCCGTCACCGGGAACGCCCCGTTCCGGGGGATATACTGCTCCCAGGGCAGTCCCCTCACCCCCTGAAACAGCTCCTCAAAGGTGGCCGCGGAAAACCGCCCCGCCACCAGCAGTACCCGTTCGGCAAAGCGGGAGGCCACATTGGCCCGGGCCAGGGCCAGCTCATCCCCCCGGAAATACACTCTCCCATTCTCCGGACGTACGTCTTTCATATCCATATGCCGCAGCTCATTGCCCAGAGGCCCCTCCAGGCCGAACAGGCATGGCGCGCACAGCTCCAGCTCCATCGTCTCTCCCCCTCTTTCCCGGATCCGTCCCCCTACCGGGGAATGGATAGATACTACCTTTCTTTTCGTTATTTTGCAAGCGTACTTGCGTTTTTTTAAAGAGGTGCGTATAATTATTTTTATTATGGAAATTTTTTTGAAAGGACACGGCTACCGTTATGCAGCCGAGCAGATGCTGCTGACACTGTATCCGGAGGAGCGGCCGGTATACCCTCCGGCGCCCGAGGGCGGGGACAGCGTGGTCCTGGCCCTCCGCCGGGGGCAGACGTATGCCAGCGTAACCTGCCGCCTGTGCCGGGACGGCCTGGTCTCCCGGGGCCAGGCCCGGGTAAGTCTCCGGCGCCTGACGGGCCCTGTGGAAACCGACCGGCTGCTTCAGCGGGTGGTCAAGAGCGCCTTTTACCGGGCGGCCCTGGCGGGAGGGCATCCCCGGCCCGTCTGGGGCACTCTCACCGGCGTGCGTCCAGCCAAGCTGGCGGCGTCCCTGCTGCGGGAGGAGGGTTCCCAGGCCGGGGCCCGGCGGCGGCTTGAACGGGATTTCGACGTTTCCTCTCCCCGGGCGGAGCTGGCCCTGCGGGCTGCCCGGGTGGCCGGAGACACGGCCCGGCTCCTGGAGCCCGGGGACGTGTGCCTGTATATTGGCATACCCTTCTGCCCCACCCGGTGCGACTACTGCAGCTTTGTGAGCGTCGAGGCGCCCCGGCAGCTGGAGACGCTCCTGCCCGCCTATCTGGCGGCTCTGGAGCAGGAACTGGAGGCCACGGCCCGGGCGGCGCGGGAGGCGGGGCTGCGGGTGATCGCCCTGTATATGGGGGGCGGTACGCCTACGACCCTGGACGCAGAGCAGCTGGACCGGCTTCTGGAACGGGCGGACGCATTGTTTGACCCCTCCGTCCAGAGAGAACGCACGGTGGAGGCCGGCCGGCCCGACACGGTCACGCCGGAAAAGCTGGAGGTCCTGCGCCGCCGGGGCGTCACCCGGGTAAGCGTCAACCCCCAGACCATGTCCGACCCGGTGCTGGCGGCCATTGGCCGGCGGCACACCGTGCAGGACGTATACCGGGCGGTGGAGATGGTCCGGGCGGCGGGAGGGTTTTCCCTGAACATGGATCTGATCGCAGGCCTTCCGGGGGATACGCCGGGGTCCTTTGCCCGGACCATGGAAGCGGTGCTGGCTCTGGAGCCGGAGAATGTCACCGTCCATACACAAAAACTAAAAAAGGGTTCCCGGTTCCTCAC
>CALWYY010000140.1 GCA_944385885.1 uncultured Oscillospiraceae bacterium | reverse complement strand
ATCACGGCGCACTCCGGTACGGAGATGACATTGGTAGCGTCAAATTCGCCGCCCAACCCTACCTCCAGCACCACCAAATCGCAGCCCTGCCGGGCAAACCAGCACAGCGCCACCGCGGTAATCAATTCAAACGTATGCGGGCACTGGGGCAGGGCCTCGGCAAAAGGCCGCACCCGCTCCGTGAGCTCCCCCAATTCCTCCGGAGGGATGCACTGCCCCCCGACCCGTATCCGCTCCCGGTAGCTCCGCAGATGCGGGGAGGTAAACAGCCCCGTCCGGTAGCCCGCCTGGCGCAGGATGTTCTCCAGCATGGCGCAGGTGCTTCCCTTTCCGTTGGTACCGGCCACGTGGATAAACCGCAGGCCGTCCTGGGGATTGCCCAGGGCGGCCATCAGTTCCCGGATCCGGCTCAGGGACCGTTCGCTTTTCCTCGGATAAAAGGAATCCAGATACGCTATGGCTTCCTGTTCGTTCATACTCTGTGTCTCCGTCCCCTGTTCCTGGCCCGGCACGGATCGTCCGGCGGTTTTGCTCTTTCGGCTTTCAGGGGTATCCTCACCCCTTTTTGCCCCCCGTCGGGCCGAAGCGCCCCTCCCGCCAGGCTCCGATGTATTCCATGCAGTACTCGTCCTGCCCCAGCAACGCCTGGGCGGCGAAAATGGCTCCCATCAGTTCCGGGTTGGTAGGGTCGGCGATAGCGGAATCCATGCCGGCCTCCATGGCCAATACCGCAAAGGCCAGGTTCAGCGTCCGGCGCATGGGCAGGCCGAAAGATATGTTTGAAAGGCCCGATGTGATGTGTACCTGCGGACACAGTTGCCGTATCCCCCGGCAGGTCTCGGCAAACACCGTCAGGCTCTCTGGGTTCACCGCCAGGCTCTCCACCAGCGGATCTACATACAGCCGGCCGGCATCCACCCCCGCCTTCGCCGCCCGGTCCATAAGCCGCCGGAAATTTTCCAGCCGGTCCGCTGCCGTCCGGGGGATGCCCTGTTCCCCAGACAGCAAAACGATGCAGGACCAGGACGTCCCCGCCACCGCTGGGAAAATCACCTCCGTTTTCCCCGGTTCCAGAGAAGCGGAGTTGACGATTCCCGGTTTCCGGCAAAACTCCATGGCTCCCACGCACACCCGAGGATCCGGGCTGTCCAGGCACAGGGGCGTGTCCGTCTCGTCCTGCACAATGCCCGTCAGCCACCGGAGAGTCTCCAGCTCTCCATCCTTGACGCTGGCACAGCAGTCCAAGTAATCCGCCTGGGCGTCTTCCTGGATGCGGGCCAGGCGGCGGATCCAGCCCTCGTCCCGCTGGGCAATGGCCCGCCCGCAGGAGGGGATGCTGCCGTTAATCTTCTCGCCAATCAGTATCATATTCTCCGGCTCCTTTCCGCTGCCTCCACAGTATGGAGCGCCAGAACGGCGGTGGTCACAGTCCCCACGCCCCCCGGCACGGGAGTAACGGCCGCCGCCGATTCCAGGGCCTCCTGCAGGCGCACGTCCCCGCAGATCCGCCCTTCTTTTTCATCCCAGTGGATTCCCACATCAATGACAATCTGTCCGGGGCGCAGGTGCTCCCGGCCGATACATTCCTTTTGCCCGGCACAGACTACCAGGATATCCGCCTGGCGGCACAGGGCAGGCAAATCCGCCGTCTGCCGGTGGCAGATTGTCACCGTGGCGTTTTTCTCCAGCAAAAGCATGGCCGCCGGCCGGCCCGCCACCAGGGAGCGGCCTACCACAACGGCCCGTTTCCCCGCGCAGGACACACCGGCGTGTTCCAGCATAGCTATCGCTCCCTGAGCCGTGCAGGGCGGAAACCCCTCATGAGACCCGGTGAAAACCCCTGCCAGAGACGCGTCGGTAATGCCGTCCACGTCCTTTTCCGGCGGCAGCGCACGGCGCACGATCTCCCGGTCCAGGTGGGCCGGCAGAGGCTGGAGCACCAGGATGCCATGCACACTCCCGTCCCGGCTCAGTCGGTCCAGAGCGGCCAGCAGCTCCTCCTGGGTACAGTTCTCCTCCAGAACCACCGTGCGCGCCGTCACTCCCACGGTGGAACAGCGCCGGATGGAACTCCGCTCATAGCTCAGCCCATCCGGCCGGGCGCCCACCCGTACTATGGCCAGAACCGGTTCCACGCCCGCCGCCCGCAGCGCCTCCGCCCGGGCCTTGGTCTGCCGGTTCAGCGCCTCCACCACCGGGGCGCCCTTCCAAATCTCCGCCATTATTCCGTTCTCCCGTATATTTCCTCACAGATGCGCTCCGCCAGAGGCAGATGCTCCCTCAGCAGCCCCTCCGTCTGCAAATCCAACTCTCTCGCCCTATCCCGGTCGGCCATCAGGCGGGTATTGGCTCTCACGTTCAGGGCCGCCCCCCATAGAGCCGCCCGGCACAGGGCCGCCCCGGTGCCGGCGTCCGATACCGCCAGGGCGCTTCCCTTCCGGGCGAACTCCTCCAGCAGGGCCAGAGCCTGGCCGCTCCTTTCCAGGATCTTCAAAGGCACCGCCGCCGCCC
>CALWYY010000139.1 GCA_944385885.1 uncultured Oscillospiraceae bacterium | reverse complement strand
GTCCGCCTCCCGGCGGGCGGTGGAATACTCCTGCCGTCCCGGGGCGCGGCGCTGCATGAACCGGCCCAGCTCCTCCCGGTCCAAGGCAAACCCGGCGGGCAGCCCCTCCACGGTCACGCCGATGGCGGGAGAGTGGGACTGGCCGAAAATGGTCAGGCGCAGGTTTTTGCCGTAAGAACTGCTCATATTCCCTCTCCTTTCAGCCGCCGGTAATCCTCCCAAAACCGGGGATAAGACTTTTCCGTGCAGCGGCTGTTCTTTACCGTCACCGGTTCCCGGCACAGGCAAGCGGCCACTGCGGCGGCCATTGCGATCCTGTGGTCTCCCCAGGGATCTACCGTCCCGCCGGCCAGCGCCGGCCTGCCGGTAATCACCAATCCGTCGGGGAGTTCCTCGATCTCCGCTCCCAACGCCGTCAGCATGGCGGTGGTGCTCTGCAGGCGGTCGGACTCCTTCAGGCGCAGCCGGCCCGCCCGAACGATCCGGGTCTGCCCCTCCGCCCCGGCGGCCACGGCGCTGAGGGCCGGTACGAGATCCGGTACCGGTGCCGCGTCGATGGTGATTCCACGCAGACGCCCCTCCCGGCGCACAGTGACCTTTCCGTCCTTCTCCTCCACTCGGGCCCCAAACGCCCGGAGGATCTCCAGCACCCCCCTGTCCCCCTGGGAGGAGGACGGATTAAGCCCCTCCACCGTCACCCCCTGGGGGGAGAGCGCGCCGGCGCACAGAAAGAAGGCGGCGCTGGAATAGTCCGCCTCCACGCGGCATTGGGCGGGCAAGCTCCCCCGCTGCCCCCCGGGGATGCGGTACCGCCAGCCGTCCTTCCGCCACTGGATCCCCGCCAGCCGGAGGGCGTCCTCCGTCATGGCGATGTAGGCCTGGGACTCCACCGGCCCCGTGACCTCCAGCTCGCTGTCCCCGGCGCACAGCGGCAGGGCCATAAGAAGGCCGGATATATACTGGGAGGACACGTTCCCCGGCAGGACATACCGCCCCGCCTGAAGCCTTCCGCTCCAGTGCAGAAGAGATCCATCCCGCCGGAGGGAAATGCCGTGGGCCTCCAGTTCCCGGTCCAAGGGTTCCAGCGGCCGCTGGGGCAGGCGCCCCTCCATGCAAAAGGCGCCGCGGGCTCCCAGAGCCCCCGCCACAGGCAGGAGGAACCGGAGCGTGGACCCGCTCTCCCCGCAGGGCAGCCGGCACTCCCCCTCCATCGCGCCTGTCAGCGGCCGTACAAGGATCTCGTTCTCCCCCAGCCGGCACACATCCCTTCCCAAGGCATTGAGGCAACGGGCCGTGGCCACGATATCCCGGGACAGGCCGTCACAGAGCAGCCGCGTCTCACCCCGGCCCAAAGCACCGCAGATCAGCAGCCGGTGAGCTTGGGACTTGGAGGCAGGCGGGCGCACGGCGCCGGCCAGGGGGCCCGGAAGGATGGTTACATCCATTTCACACCCCCTGCTTCCAGCCAATCACGGAGCTTTTCCGGCTCCATGGTCATGACCCGGCATCGTCCAATGGCCTCCGGGACGACCAGATGCAGCTTGCCGCCCCGGATCTTTTTGTCGGACAGGGCCGCCTCGTACAGCTCCCGGCCGGAATAGGCCGTCTCCGTGGGCAGGCCGTACCGGCGCAGAAGGCGCACCACCGCCTCCGCCGTGTCCCCGGAGCATATGCCCATCGCCGCCGCCCCCCGGGCCACCACCGCCATGCCGATGGATACGGCGCAGCCGTGGGAGACCGAGTAACGGCTCCTGGCCTCCACCGCGTGCCCCACCGTATGGCCCAGGTTCAAAAGCTGCCGCCGGCCCAGGTCGAATTCGTCCTCGGCCACGATATCCCGCTTCATGGCCACGCACCGGGCAATGACCGTCTCCAGCTGGGACTCCACCGGCGTGGATTCCAGGCTGTGGAAGAACTCCTCGCTGCCCAGCAGCCCGTACTTGATCACTTCGGCGCATCCGTCCCGGAACACCTCCGGCGGCAGGGTGGTCAGCACCTCCGGATCGCACAGCACCAGATCCGGTTGGTAAAAACAACCGCATAGGTTCTTTCCCCAGGCCAGGTCTACCCCGGTCTTTCCCCCCACGGAGGAATCCACCGCCGCCAGCAGGGTGGTGGGGATCTGGGCCAGACGCATCCCCCGCTGGTATGTGGCCGCCGCAAACCCTCCCAGGTCGCCGGTCACGCCCCCGCCCAGCGCCACCAGCACGTCGGTCCGCTCCAGGCGCCGCTCCGCCAGGAAGTTCATCACGGCGCCGTAGGTCTCCAGCGTCTTGCCCTGTTCCCCGCCGGGAAAGGAGCAGACCGCCGTCTCCAGACCCGCCGCCTCCAGGGAGGCCTTCGCCCGCGCCCCGTGCAGGGAGAGGACCCGCTCATCCCCCACCAGGGCCGCGCGCCGGGCCCCGGTGACGGCTGCGACCCGCTCCCCCGCCCGGTCCAGCAGGCCCCGGCGGATCCATACGCTGTACTCCCGGGACGCGGGGATCCGAATCTCTGTCATCGTCCGTCCACCTCTTCCTTGCGCCGTTTCCCCTCTTCCAGAAGCCGGATCAGTTCCTCGCGGTCTCCCGCCTCCAGCGCCGCCTTGTACCGCTGCATGCTCCCCAGGAAGATATCCAGCTCCTGGAGCAGGTAGTCGCTGTTTTCCAGAAACAGCTCCGCCCACATCCCCGGGTTCAGCCAGGCCACCCGGGTCATGTCCTTGTAGCTGCCGGCGGAAAAGCCCTTGTGGCTGCCGGCGGTGGGGCTTTTGATGTAGGCGTTGGACACCACATGGGCCATCTGCGAGGTAAAGGCGATCATCTGGTCATGCTTCTCCGCCGTTGTGATGGAGATGCGCCCGAACCCCGCCGGGGCCAGGAGTTCCTTGGCCCGCTCCAAAAGGACAATGTCGTCGAAGTCCGGCGGCACAATCACCATGGGTGCGTTATGGTACAGGTTGCTCCGGGCATATTTGAACCCGGAGTACTGGGTGCCCGCCATGGGGTGCCCGCCCAGGAACGTGAAACCGTACCGCCGGGCCAGGGGGAACGCCCCCTGGCAAATCACCCGCTTGGTGCCGCAGCAGTCCATAACCACCGGGCCGGAACCGATGTAAGGTCCCATCTCCTCCAGGTATGCCAGCGCCGCCTGGGGATAGACCGCCACCAGCACCAGGTCGCACTGGCAAATGTTCTCCCGGGTCAGCTCCCCATCCACCGCGCCGCTGAGCATGGCGAACTCCAGGGTGCTGCGGCTCCGGTTGTGGGCCAATACCCGGGCCCCCGCCTCATGGTAGGCCTTGGCAAAGGAGCCTCCGATGAGCCCCAGGCCCACGATGCCCACGGTCATGCCACGACCTCCCGCACCCGGCGCACCTTATCCGCCAGGACGGCGTACTCCTCCGGGCGCAGGGACTGGGCGCCGTCGCACAGGGCGTGGAGGGGGTCGTTGTGCACCTCGATGATCAGGCCGTCCGCCCCGCAGGCGGCGCTGGCCAGGGCCATGGGCTCCACCAGCCGGGCCATCCCCGTGGCGTGGCTGGGGTCCACAATCACCGGCAGATGGGTCAGTTCCCGCAGCATGGGTACCGCCGCCAGATCCAGGGTGTGGCGGGTATAGTCGTCAAAGGTGCGGATGCCCCGCTCGCAGAGGATCACCTGCTCGTTGCCCCCCGCCATGATATACTCCGCGCTCATAAGAAGCTCCTTAAGGGTGTTGGCCAGGCCCCTCTTGAGGAGGATGGGCTTGCGCAGCTGCCCCAGCTCCCGGAGCATGTCGAAGTTCTGCATGTTCCGCGCTCCCACCTGGATGATATCCACATCCTCGAACAGAGGCAGGTAGTTGGTGCTCATGATCTCCGTGACGATGGGAAGGCCTGTGGCCTCCCGGGCCGCCTTCAGCAGCTCGATACCCGTGGCCTTGAGGCCTTGGAAATCGTAGGGCGACGTGCGGGGCTTGAAGGCGCCGCCGCGGAGGATATTGGCCCCCGCCGCCTTTACGGCCTTGGCCACCGTAATGATCTGCTCCTCCGATTCCACCGAGCAGGGGCCGGCGATCATGCAGAAGTTCCCCCCGCCGATCTTTACCCCGCCTACTTCCACCACCGTGTCCGCCGGGTGGAATTTCCGGTTGCAGCACTTGAAGGGGTCCGTGACCCGCTTGACGGAATCCACAATCCCCAGGCTGGCGATCAGATCCATGTCCACCCGGGCTGTGTCGCCAATAAGGCCCAGTATCGTCTGGTACTCCCCCTCCGATACGTGCACGCCCAGCCCCAGATGCTTCAGCCATTGGATAAGCTGATCCCGCTTTTCCCCGTCCACTCCGTGCTTGAGTATTACGATCATTGTTCCGCCCTCCATGCTCTGTCATAAAAAATGCGGCACAGAGTAACCTGTGCCGCACAAAACAGTCTCTTGAACCCTTTTTTGCATCACAAATTACCCTTACTATACCCGCATAGTAAAGTAAAAGTAATAGGACGCAAAAGCGAAGGCCTTCATTATCGTTCCTCCATCGGGCAGTCCCCGAAACCATTCACAGGATATTACATACTGTACGAAAAGTCAACCGGTAATTTGTATAATTTATGTTTTTCGCAGGGGGGCGGCCATGGGCTTTGTACCGTCCACTCACCCGCCGGCGCCTGTCTCCGCCAGGAGCCGGCTCCAGACGTCCTCCGTGGCCGCCGCATCCCGGCATCCCAGCAGCAGGTTCCGGCCGTCGCGGCCGGTCACCAGAAGAAACGGCGGGCAGGTGGGGTCCAGGCACACCCGCAGGCTCCCGATCCCCGGGGCGGAGAAATTCCCCGTAAGGAGGTTCTCCATCCCCGTGCCGGCGGTACGGGTCAGCCCGTCTGGCAGGTCCTCCAGCAGCTCCACCCGGTCCACCTCCTCCACGGCCAGCGCGTACTGGGTGCTCCCGTGGCTGGCCTCCAGCAGCCCGTCCTCCAGCGTCAGGCTG
>CALWYY010000138.1 GCA_944385885.1 uncultured Oscillospiraceae bacterium | reverse complement strand
AAAAGGCCCCGGCCGGCCGGCAGCTCTTGCTGCCGGCCGGCCGGGAAGCTTTATGGGCCTGAGGAGTCCTGGCGCTCCGTCAGCCGGTATTTGCTTGAGCGGAGCCGCCGAGGGCCGCTGCGGCTTTGGTGGACGGGGAGCTGGGGTCTCCGCCCGGCGGGAGCGGGCGACCCGCACGGAAAAGAAGGCACACGCCCAGGGCTGCCAGCGCAAAACACAGGCTCATAAGCCCATAAGCCAGTAGATACCGTCCGCTTTGGCGCTGGACGAAATATTCCAAATACGATCCGGCGGCACACCCGGCCAGGACCAGCCCCCAGCCCAGCAGGAGCCGGCGGCCCCGGCGGCATGCCCGGTCGGTGAAGGCCAGGGCGGCCGTTAGGATAGACAGCAGGCATAGAAGCTGGGTGAGGCTGATAAAGGCATTAAAGGGAAGCCCGCCCCGGTCGTAGCGGGTGCTGTCCAGCACGGCCTGGCCGGCGGAATAGAAGGAGAGGAACAGCCAGAACAGGCTCCCCTGAGGCCAGCGGGCCCGCCGGGCCCGGATAAACAGCAGAGCAAAAAGGAGGAACAGGACGAAAGCGGCGGCGGCCTGCCACAGGAACACAGGGAACCGCCAGGAGACGGTACCAGCGGCGTCGGTCACCGGCAGGGAAAAGGGAAAACCCTCCCGGGCGGGGACGAACCAGCTTCGGTCAGCGGTGCTGAACCGGTCGCCCAGCCGTCCCACGGCGATCCCCAGTCCGGCCGCCGGGGCGGCGGCGTCCAAGAATTCCCCCAGCCGGGGAATGAAACCGGCCAGGCGAAACAGCCCGGCGGCCAGCAGAACGCCGGCAAAGGCACCGGGCAGAGCAAAGCCTCCGGTTTGGTATCCGGTCATGGCCGGCCAGAACCCGGCGTAGGACAGGGGGTGGCAGAACCAATGGAAGAACCGGCCCAGCACCAGGGAGAACAGGACGGCCACGGGGAAAAATGCCGCCGCAGCACCCAAAGACCGGCCCTGAAAACCACGGAAGGCCAACATGCCCAACCCGGCGCACAGGGCTCCCAGGGCCGCAAAGATCCCCGGCCAGTACACAGCCCAGCCGTACCAGAAAAAGGCGGGGGCGCTCATGGCTCCTCCTCCGGCGGCGCGGCGCTGGCAAAACACAGGATATCGCTGACGGTCCGCTGCCAGCCGAATTCCGGCCGGTTGATGAGCCGGCTTCCCAGGGTGATGGTGGCGGTCTGGCCTCCATCCAGGGCGTAGGCCTGCTGGCAGTTGTGGGCCACCAGCGCCTCCGCAGCCTCGGCGGCGGTGCAGCGGTTCCAGTAGCCCGGCTCCCCGTTGGAGGTCATAAGCAAAAAGTGCAGCGGGCCCAGCTGGCCGATGGCGGAGCGGGCGTACCGGTCCTGTATCTCCCCCACCGGATATTCCGCCGGGACGGCAGCCTGCCCGTCCTGCACCAGGATGGGACCGAAGGCAAGGCTGAAGGAGATTTGGTTTTCCTCCACATACTGGGCCGCCGCCCCCCAGCCGGATAGGGTGTTCCGGGGCAGAAGGAGCATCTGTCCATCCCAGGTGAAAAAGCAAGTGTCCAGGGAGTTGTCCACTCCGTACACCCGGCCCTGCCAGACCCGGGTGCCCTGGGGGCGGAACGCATAGTAATCCCCGTTGATAGAGGCCACGGCGTTGTCCTGGACGGCCAGCTCCGTGGCGGTCTGAAGTATGCCGGAGCCGTAGGCGTCTCCCGCCAGCTTCCGCCGGATCTGGGATCCGTCGGAGAGGAACACTTCGCAGAAGGTGCACACCGTCCGGTTCCACACCTCCTTCCATACCAGCACCAGAATGGAATCATCTGCGTAATATTCCACCTGGGTACCGGCCAGAAGCTCCCGTTCCGGAGACCAGGCGGTGACACCATCCCCGCCCAGCCGCCGGGCGGCGGTTTGCAGCAGCTGGAGGACCTCCTGGGCATCCGCAGCTGTGCCGAACCCGCTCTCCCGGGGAGCGGGAGCCTGGGAACCCGAGGGGATGCGGTAGATTTTGGGAATGTAGGCCAACTCCTCCAGAGCCTGGCTCACGGCGTTCCCCGTCAGGGCTTCAAACCGGGCGGACAGGGCGGGAGAGGCTGCTGCGGCATCGGCGTTCGCGCCGGTGCGGATGTAAAAGGCCGCCATCAGCAGGACGAGGACCCAGGCGGCCAGCCCCGCCGGTACGCGCAAAAGGCGCCCCAATGCCCGCAGAACCTCCCGCTCCGGGCTGGGACGTGCCGGTTCCATCAAAGGCGTTTCCTCCTTCCGCTGATATGGGCGCCGCCCGCCAAAGGGGGCTGGTCAGCCGGCCGCGCCGGATAGGGCCTGCCAGAGAGCCTCGTCCGGCTGCACGTACCACCGCCCGTTCTCATACCGGAGGCGGAGATCCAGATAGACGGTGTCCAGATACGATTCCGGCGTCTCCAGCCGGGCAGACAGGACCGAGTCCACCGCTTCCAGGACCACCTCTTCCCGGTAGCGGTCGTCCGGGCCGTAGATATCCTCCCGCCGGCCGGCGGCCTCCACCATCCCCTCCAGAACGGCCGACACCTCCCGATCCAGGCCCTCCGTTAGCGCCGCCGGGCTCAGACAGGTAAAGGCCACCGGCAGCACGGCCCGGTCGCCGGTACGCACGCAGTCCCCGGCGGTGGTCCACCGCCAGCTCTCCCGAAAGGCGGCATAGACTCTGCGGAGGGTCTCCTCCTCCGGCGCCTGATCCAGGCCCAGCTGCGTTCCCTTGGGCAAGCAGGCGGCGGCGCCGCCGTCATCGCCCTGGCAGAGGCTATTGAAAAACACCGCGGCCACGGTCACGGGCTCCTCCGCTTCCGGCAGCAGCCGGGGCTCCCACTCCGGCGCCTGCAGGCAGAGCCACAGGGAAAAAGCCGCCGCCAACAAGGCTGCGGCAAGAAAGGCGGAGGCGGAGCGGCGCAGACGGGCCATGGCTAATGTCTCCTCCGGCAAAACAGGATGACCCCAACGGCGGCGGCTCCTAAGGCTCCGCCGCCAATGAGCGCGATCCGTCCCAGGACCCGCAGGGCCTTAGCCCGGTTTTCCGCCCGGGCCAGAGCCTGCTGCGCCGCCTGCAGGGCGGCGTCGCCATCCTCCCGGATCTGGGCCTGGATTGCCCGGGCCTCCTCCCAAAAGGCCTCCGCCTCCGCCCGCCCGGCTTCCAGCATCTCCTGCCGCCGGGCTTCCTCTTCCGCCGCCAGACGGGCTTCCTCCTCCGCCAGACGGGCTTCCTCCTCCGCCGCCAGACGGGCTTCCTCCTCCGCCGCCAGGCGGGCCTCCTCTTCCGCCGCCAGGCGGGCGGCTTCCTCTTCCTCCCGCAGCCGCCAGGCTGTGTGGTACTGGGTGTAGTCGCACATCAGCACGCACAGGTCCCCCAGCCGCTCCAGCCCCTGGTCCACGTTCTGGGTGAACATCACCAAAAGGAACGGGTCGTCCGTGTATACCACGCCGCAGCAATCCGCAATGGTGGTCATTCCATCCATGAGAAAGCCATATTTCTGGGCAATGGCGAACCGGGTTTCCTTATAGCGGAAATAGCTGCCCGGGGCGGCCTGCAGCATATAATCCAGCACGTTCGGATACCGCTCCGGCTGCGTGTAGAGCAGGTTCAGACAGTAGATCATCTGCCGGGGAGTGGAAAAGTTGTTTTCGTAGTACTTTTCGCCGACCTTGGCGGGGTCCACTCCGTAGAAGGGGGCGATCTCCGCCCGGTACTCCCGGTAGGTGCCCATGCGTTCAAACAGGGCGGAGGAATAATCGTTGTCGGATTCCACGATGCTCATATACTGCACGGTCTCGTAGGGCAGATCCGGTTTATAGGCCCCGCCGGAGATCGGTTCGTCCCAGCCTATCTCTCCCAGATAGACTTTCTCCGCCCAGTACATGTTTAAGGCCACCTTGTACATGCTCCCGGCCACCATGTAGGTATCGCCGTTCCAGTAACCTTCCTCCCCAGTGACGGTGTTCCGGTACCCGATGGCCACCGAATCCGGGTCAATATTATAGGACAGCAGGAAATCCTCGATCACCTGCTCCCAGGTCTTGTCGGTAAAGCGGGCGTCCTCCGCAGTGTCCACAGCGGAAGCCCGGCCCTCCAAAAGGCCCAGGAACAACCCGGCGCAGAGCAGAAGGCACACGGCCCGAAGAGAGTGTTTCAAATTCCGTACCCCTTTCTTCATCCTGCTATTTTACCATTCAGGCCGTGGATTGCAAGGGAGGAGCGGCTGTTTTTCCAAAAGCAGAGCCCGGAGGAGAGCGTTTTCTCCTCCGGACCGACGCAAAAAGGACCCCGGTTTGAAAATCCACCCGCCGGAAACGGGAAACGCCGCGCCGCCGCCGGATCAACGAAGCAAAAGACGAGGCGGCCCCAGGCGGCGCCGGGCGGCCCGCCTGCGCAGGCGGGCCCGCCGGGAAGGACCGGCGGGCCGGCACACCGCCAGGTTCTCCTGCGGCCGCAGCAGCGTCTCACGCCCGCCGGGGAGGGCCGCCGCCCGGGCCCGGGCGGCAGCTTCCTTTTCCTGCCGCTGTTCCATGCGGATTTGGGTGTAGTCGCACATGAGCGTGCAGTAATCGGAGAGAAACTGCTCCCCGTGATAGAGACTTACGGTAAACACCACCAGCAGGAAAGGCTCGTCGGTGTATACAATGGCGCAGGAGTTGATCCGTTTTGGACTGTCCAAATACCCGTATTTTTGAGCGATGGGGTATCGTTTTTCGTCCCGGCGGAAATATTCCTCCGGTTCCGCCTGGAACAGGCAGTCCAGTACGCCGGGATAGCGGTCCGGGTCGTCCAGGAGCATTTGCAGGCAGTGAAGCACCTGCCGGGGCGTGAGGCTCTCGGACTCCAGGTAGGTTTCGTCCTGGGTGTCTGGGGACAGGCCGTAGAACCGGGCGGTGGCCCGGCGGTATTCCGTATAGGACCCGATCAGATCCCGGAGGGCGTAGGATAGCTCATTGTTGGAATCGATGAGGCTGCGCTGCTGAACCAGGGAATAGGGCAGACCCGATACGGGCATATCCCAGGTCTCCTCCCCCAGGTAGATCTTCTCAGCCCAGTACATGTTCAGGGCCACTTTGTACATGCTGGCAGCGGGGATATAGGTATCCCCCTGAAGGAAATGCTCCTCTCCGGTGACGGTATTCCGGTAGCCCACGGCCACCTTTTCCGGGTCCGCGCCCCAGTCCTGAAGGAAGGCCTGGGTAATTTGCTCCCAGGTGTTCTCCGCAAAATAGGACTCTTCTGGGTCCTCTGCCGCCCCAGCGGGAAGAAACCCGCCCAAGACCCCCGCCGATAAAAACAGGCAGAGGCAATGTTTCAGTTTACGCAAAAGCAGGACTCCTTTCCCAAAGGCCCGTCCAGGGCCGAAAAGGGGACGGCCGGACGGCCCCGCCGTCCGGCCAGTCAGGCAGCCCGGTCAGATACCGGGCCCGTCCGTCTGCACGTACTCCTGGATACCGCTTTCCATCAGCTGGCGGTAGAGCGCCTCCGCCTCCGGGTTGGCGGCCAGGTCGGACTCCGCCACCGCCAGGGCGTACGCCTGTGTGCCATCGGCGCACAGCAGGTCGTAGAAGGGGATGCCCCGGATATAGCGGACGGTAGCCTGGGTCACCTGGGTGGGCTCGCCTCCGGGGGACGTCCAGGACACGGCGTACTTCACCGCCTCCTCCAAAGGCACGGCCGGGACCGTTACCGCTCCGTCCAGATGCACCGCGTAGACCTTCATCTGGTTCAGAGCCCCGGTATAGAAGAAATTCAGCCGCACCAGGCACTGGGACAGAGGCCCGTCGGCCTGGCCGGAGAAGAGAATCTCCCCTTCGTTGTTTTCCGCCTGGGTGGACAGGGAGATGCCGTACCCCTGGAGCAGGCCGTACAGGCCGCAGTCGGTCAGAAAGGTGCGGGCGTAATCCTCCGAACGGCCGGACTCCTGAAACTGCTTTTGCTGTTCCAGCTCGTCGGCGGAGAGGGTTCCGGCGTTCCGGCGGTAAAAGATCAGGGAACCGTCGGAGGACTGGGAGTAGATTATCTCCCCCCAGCCGGCAGCCTGGGCGTTGTCGCACACCGTCTGGGCGATGCCTGTCAGATCCAGGGCCTTTTGTACACCGAACTCCAGCTGCTGGGGCTGCTCAAAGGCGCACTGGATGCCGTTGATGGAGATGGATACGCCCCCGGTGGCCTCCGTCTGCTCCCCGCTATCGTCCGAAAGGGAGGGAAGCCACTCGCCGGGCTCCCAGACCAGGCCCGGATCCGCCGGATCTTCTCCCTGGCGGATCAGAAGGAAATACGCCGCCACCCCGACGGCCAGAATCACCAGGGCCAAAAAGATCCAGCCGGCCCGGGCCAGGCCCCGGCCGCTCCGGGGAGCGGGGGCCCTGCCGGCGGCGTTCCGCTCTGAGACGCCCGTCCGCCTCCGCTCCGGACTGGCGGCGGGGCGGCGCGGATCCGGCTGCCCGTCCCCGCTGCCGTCGTTCTGCTCCGAAGCATCCTCCCAAATCCGATCCGGCTCAGCGGAACGGCGCCGATCCGGCCGCTTGTCCCTGCCGGCGCTATGACTGCCTTTCATGCCAAAACCTCATTCCTCACCGGTCAGACCGGCCCAGACGCTGCCCAGCAGCGTCGCGTCGTCTACAAACAGAAACTCTGTCTCCACTCCCAGCCCCTGCCCGGCTTCCCGGGCCAGCCAAGCCTCCGTCCGCGGACGGAGCAGGGGATTGCGGCGGAAGGTGGTGCCGTCGGCGCAGATGCATACCCTGCTTCCCCGGGGAAGCTCCCGGCGGTGCAGGATGGCGCACAGGCATCCGGCGGTGATCTGGGCCGCCCGTTCCAACAGCAACGTGTTCACCTCCGCGGCAAAGGCTCTGGCTTCCGCCGAGGGCAGAAGGGAGGCAATCCGCCCCGGCCCCTGGGGGGCCAGGCAGAACTCGTCCACGTCCTGGCTGCGCAGGCGGAGGCCCCGGAGGGCGGCAGCAACCTCCGGGGGCAACTCCCCCTCCTCCGCCGCCAGCAGGAGCGTCTCCCGCAGCACCAAAGGATAGTATCCCCCGGAAATCATTTTTTCTGCCAAGTGATCTCCCGGAAGTTCCGAGGCCTGGTCCACCCGCCGGTCAGCGGTGCCCAGCAAAAGCCGGTCGAAACAGCCGGACTCCACGTTCACGATCATGTCCCCGCCCATGGCGACGGCGGCAGGGTCTTTTACGATATGCGCTGCCGGCACACAGCAGCAGGTGTTGGTACCGGTGCCCAAGATAAAACCGATGTAATCGGCAAACCGGCTCCGATCCGCCTGAACCATTCCTCCCAGCAGGGACCCGACGGAATCGTTGATCAGCCTCCACTGGCGCCGGCCCGGGGCGCCCAAGGCGCAGAGGGCATCCTCCAGGGCGGCGCAGACCAGGACGCCCTGGGCATCTTGCACCCGCAGTTCTTTGCACAGGGCCAGGATCTGCCCGTCGCCGCTGGGCAGAGCCCGGCAGGGATAGGAAAAGCTTATACAGGCCCTCTGGCAGTCGTCGCGGCACAGCTCCAGGGCAAAGGCGGCGATCTCCCGGAACAGTTCCCCGGCGGAGATCTCCTGGCCGTCCGCGCCGGGCATCCGGCGCTTTTTCAGCGCCTCCACCTCCACCTGCCCGTCCCGGGTGAAGTGCGCCCGGGCGGCCCGAAGGTTGGTGCCTCCGGCATCGATAACCAGCACAGAGGTCTCTCTCCGGGGCCGGTCACCGGAACGCAGGTATGCCGGGAGCATGTACAGGGAGGAGGGCTCGCCACGCAGGGCCCGGTCCATCTCCTCCTCATACCGGTTCCGGAGCTCTGCAAATGGCGTTTGGTCCCAGTGCATATTGTGCCGCCGGAGAAAGGCGGCCCCACGGTCCGTACTGCAAGTCATGGGAAAATCATCCTTTCACGATGCCGGAGAGGGGTCTTCCGGCTCCTTTTTCCGCCTGCCGGCGCCAATCCGTTCCGGGAGAAGCGCCGGCGATACCAAGGCGGCGGCAGCCAGACCGGCACAGGTCGACCCGGCGGCCAACAGGGCTTCCCACCGCCGAAAGACCAGATCCCGGTCGGAGTACTCTATCCGGTGACCCAGGGAGCTTCCCAGCCAGTCCAGCACGCCCGCCAGGGTCTCCCCGTCGCGCCACGGGGCGCGGCTTGCCGTCAGGACCCGCCGGGCGGTGCCTTCGGAAAAATACCCGGTACGTTTTTGTGTTTCAGCGCCCTCCGGGACGCCCAAAAACGCCTCCAGCTCCTCCTGGGCGGGGGCGGACGCCGGGGCGGCCAGCACATTCCGGACGCCCTGTGCCTGGGCGGGAGAGGGCAAGGCCGTGCCCAGCAGCACCACGGTCTGGGGGACGGGCTGGCCGCCGGCCAGCTCCAGGGCCGGCTCCATCCCGTCACCCAGGACCACCACCCCGGTCCGCTGCACCCATACCTCCGGCCGGGCGGTGAGATACGCCCAGCCCTGCTCCGCCTCACCGGCGTCCCGCAGGGCCAGCACCACCAGTCCCCGGCGGGACAGCTCCAGCCCCAGGGCACGCTGGCCCGCCCGGCCGGCGGAGCCGGCCAAAAGCAGCGCCGCCGGGGCCGTGTTCCCGGCCCCGGCGCTCTCCGGCAGGTACAACGTCCCCGCCGGGTCTGCCAGGGAGAGGATCTCCACCGCTCCGCCGTCCCGGCGAAGCCGGTACGCTCCCGCCAGCAGGCCCAGCGCCAAGAGAGCCAGCGCTGCCGCGGCGATCCATGCCTGCCGGGAGCGGGTCATGGCCGCGTTCCTCTCATCTCAGGCCTCCGGAGGCACCGGCTGACACATCCCGCCGGTACCCACCGTCCAAGTGGAGCAGCCGCCGCTGAAGGAAAACCAGACCTGCCAGATGTCCGTGGGACCGCAGGTAACGGAGCCGTCGGGATTGACGGCCCAGCTCTCCCCGGTGTGCAGGGCGGAGGTGCCGTCCTCCCGATCCTCCCGGAGGGTAAAGGTGCCATTCTCCCGGAGGGTCAGGGTCCAGGCCGTGCCGTCGTCCGGATCGGTGTAGGCGTAGCTGCCCGCTGCGGGCGGGATGGACTCTTGGGAACCGGTTTCCGTTCCGGAATCCGACGGATCCGGTGTTTCGGCAGGGACACTGGTGGCCACGGGTTCCGGGGAGGGAGTGGGGGCCGTTTCCCCGGCCGGGGCGGCGCAGCCGGCGAACAAAGCGGCCAGAAGGACCGCCGCCGGCAAAAGGATACGCAGATGTTTCATAAAATCCTCACAATCTCTGTCTATCCGTGTGAATGCGGGCACATCCGGGGCGGGTCCTGCCCTGGCCGGACGGCATCTTTAAAATACAACATTTTCGGGGGAATGTAAAGCTATGGCAAAACCGAGGAAAAAATTCCGGCGGCTCTTCCATGCCGGAGGGAGTTGTGCTATACTAAAAAAACAAAAACGATCCAGCGAGGGGGGCGTACGGGGAATGTCCGAGGAGAGACTATGGGTTCAGTGGGACGAAGGGCGGATGTACGACGCATGGACGGTGTTCGGCGCGCATCCCGGCCCGGAAGGCACGGTGTTCACGGTCTGGGCGCCCAACGCCCGGGAGGTCCGGGTCAGCGGGGATTTCTGCGACTGGGGGGAAGGGAACACCCTTCTTCCGGTGGGCCGGGGAATCTGGCGGGGGACCGTTCCGGGGGCGCGGGAGGGAAGCCACTATAAATATGTGATTTCCACCAGCGACGGAAAGCGCCTCTGGAAGGCCGATCCTTTTGCCTTTTTTGCGGAGCTGCGGCCGGACACGGCGTCCATTGTGCGGA
Source organism: uncultured Oscillospiraceae bacterium (assembly GCA_944385885.1). Taxonomy (GTDB): domain Bacteria; phylum Bacillota; class Clostridia; order Oscillospirales; family Oscillospiraceae; genus Apopatocola. The sequence goes on along the minus strand of CALWYY010000138.1, from coordinate 9,314 downwards.
CGCTCCAGTACACGTGGAAGGACAAGGCGTGGATGGAGAAACGCCGGGCGCTGGAAGGGCCGCTGAACATCTATGAGGTCCACCCGGGGTCCTGGAAACGGCGGCCGGACGGCGGGTTCCTCACCTGGCGGGAACTGGCGGAGGAGCTGGTGCCGTACGTCAAAGAGATGGGCTACACCCATGTGGAGCTGATGCCGGTGACGGAGCATCCCCTGGACGCCTCCTGGGGGTACCAGGCCACGGGGTATTTTGCGGCAACCTCCCGGTTTGGGGACCCGGAAGGGCTGATGTATCTGATCGACCGGTTCCACCGGGCGGGGATCGGGGTAATCCTGGACTGGGTGCCAGGGCATTTCTGCCGGGATGAACACGGCCTGGGCCGGTTTGACGGCACGCCCCTGTACGAATCCGGGGACCATCCGGGCTGGGGCACCTACAAGTTTGACTTTGCCCGGGGGGGCGTACGGTCGTTTCTTATCAGCTCCGCCCTGTTCTGGCTGAACGTCTACCACGCCGACGGCCTGCGGGTGGACGGGGTGAGCAGCATGCTCTACCTGAACTTTGGTATAGACGATCCGGGACAGAAAAAGTTCAATATCCACGGCACGGAGGAGGACCTGGTAGCGGTGGACTTTGTCCAGGAGCTGAACCGGGCGGTGGGAGAGCACGCTCCCGGGGCCGTCGCCATTGCCGAGGAGAGCACAGCCTGGCCCCTGGTCACCTACCCTCCCGAGGCGGGAGGGCTGGGCTTCCACTACAAATGGGATATGGGGTGGATGAACGACACGCTCCGGTATATTTCGGAGGATTTTCCCGGCCGGCAGATAAATCACGGTCTTTTGACCTTCTCCATGATGTATGCTTTCAGCGAGAATTTTATCCTGCCTCTGAGCCACGACGAGGTGGTACACGGCAAACGGTCCATCATTGGGCGGATGCCGGGGGACTGGTGGCGGCAGTTTGCGGGGGCGCGGCTTCTGCAGATGTACGCGGCCTGCCATCCGGGGGGGATGCTCAATTTCATGGGCAATGAGATCGCCCAGTTTATCGAGTGGCGCTACGACGAGCCGCTGGAGTGGTTTCTGCTGAGCTACAACACCCATGCCGGCCACCGGCAGTTTGTCCGGGAGCTCAATGCCCTCTACCGGAAGGAGAAGGCGCTCTGGGAGCAGGACCGGGGCTGGGAAGGATTCCAGTGGATGGACGCGGACAACTGGGAACAGGGGATCCTATCCTTCTGCCGCCGCGCCAAGGATGGGGAGACGGTCCTGTGCGTACTGAACTTCCGGCCGGAGTCCCGGGAGAAATGGCGGGCGGGGGTCCCTCTGGCGGGGGGCTGGAAGGAGCTGCTGTCCTCGGACGAGGAGCGGTTCGGCGGCAGCGGCAAGCGCAACCCCCGGAAGGTCCGTTCCCGCAAGGTGCCCTGCCATGGGCAGGAGGATTCCATTGTGATCACGGTGCCGCCCCTGGGAGGCACGATTCTCAAATACATGGGATAAAGAAATTACATACAGGAGAGAAAAAACCGTATGGTGCCGGGAAAAGAAGAGTTTAAGAAAGAGTATCTAGAGAGCGTAGCACAGACCTGCTCAACCCCCTTTGCGGAGACGACCCTGCAGGAGAAGTACACGGCTCTGGCCAGCCTGATCAACGACTGCTGCTCCGCCCTGCGGGCGGAGACGGTCCGCCGGCGGCAGAGGGACGGCGGGAAAGTGGTGTACTACTTTTCCATGGAGTTTCTGGTGGGCCGGCTTTTGGAGAACTATCTGATCAATCTGGGCGCCCGGGAGATGGTGGAAGAAGGGCTCCGGGACCTGGGGATCGAGCTGGAGGAGCTGCTGGAATGCGAGCGGGACCCGGGGCTGGGAAACGGCGGCCTGGGGCGGCTGGCGGCCTGTTTCATGGACTCCATGGCGGCGGAGGACATGCCCTGCGTGGGCATGGGGATCCGGTACCGGTACGGCCTGTTCCGCCAGCGGATCCAGTCCGGGCGGCAGACGGAGGAGCCGGACGATTGGCTGGCGGACGGGTATCCCTGGGAGACCGCCAAGCCCTCGGAAGCGGTGACGGTGCGGTTCGGGGGCCGGGTAGACCGGCGCACGGAAAACGGGCGGATTGTATACGAGCACCGGGACTACCAGAGCGTACTGGCGGTACCGTATGACGTGCCGGTGGTGGGCTATGGAGGGCGGACGGTGAACCTGCTGCGGCTGTGGAGCGCCCGGCCGGTGAAGAAGCAGCTGGATCTGGACGCTTTCAACGCCGGGGATTACAGCCGGGCCCAGAAGAGCAACAACGACGTCAACGCCATCACCTGCCTGCTGTACCCGGACGACAACACGCCGGCAGGGCAGCGCCTGCGGCTGCAGCAGGAGTACTTTTTCGTATGTGCGGGCGTGGCGAGCCTGCTTCGGCAGTTCCGAAAGACGGGCTTGGATTGGGACAAGCTGCCGGAGGCGGTGGCTATACACACCAACGACACCCATCCGGCTCTGTGCGTGCCGGAGCTGATGCGGGTTCTCATGGACGAGGAGGGCCTGGATTGGGACCGGGCCTGGAGCATCACCTGCCGCACCATATCTTACACGAACCACACGGTCATGCCCGAGGCTTTGGAGAAATGGCCGGTGGGGCTGATGCAGTCCCTGCTGCCCCGGATCTACCAGATCATCGAGGAGATCGACCGGCGCTGGCGGCTTTCCTTTGACCAGTCGGTACCCGGCTGGCACGACCGGCAGGTATCCACCGCCGTGCTGTGGGACGGCCGGGCCCGGATGGCCAACCTTTCCGTTATCGGCGGCCATTCCTGCAACGGCGTGGCGGCTCTGCACACCCAGATCCTCCAGCAGACCGTGCTGAAGGATTTCTACGCCCTGCAGCCGGAGAAGTTCAACAACAAGACCAACGGCGTGTCCCACCGGCGCTTCCTGCTCCAGTCCAACCCGGCCCTGTCGGAATTCCTGACCAAGACGCTGGGGCCGGCGTGGATCCAGGACCCCACCCAGCTGGAGGGGCTTCTGGCGTACCGGGAGGACACGGAGTTTCTCCGGGATCTGGCCCGGGTGCGCCGGAAGGGCAAGGAACGGCTGGCGGACTACATCGGCCGGTATTTCGGCATTACCTGCGACCCGGACTCGGTATTCGATATCCAGGTCAAGCGTATCCACGCCTACAAGCGGCAGCTTCTCAACGCCTTCAAAATTGTGGCGCTGTACGACCGGCTGCGGGACGACCCCTATGCCGCGGTGCCCCCCAGCACCTTTGTCTTTGCCGGCAAGGCGGCCCACAGCTACACCTTTGCCAAGGACGTGATCCGGTTTGTATGCGCCGTGGCGGACACGGTCAACGCCGATCCCCGGATCTCCCAGCGGATGAAGGTGGTGTTCATGGAGAACTTCGGGGTGACCATGGGGCAGATCATCTACCCGGCGGCGGACATATCCGAGCAGATATCCACTGCGGGCAAGGAGGCCAGCGGCACGGGGTGCATGAAATTCATGTTCAACGGGGCGGTGACCCTGGGGACGCTGGACGGGGCCAATGTGGAGATCCGGGACCGGGTGGGGGAGGAGAACATCTCCATTTTCGGTTTGACGGCGGAGGAGACCATGCGCTACTCCAACGAGGGGGGGTATTCCGCGGAGGCCGCGGTGGCGGAGAACCCGGTGCTGGCCCGGGTGCTGGAGCACCTGACAGACGGGTCGCTGGGCGCCACGTTCTGGGATCTGCGGGACAACCTGCTCAAGCATAACGACGAGTTCTTTGTGCTCAAGGACTTTGGGGCGTATCTGGAGGCCTGGGACAAGCTGGCCTATGAAGCGGGCACACTGCCGTTCCAGAAAAAGTCCCTGTCCAACATTGCCCGGGCCGGATACTTTTCCAGCGACCGCACGGTGCGGGAATACGCCCGGGATATCTGGCACCTGGAGGGCTGAGAGGGATACCCGGCGGGTTCTGCGCCCGCCGTCCACATAAAACACACGAGGAGGTAAGGGTCCATGCGAAAGAAAGAATGTGTAGCCATGCTCCTGGCGGGCGGCCAGGGAAGCCGGTTAGGCATCCTGACCCAGGAGATCGCAAAGCCCGCGGTTTCCTTCGGCGGCAAATACCGTATGATCGACTTTTCCCTGTCCAACTGCGTCAATTCGGGGATCGACACCGTGGGGGTCCTGATCCAGTACAAGCCGTTTTTGCTGAACAAATATCTGGGGACCGGGGCCGCCTGGGACTTGGACGCCTCCTGGGGCGGCGTACATATCCTGCCGCCCTACGCCACCCAGACGGGCGGCGAGTGGTACCAGGGGACGGCGGATGCCATCTACCACAACATTGACTTTATTGACAGCTACAACCCGGAGTATGTGCTCATTCTCTCGGGGGACCATCTGTACCAGATGGACTACAACCTGATGCTGGACTTCCACAAGCTCATGGGGGCGGATCTGACGGTGGCGGTGAAGACGGTGCCCCTGGAGGAGGCCAGCCGTTTCGGCATTATGACGGTCAACGACGACATGCGCATCGTCAAGTTCACGGAGAAGCCCAAGGAACCGGACAGCGATCTGGCGTCTATGGGCATATACATTTTCACCTGGAGCGTACTGCGCCAGGCGCTGCTCCGGGACCATGACGACCCGCAGAGCGACCGGGATTTCGGCAAGAACATTATCCCGGGGCTTCTGGGGGAGGGGAAGAACCTGTTTGCCTATGTCTTTTCCGGCTACTGGAAGGATGTGGGGACGATCCCCAGCTACTACGCCACCCAGATGGAGCTTTTGGAGGCCAACCCGGAGTTCCGGCTGTTTGACACCCGGCGGCGGATCTTCTCCAACCTGAACGAGCACCCCCCGCACTTCATCGGGGGGGAAGGCTGCGTAGAGCGCAGCCTGGTGTGCAACGGGTGCCGGATATATGGCCAGGTAAAAGACTGCATCCTGTCGCCGGGGGTGACGGTAGAGGCGGGGGCGGTGGTGACCGACTCCATACTGCTGCCGGAATCCTCCGTAGGGGCGGGGGCGGTGATCACCCGCACCATAGTCAACGAGGGGGCGGCCGTGGGCGCCGGGGCCCGGATCGGCCGGGAGGACAAGATCACCGTGGTGGGCGACGGGTCCACCATGGAAGTCTGAAGGAGGCGGCGACATGAACAGAACCATAGGTCTTCTCACCGCGAATTACAGCACATCCGGGTTCGGCACCCTGACGGAGAAGCGGCCGCCGGCCTGTATCCCCTTTGGGGGCCGGTACCGGCTGATGGATTTTGCCCTGTCCAACATGGTTAACTCCCGGATCTCCACGGTGGGGCTCGTCACGCCCTACTACTACCGGAGCATCATGGACCACGTGGGAGCGGGGAAGGAATGGGGCCTGGACAAGAAAGAGGGCGGGCTTTTCATCCTCCCCGGCACGGTGTTCGGCCTGAAGGAGGAAAACGCCCATCTCCTGCTGCGGGACATCATTCACAACAGCAACTATCTGGCCCGGGGGGACGGGGACTACATCCTGGTCAGCGGGTGCAGCCTGGTATACAACATGGACTACCAGCCCATGATCGCCAAGCATGAGCTGCAGGGCTGGCCCATCACCATCCTGTACCGGAAGACCAAGCATGGGGAGAAACACCGGGGCTACTACCTCACCCTGGACGAGAACGGCACTGTCACAGGGATCCAGCAGGGGAAAGAGGGGGAGAACCTCTTCATGGACTGCTTTTTGATCGACAAGTCGTTCCTGCTGCGGTTCATGCGGGATTTCCGGGCTCTGGGGTACATGGACTTTATGGACATCGTCCGGCAGAACCTGGACATGATCAAGGTAAACTCCTGGCGGTTTGACGGCTATGTGGGTTACACGGACGGGTTGGAGGACTACATGCGCAGCAGCTTGGATCTTCTGAACCCGGAGGTACAGCAGGAGCTGTTTCCGGCGGACCGGCAGATCCGCACCAAGATCCACGACACGCCCCCGGCGTCCTACGTACCCGGCTCGGTGGTAAAAAACAGCATGATGACCGCCGGCAGCGTAATTGAGGGCACGGTGGAAAACAGCATCATTTTCCGCAACGTTCGGGTGGAAAAAGGCGCGGTGGTGCGAAACTGCGTGCTCATGGAGAAATGCGTGATCAAGGCGGGCGCCTGGCTGGAGTACGTGGTATGCGACAAGAACGTGACCATCTCCCCCAGCACCTGCATTACCGGCAGCCCGGAGCACCCCTGCGTTCTGGCGAAGGACGCGGTGATATGAAACAGGAGAAACGGAAGGTACTTCTGGCGGCCTTTGAGGCGGTCCCGTTTATCAAGACGGGAGGACTGGGCGATGTAGCGGGGGCGCTCCCCGGGGCGGTGCGGAGTCCAGATCTGGAGGTACGGGGAGTTCTGCCCAAGCTGCGGCAGATCCGGGAGGAGTTCACCGCCAAGATGCAGTACCTGGGGTACTTTTACGTACAGCTGGGCTGGCGGAACCAGTACTGCGGCCTGTTTCAGCTGCGGCACAAGGGCGTGACCTGGTATTTTCTGGACAACGAGTACTATTTTGGCCGGGACGGGGCCTACGGATACTTTGACGACGGGGAACGGATGGCCTTTTTTGCCAAGGCAGTCTGCGAGTGCTGCAGGCATCTGCCGGACTATTTCCCGGACATACTTCACTGCAACGACTGGCACACGGCCATGGCCCCGGTTTTCCTCCGGGAGCAGTACCAGCACATCCCGGGATACGAACAGATGCGCACGGTGCTGACCATACACAACCTGAAGTTCCAGGGCCAGTACGACCCGCAGATTTTGGGGGACATTCTGGGCCTGGCCGGCTGCGAGGCGGCCCGGAACCAGCTGATCCGGAACGGGGCGGTGAACTATCTGGCGGGGGCGGCCAGCTACGCGGACCGGATCACCACGGTCAGCCCCAGCTACGCCCGGGAGATCTGCACGCCCTATTTTGGGGAAGGGCTGGACGACCTGTTTCTCCGGCGGCAGGACATTCTCACGGGTGTGCTCAACGGGATCGACACGGCCTCCTATGACCCGGCCCGGGACCCGGCGCTGGCGGCGGCCTACGACGTCCCGGAGGGCAAGGCGGACAACAAGGCGGCGCTCCAGCGGGAGCTGGGGCTGGAGGAAAATGGGGAGACGCCTCTGTGCGTGGCGGTGAGCCGGCTGACGGAACAGAAGGGCTTTGACCTGCTCAACGCCGTGGCGGACGACCTGATCCAGGCGGGGGTACAGATTGCCGTGCTTGGCACAGGGGACCCGCGGTATGAGAACGCCTACCGGACCATGGAGCAGTACTATCCCGGCCGGTTCAGCGCCCAGATCCGGTTTTCCGACCCTCTGTCCCGCCGGTTCTACGCGGGGGGCGACCTATTCCTCATGCCCTCCCGGTTTGAGCCCTGCGGGCTGTCCCAGATGATCGCCATGCGCTACGGCACGCTGCCGGTGGTACGCCGGACCGGCGGGCTGGCGGACAGCGTGGAGCCGTACAACCGGTTTACCGGGGAGGGGACGGGCTTCGGGTTTTTGAACTTCAATGCCCATGAGTTCCGGGACAGCGTTCTGGAGGCCTGTGCGCTTTACCGGGAGAACAAGCCGGCCTGGCGGCGGCTGCAGGAACAGGCCATGGCCCAGGACTTCGGCTGGCGGGTGCCGGCGAAAGAATACAGGAAGCTGTACAGGAGCCTATTTGTATGATATACCACGACTCGAGAAACGAGAGATACCGCCGCCCCTTTGGGGCGGCGGCTGTCTGCACGGAAGTAACTCTGGCGGCGGAGGGGGGCAACGGTACGGACATGGCCCTCCGGCTCCACCGGTTCACGGGGGAGGATCAGCTGCTGCCCATGGAGCGGCGGGAGGACGGGCTTTTTGCCGTAAAACTGACCACGCCGGAGACCGGCTGTGTCCTGTGGTACTCCTTCCTGTCGGGGGAGGAGGAGACGGAACCCTGCCAGCTGACAGTATACGAAAAGAGCCATATCCCGGACTGGTGGACGAACGGGATCGTCTATCAGATCTTTCCGGACCGGTTTGCCCGGGAGGCGGGGTGGACGGCCCGGGAACCTTCCCGCCGGAAGGGCACCCACCGGTTTCTCATACGGGACTGGGACACGCCGGTGTTCTACCCCCGGGGAGAGGATAACGCCGTATCCTCCTGGCCTTTTTGGGGAGGCACGCTCCGGGGGATACAGGAGAAGCTTCCCTACTTAGAGAGCCTGGGGGTGACGGTGCTGTATCTCAACCCCATATTCGAGGCGGCCAGCAACCACCGGTACGACACGGGGGACTACACCCGCATCGACCCGCTGCTGGGGACGGAGGAGGACTTCGCGGCCCTGTGCGCGGCGGCCCGGGACCGGGGGATGCACGTGGTGCTGGACGGGGTGTTCAACCACACAGGGGCGGACAGCCTCTACTTCGATAAATTCGGCAACTACGGCACAGGGGCGGCGTACCGGGAATGGTTCCGGTTTGGGGAGGAGTACACCCATGGCTATGAATGCTGGTGGGATGTGCCGGATCTGCCCAACGTGGAGGAGAGCGATCCCGGGTACCGGGAATTCATCTGCGGCCAGGACGGCATCATCCGGCGCTGGCTCCGGCTGGGGGCGGACGGCTGGCGGCTGGACGTGGCCGACGAGCTGCCGGACGAGTTCATCCGGGAGATCCGGGCGGCCTGCCGGGCGGAGAAACCGGATAGTCTTTTGATGGGGGAAGTGTGGGAGGACGCCAGCAACAAGGTCAGCTACAGCCAGCTGCGGGAATACCTGCTGGGTCGGGAGCTGGACGCCACCATGCACTATCCCTTCCGGGAGATCGCTCTGGACTTTCTCCTGGGCCGGACGGGGGCGGAGGAGGCGGCCCGGCGGCTGTGGGACATTAAGGAGAACTATCCTCCGGCCCATCAGCTGAGCGCCATGAACCTGATCGGGAGCCACGACCGGGAGCGGGTGCTGACACTGCTGGGAGGGGACCGGCAGAAGCTCAAGCAGCTGAGCGTCCTGCAGTACGGCCTGGCGGGGGTACCCTGCCTCTACTACGGGGACGAGGCGGGCATGACTGGCGGAACAGACCCCTATAACCGGGGCGCGTATCCCTGGGGCCGGGAGGAAGAGGACCTGACGGAACATTTCCGGGCCCTGGGACGCCTGTACCGGCGGGATCCAGTGCTGCGCACTGGGGAGTACGAGCCGGTGGCTTTTGGAGAGGACGTGCTGGGAGCCCGGCGCTGGAGCGGCGGGGAGAGCCGGCTGGTACTGGTGAACCGGGGGGACAGTCCCCAGGACTGCGCCGGCGTCACGGTCCCTGCCCGGGGCTGGGTCA
>CALWYY010000137.1 GCA_944385885.1 uncultured Oscillospiraceae bacterium | reverse complement strand
TCCTGCCAGCGGGAGAGGATCTGGCCTGTGGCCGCGTCCAGCACGTACTCATACTCCACCCCGGCGGCGGTGAATTCCACCTCATAGCGGGCCAGCCCATATTCCTTGTCCAGCTCTGTCTCCAGGTCAAAGGCCGTGTTCCGGGACACCCCCGCGTCGGCGAAAGCGGCCTCCAGCGCCGCCTGCCGGGAGATATACCGGCCTTTGGCGCGCCAATACACGTATCCGCCTGCGGCCCCCAGGGCCAGAGCCAGGACCAGGGCCAGCACGATCCAACGGTTTCTTTTCATGATTCGGGTTCTCCTTTTCCAGGTTTTTGTCTTGGCCCGAGTATAGAGGCAGAAATTAAGAAAAGCCTAAATTTTTTCTTATTTTTTCCCGGTATCCTGACAGTGAGGTGATGGGAATGCGTATTCTGGTCGTGGAAGATGAAAAAAATCTCAACCGCATCCTGGCCGAGACTCTCACCGACGAGGGGTACAGCGTAGACCGGTGCTTTAACGGCCAGGAGGCCTTGGAGTACATGGCCTGCGCCCGGTACGACGCCATAATCCTGGACATTCTGATGCCTAAGATGAACGGCCTGGAGCTGGTGCGGCGGCTCCGGGATGGAAAAGACGCCACCCCCGTGGTGTTCCTCACCTCCCGGGACGCGGTAGCCGACCGGGTGGAGGGGCTGGAAAGCGGCGGGGACTACTACCTGGTAAAGCCCTTCGACCTGCAGGAGCTGCTGGCGGTGGTGCGGGCGGTGACCCGGAAATACACAGGCAACCGCTCCAACCGGTTTACGGTGGCGGATCTGACGGTGGACGTGCAGGCCCGCACCGTGACCAGGGCGGGACGGTCCATTGATTTGACCGCCCGGGAGTTTTCCCTATTGGAGTACATGGTGCGCAACCGGGGGATTGTCCTGTCCCGGGAGCGGATTGAAAACAGCCTGTGGAACTACGACTACACCGGCGGAACCAATGTGGTGGACGTGTACGTGGGATACCTGCGCCGGAAAATGGACACGGGGTTTGACAAAAAGCTGATTCATACCGTGTGGGGCACCGGCTGGGTGCTGAAGGAGGAGTGAGCATGTCGGCAAAGCTGCGCCTCACGGCCTGGTTTACCCTGATGATGCTGCTTCTGGCGGCCATGGCGCTTGTGTTTATTCTGATCCTCAACGGCCACGCCGTCACCGACGACCCGGTGGAGCGGCTGGTGGACGTGGTGGCGGACAACGCCGGGGAGCTGGAGTGGGAGCGGGGCGAGCCGGAATGGGATGAGCTGGACTTTTACGACCACGGGGTCTACTGCGTCGTCTACGACGCCGACGGCCGGCTTCTCCGGGGGGCCGTCCCCCAGGGCGCCGCTTCCTCCCTTCCCCTTCAGGAAGGCGCCGTACGGCAGGAGACGCTGGAGGGGGAGGACTACTATGTATTTGACCTTCTGGCGGAGGGGCCGGTGTGGATCCGGGGGATGATATCCACCCAGGACCAGTCGGGCGTCATGCACACCATCCTGATCCTCACATCCATCCTCCTGCCGGCCCTGCTGCTGACCACGGTGGCTGGAGGCTGGTTTATCGCCTGGCTCTCTTTCCGGCCCATGGAGCGGATTCTCTCCGCCGCCGCATCCATTTCCAGCGGGGATGACCTGTCGGCCCGGATCGGACTGCGCCGGGGCCCCCGGGAGATGCGGCAGCTGAGTCAGGCTTTTGATGCAATGTTCGCCCGCCTGGAAAAATCCTTTCTGGCGGAAAAGCAATTTGCCTCCGACGCATCACACGAGCTGCGCACGCCGGTGACGGTCATCCTGGCGGAATGCGCCCGTGCCCGGCGGAAAAACCAGAGCCGGGAGGATTTCCTCCAATCCCTGGACTTGGTGGAAAAGCAGGGCCGCCGCATGTCTCAGCTGATCGACCAGCTGATGAGCCTGACGCGGATGCAGCAGGGCACCGACCGGTATCCCCTGCGCCGGGGAGATCTCAGCGCCTTCGTGTCGGCCTGCTGTGAGGAGTTTGTCCCCCAGCGGGGAATCCGGCTGGAGGCCTCTGTCCAGCCCGGCCTGGAGGCGGAGTACAATCCCTCTCTGTTGTCCCGGGCGCTGGAGAACCTATTCCAGAATGCCTGCAAATACGGGCGGGAGAACGGCCGCATCTGGGTGGGCCTGGAACGGGCGGGCCGGGAGCTGATTCTGTCCGTGCGGGATGACGGCATCGGCATTGCGCCGGAAGACCAGGAACGGATCTGGCAGCGGTTCTGGCAGGCGGATGCCTCCCGGGAGGCGGACGGAGGGGCCGGCCTGGGGCTGGCCATGGTCCGGGAGATCGCCCAGCTTCATCAGGGGCGGGCCTGGGTGGAGAGCGTCCCCGGCCAGGGAAGCACCTTCTGCCTGGCCCTGCCGGCCCTCTGACCCGGCCGGCCCGGGATCGGCGCCCCCTTCCTGCTCCGCCCGCTTACACTGGAGCTGGTTTGGGACATAGCCCTCCCTGGTTGGCATAGAATGGCTGTAGAAGGGGCACCGGACGTCCCGGCGCGACGGACGCCGGCCCTGTCCAGAGGAAAGGCGGGCTGCGGATTCGAGGGCATACTATCCAATCTGGAAGAGCTGAACCTTTTGAGCATGACCCTGCGCCTGGCTCTGGCCATGCTGGGCGGCGGCATCATCGGCGCCACCCGGGGCAGGCACCGGCGGGCCGCCGGGATGCGCACCCACCTGCTGGTGTGCATCGGCGCCGCCTGCACCGTGCTGGTTGGGCAATATTCCGCCCTGCGGTATGGCGGCGATCCCATGCGTATACCGGCCCAGGTTGTGTCCGGCATCGGGTTTCTGGGTGCCGGCAGCATTTTAGTCACCGGGAAAAAGCACATTACCGGCCTCACCACCGCCGCCGGGCTTTGGGCCAGCGCCTGTATGGGCTTGGCTGCCGGCGCCGGGTATTACGCCTGCGCCGTGGCAATGGCCCTGCTGATTTTTACGGCTTTGGTCCTTCTTAACCGGCTGGATGCCGCCCTGGTGAAGGCCTCCCGAAGCCTGGAAATATATCTGGAGCCGGAAGAGTCCCAGCGGCTGGGCCAGGTGATCCTCCGGCTGAAACAGGCCGGCCTGCAGGCAATACACGTGGAGGCCTTCCCCAGCCCGGGAGGGTTTCCCCCCGGTTACAGGATGGAGTTGGAGATCCTCCAGCCAGGGCTGAGCCGCCAGGAGGCCCGGGAGGCGCTAAACCAGCTGGCGGGCGTGACGTTTTGGGAAGAGCTGCGGTCATAAGGCAAAAGACAGGCGGCGGGAAGGCTCTGGAGAGCCTTCCCGCCGCCTGTCCCGTTCCAGAGCCTCCGCCAGCCCCACCCTGCGGCGCTTTTCCTTTAAAACAGCGGCGCTAAAGTCCGCAAAACGGCCCGAAACAGGTGCCGCAACCGGGACAGGTCCCGGTATGTATCCGGTGTGACCGGCCGGCAGGCCTCCAGCTCCGTCAGATAGGCGGCTTTCAGCTCCTCCACCGCCCGGCAGGAGCACATCCACACAGCGCACTCGTAGTGCAGGTAGAGGCTGCGATAATCCAGGTTGATGGTCCCCACCACTCCGTACCGGTCGTCGCAGACGAAGGTTTTGGCATGCACCATTCCCGGCTCATACTCATAGATCTTCACCCCCGCCTGGATCAGCGGCTCGTAGTAGGACCGGGTCATTTCCTGCACCAGGCGGCTGTCGCAGATCGCCGGGGTGACAATGCGCACGTCCACGCCGCTCTTGGCCGCGGTGGATAGGGCGGTGATCATCTCGTTATCGATAATCAGATAGGGCGTGTTGATGTACACGTATTTCCCCGCCCGCTGGATCATATTGCGGTAGACTGTCTCCCCCACCGGCTCGTCGTCCAGGGGCATATCGGTAAAGGGCTGTACAAACCCGTCATCGCCCACCGACTCCAGAACCGCCGGATCCGGCCGGTAGCGGGAGAACTCGGTGTTTTCCCGGCGGACAAAATCCCACAGAGACAGGAACATCACCGTCAGCGCCCAGACCGCCTCCCCCCGCAGGCATACGCCGCTGTCCAGCCAGTGGCCGCACCGGGGAGCGGCATTAATGTATTCATCGGAGATATTGACCCCTCCCGTGAACCCAATGTTCCCGTCCACCACACAGATCTTCCGGTGGTCCCGGTTGTTAAAGCGTACGGACAGCACCGGCCGGAGAGGGTTGAACACGCACACCCGTATCCCCTCCGATTCCAGCAGCTGCCGGGTGTTCTCCGGAAGCTTGAACATAACGCCGAAGTCGTCGTACATCAGGCGCACCTCCACCCCCTGGGCGGCCTTCTGCCGCAGGATGGCGTGGATCCCGTCCCACATTTTTCCGGGCCGGATGATGTAGTACTCCAGAAAAATAAACCGCTCCGCCCCCTCCAAAGCCTCCTTCAGCCGGGCATAGTAGGCCTCGCCCACCGGCAGGTATTCCGTCTCCGTGCGGGTAAACACGGGCGTGCCGCCTGTGCGCCGGATATACCGGCTCTGGACCGCCGCCTGGGGATCCAGCTGTTCCAGCTGGGCGCTCTTTTCGTCGGCCTGGGCCAGGGCCGTTATATACCGCCCGGCCACGTCGCGCATCCGGGCTTTCTCCCGGGGGTTCAGGTGGGCCTTGCCAAAGACAAGATACAGAAGCCCCCCAAAAAAGGGCATGAGCAGGATGGGAACGATCCAGGCGATCTTATAGGCGGGATTGTCGTTTTTGTATAAGATCCTCAGCACCAGCAGCAGCGCCGCCAGCCGGCACAGCCCGTAAAAATAGGTGACCCGGCTCCCCAGCAGGGCAATGCCCACATACAGGGCGGCCAGCTGTACCAAAATGAAAAAGCCCACCAGGGTCACACGGGAAAAAATTCTGGAAAATACCTGTTTCATAGCTGCAGCCTCCCTGCCTGCCCTCGAGCCAGACGTACAGTGGTACTCTACCACGTCCGGCGCCTATCCGCAAGAGGCAGGCCCTTTTCTCACAGCACGGCATACAGGATCGCCCCCGCCGCTCCCGCGCCGGCAAGCACCGCCAGGGGGCTTGCCTTTCGCAGCCGGAGCAGGGCCAATCCCGCCGCAAACAAGCACAGAGACGCCAGGCGCAGAGGGCCTATGTCCCCCGTCCCCGGCTGGGAAACGCACAGCGCCAGACCCACCAGAGTCACGCCCGCAGAGGCAATCATCGCCGTCACCGCCGGACGCAGCCCTGCCAATACCCCCTGCACCAATGCCAGGCCCCGAAACCGGTAATACGCCCAGGCCAGAGCCAGCACCAAAATGCAGGAGGGCAGCACACAGCCTGCCGTAGCCGTGAGCGCACCGGGTATGCCGCCGATCCGGATGCCCACAAAGGTTGCCGCATTGATGGCAATGGGCCCCGGCGTCATCTCCGCGATAGCCACCACGTGGGCAAATTCTTCCAGTGTCAGCCAGGGATGGAGTTCCACCACCTGGTGCTGGATAAAGGGCATGGCCGCGTAACTCCCGCCCACACTGAAGAGTCCGATCTGGAAAAAGCTCCAAAACAGGGTCAGATACGTCATTTTCCCGCCCCCTTCTCCCCCTTCCTCCGGAGGACTGCGTCCAGGGCCCCCAATGCCCCGCACGTAAAAAGCACCGCCACTATGTTTATCCCCGCAAACCGCACCGCCGCAAAGGCCCCCGGAAGCAGCACCCAGGCCAGCCGGTTTCCCTCCCCAAGCACCTCCCGGGCCATGGTGATCACCACGTCACAGATAATTGCCGCCACGCCGGCCAGGATCCCCCGCATGACCAGCTCCACGGCCGGATCGTCCCGCACCGCCTGGTAGCAAACCGCTACCGCCGACAAAATCACCAGCGGCGGCAGGACCGTCCCGGCAACGGCCGCCAGCGCGCCCGCCAGGCCGGCGGCCCGGTACCCCACCAGCAGCGACACGTTCACCGCCACCGCCCCCGGCGCCGATTGGGCAATGGCCGCTATGTCCAGCATCTCCTGTTCCTGGATCCAGCGCAGCTTTTCCACGAACTTGCGGCGTATCAGCGGCACGATCACATACCCGCCCCCAAAAGTACAGGCGCTCAGTTCCAAGGTGGACAGGAACAGTACGGCGCATTTTCTCCCTTTCCTTCCCATATCCATCCCTCCGGCGCCAGTATACCCCTTGTAAAAAAATAAGAAAAATACTATAATTTTATTGAAATAATATTGTATTATTTATAATGAAAAAGGGGGGCGTTTTATGACAATCCGGCACCTGCGGATTTTTCTGGCGGTATGGGAGTCGGGCTGCAACACCACCCGAGCGGCGGCATCGCTGCGGCTGTCCCAGCCGGCGGTGAGCCTGGCCATACGGGAGCTGGAGGAGTACTATGGGGTGGCGCTGTTCGACCGGCTAGGCCGGCGGCTGCGGATCACCCCGGCGGGGGAGCGGTTTCAGGGATACGCCTGCCAGATTCTGAGCCTGTTTGACGACATGGAAAAGAGCATAAAAAACTGGGATTATGCCGGTATCCTTCGGGTGGGGGCCAGCATCACCATCGGCTCGCGGTTTCTGCCGCGGTACGTAAAGGAGTTCTCTCGTCTCTGCCCCGGGATAGAAATCCGGGCGGTGGTGGAGCCGTCGGACGCACTGGAGGAAAAGCTGCTGGATAACCGGCTGGACCTGGCTTTGGTGGAGGGGGTGCCCCACAGCCCTTCTCTGCGGGCGGAGGAATATATGGAGGACCGGCTGGCGGTAATTGTCCCGGCGGAGGGGGCTTTCGCCCCCGGCCAGGTCCTCTCTCTGGAGGATTTCCGGCGGCAGCGTTTTCTGCTGCGGGAGAAAGGCAGCGGCACCCGGGACGTCTTTGACCGGGTGACGGAGGCGGCGGGTTTTTCCGTGTCTCCCCTGTGGGAGGCCATGAGCACCACGGCGCTGGTAAACGCCGTGGCGGAGGGGCTAGGCATTGCCGTATTGCCGGAGCGGCTGGTGGCCCAGGCTGTCCGGGAGGGCAGGGTGCTGCAGGTGACTGTGCAGGGATTGGATTTCCGGCGGAAGTTCTCCATCCTGTACCACCGGGAAAAGCATTTCACCGCGGCGGCCGGGGCCTTTGTGCGCCTCTGCCGTGAAGGCGTCCCGGAAATTCCCCCGGAGGCGGCGGGCGGCCTGTATTAGCCTGCGGGAGTGCCTGCACATGCAAAAAGGACGGGCTGGGCCCGTCCTTTTTGCCGTTCTTCCCTTTTCAGGACACGATGGTAAACCCGGCCTCCGCCAGGGATTGTTTAATCTGCTGGATCTGCTGGAAGTCCCGGGTCTCCATGCCCACCCGGAGAAAGCAGCTGGAGATGGCCATATTGGGGTCCGAGCGTTCGTGGCGCACGCTGACCACATTGGCGCCGTACCGGGAAATGATCTCGCTGACCCCCACCAGCTGGCCGGGCCGGTCCTCCAGGGCAATCAGCAGGTTGGCATTCCGACCGGAGGTCACAAGGCCCCGGGTGATCACCCGGGAGAGTATGTTCACGTCGATATTCCCTCCGGAGACCACGCAGACCACCTTTTTCCCCTGGATGGGGAGCTTGTGGAACATGGCGGCCGCCACGCTCACGGCCCCCGCCCCCTCGGCAATGAGCTTATGCTGCTCGATCATGGCCAGGATGGCGGCGGCAATCTCGTCCTCCCCCACGGTCACCACGTCGTCCACGTACTGCTGTGCCAGGGCAAAGGTGATCTCCCCGGGGTGCTTAACGGCGATGCCGTCGGCAAACGTATGGACGGTGTCCAGGGTAACGGGGTTCTTTTGCCGGAGGCTCTCGGCCATGCTGGGGGCATTGGCCGCCTGGACGCCATAAATTTTCACGCCGGGATTGAGCTGGCGGATGGCCAGGGCCACTCCGGAGATCAGCCCGCCGCCGCCTACGGGCACCACCACGGCCTCCACATCCCGCATCTGCTCCAGAATTTCCAGGCCTACGGTACCCTGGCCGGCAATGACCTCCTCGTCGTCAAAGGGGTGGATCATGGTGGCCCCGGTCTCCCGCTGCATCTGCACCGCCTGGGCATAGGCGTCGTCGTAAGTACCCTTGGTCAGCACCACCTCCGCCCCCAGGCGTTTGGTGGCTTCCACCTTGCTGATGGGGGCTATGTCGGGCATGCACACCACGCTGCGCACTCCCTGCCGGGTGGCCGCCAAAGCCACGCCCTGGGCGTGGTTTCCGGCGCTGCAGGCAATAATCCCCGCCGCCTTTTGTTCCGGGGTGAGCTGGCTGATCTTGTAGTACGCCCCCCGCAGCTTGAAACTGCCGGTGACCTGCAAATTCTCCGGCTTCAGGTAGATCTCCGCCTCATTGGACAGGTTGGGCGCATAGATCAGGTCCGTCCGCCGGGCCACCTCCTTGAGCACGAAGGCAGCGTGATAGACTTTATCCAGGGTTACCATATCTGTTTCCTCCCGCAAGGTAATGGATGAATTGCTGCGCTGTGCGTCCGGACACGCCCCCGTGGCGGATCTCCCAGCGGTCGGCCAGGAGAAGGAGCTCCTCCTGGCTCATGTCCGTGGACAGCTGCCGGGCTGCCAGGGCTCGGACAATGTCATGATATTCCTGCCGGTTGGGGGTGTTATAGCAGATGGAGACCCCGAACCGGGCTGCCAGGGATAGCTTTTCCTCCATCGTATCGGAGCGGTGCACCTCGTTTTCATACTCCATATCCCCCCGGTCCTTCCAGGTCTCCCGGATCAGATGGCGGCGGTTGGAGGTGGCGTAGATGCGCACGTTCCCCGGCCGGCTGGCCAGGCCTCCGTCCATGACGGATTTCAGGAACTTGTATTCCACCTCGCTCTCCTCAAAGGACAGATCGTCGATAAAGAGGATGAAAGCGTAGTTCCGGTCCCGGACGGCGGCGATGGCGGGCGCCAGCAGACGCAGCTGATGTTTGTGCAGCTCGATCATCCGCAGGCCGTCCCGGGCAAACTCCGGCAGCAGGGCCCGGACACTGGAGGACTTGCCGGTACCGGCATCCCCGTAGAGCAGCACGTCGTTGCAGGGCAGGCCCCGGAGCAGGGCCCGGGTATTGGCCAGCAGTTCCTCCTTCTGCACCTGGCAGCCCACCAGCCCGTCCAGGGTCATCTCCTCCCCGTCGGCCACGGGCTCCAGAGCCGCCTCGCCCCTCTCCGTCTCCCGGACCCGGAAGGCCCTGTACAGGCCCAGCTGTCCCAGGCCCCGGCGGCGGTAAAATTCCGTCAGCCGCTGGAAAAATTCCTCGTCGCTGGCTGCGCCGGCCAGGGCGCCGGCCAGCTTCTCCACCGTCCGGCCCGGCTCCCTCTCCGTCCCGGCCGGGGCCTGGTACCGGCACAGGGCGGAAAAGCAGTCCGTCCCCAATTCCGTCTCCAGCGGGCCAAAATCCAGGGTAAACAGCTGCCGGAATATTGCCAGATCCCGCCGGGCCAGCTGGGACAGGGTGCCGCCTCCGTCCTCCCGGCGCTCTACCGACAGGGTATAGGGATTTTCGTCGCCGATGAGCACATAGGTCAAATATCCCTGCCACAGGTTGCCGTCCAGACCCCAGCCCACGGCCAGCTCCAGCAGGCGCCGGGCCAGTCCGTGGGCCCGGCGCAGCAGCTCCTCCCGGGGTGCGCCGCCTCGCTGCCAGTCCCGCCACAGATCTCCCAGCTCTGTCAAAACGGCCCCGTCCCCTTCCAGCCGCCCGTACAGCAGCAGGTCCGCCAGTTTCTCGTACATTGTTTCTGCCTCCGTATGGTTGGATGCGGGAAAAGGCCGCGCCGGGCGGCCTTTTCCCGTTCTTGCCTATGGGGTCCGGCCTATGCCTGCAGGATAGCCCCCCGGTCGGCGGAGGACACCTGCCGGGCGTACCGGGCCAGGTACCCCGTGCGGATCCGGGGTTCCGGACACACCCAGGCCGCCCGCCGGCGCTCCAGCTCCTCCTGGGATACCTGGAGGGTGATGGAACAGCCAGGGATGTCAATGGCAATAATGTCCCCTTCCTGTACCAGGGCAATGGGCCCGCCGGCAGCTGCCTCGGGACTGACGTGGCCGATGGAGGCTCCCCGGGTGGCTCCGGAAAACCGTCCGTCGGTAAGCAGCGCCACACTTTCCCCCATTCCCATGCCGCAGATGGCGGAGGTGGGGTTGAGCATCTCCCGCATGCCCGGGCCGCCCCGGGGCCCTTCGTACCGGATCACCACCACGTCCCCGGGCCGGATCTGTTTTCCGTAAATGGCGGCAATGGCCTCCTCCTCCGAATCAAACACCCGGGCGGGGCCCTGGTGGACCATCATCTCCGGGGCCACCGCGGAACGCTTCACCACGCAGCCATCGGGAGCCAGGTTCCCCCGGAGCACCGCAATGCCCCCATTGGGGGAGTACGGCGACTCCAGCGGCCGGATTACCGACGGGTCCCGGTTTTCCGCGTTCTGGAGGTTCTCCTCAAAGGTCCGGCCCGTGCAGGTCATCACCGTCAGATCCAGGAGCGAGCCCCGGGCCAGCTCTTTCATCACCCCGTACACGCCACCCGCCGCGTCCAGGTCCTCCATGAACGTGTCCCCCGCCGGGGCCAGGTGGCACAGGTTGGGAGTGCGTTCGCTGATGGCATTGGCCTCTTCCAGGGGGATGTGCACGCCGGCCTCGTGGGCAATCGCCGGCAGGTGCAGCATGGTGTTGGTGGAGCAGCCCAGCGCCATATCCACCGTCTCTGCATTATGGAAGGCGGCGGGCGTCATAATGTCCCGGGGCCGGATGTCCCGGCGGATCAGCTCCATGATCTGCATCCCCGTGTGCTTTGCCAGCCGGAGCCGGGCGGAGTATACCCCCGGAATGGTGCCGTTTCCCGGAAGGGCCATTCCGATGGCCTCCGTCAGGCAGTTCATGGAATTGGCCGTGTACATTCCTGAGCAGGACCCGCAGGTGGGGCAGGCGTTCTCCTCGTACTCCCGCACCCCGGCCTCGTCCAGCGTCCCGGCGTGGTACGCTCCCACCGCCTCAAACATGTTGCTCAGGCAGGTGCGCCGTCCGTCCCGCAGCCGGCCGGCCAGCATGGGCCCCCCGGAGCAGAATATGGCCGGGATGTTCAGCCGGGCCGCCGCCATCAGCAGACCCGGTACGTTCTTGTCGCAGTTGGGGATCAGCACCAGGCCGTCAAACTGGTGGGCCAGAGCCATGGCCTCCGTGGAGTCGGCAATCAGCTCCCGGGTCACCAGGGAGTATTTCATCCCCACATGGCCCATGGCGATCCCGTCGCATACGGCAATGGCGGGAAATTCCACCGGCGTGCCGCCCGCCGCCCGGATGCCCGCCTTTACCGCCTGGGCAATCTTGTCCAGGTTCATATGCCCGGGCACAATCTCGTTGTAGGAGCACACCACCCCCACCAGGGGCCGGGCCAGCTCCTCCTCCGTCAGCCCCAGTGCGTACAGCAGGGACCGGTTGGGCGCTCGTTCTACACCCTGTTTGATCTGATCGGATCGCATGGCGTGTCCTCCCATTTTTTACAGACTGGAACCGGCCGCCCCGGGGTGGACCCCGGGGCGGCCGGATGCGGGGTCAGTTGGACGCGGTGTCCAGATCGGCGTCGTTCTTCCAGAGCATTTGCTCCCGCAGGCGCTTGCCCACCACCTCCATGGGATGCCGGGCCAGAGCTTCCCGCTTGGAGTTGAAGAAGGTGCGGCCGTTTTTGTTCTCGGCGATCCAGCGCCCGGCAAAGCTACCGTCCTGGATGTCCTGAAGCACCGCTTTCATGTTCTTTTTCGTCTCCTCATAGGGCAGCACCCGGGGGCCGGAGACGTACTCGCCAAACTCCGCCGTGTCGGAGATGGAGTAGTTCATGGCGGCAATGCCGCCCTTGTTGATCAGGTCCACAATGAGCTTCATCTCGTGGATGCACTCGAAATAGGCGTTCTCCGGCTCGTACCCGGCCTCCACCAGGGTCTCGAACCCACAGCGCATCAGGTCCACCAGCCCGCCGCAAAGGACCGTCTGTTCCCCAAACAGGTCGGTCTCCGTCTCATCGTGCATGGTGGTCTCCATAATGCCCGCCCGGGCTCCGCCGATGCCCGCCAGATAGGCCAGGGCAATGTCCCGGCACCGGCCGGTGGCGTCCTGCTCCACGGCAATCAGGCAGGGCACGCCCTTGCCCGCCACGTACTGGGACCGGACCGTGTGCCCCGGCCCCTTGGGAGCGGCCATGAACACGTCCACCCCCGCCGGGGGGACAATCAGCTTATAGCGGATGTTGAACCCGTGGGCAAAGGCGATGGCCTTCCCCTCCGTCAGGTTGGGAGCAATCTCCGCCTTATACAGATCCGCCTGGGCCTCGTCGTTAATGAGGATCACGATCACGTCGGCGGCTTTTACGGCCTCGGCCACGGTCAGTACCGTAAATCCGTCCTTCTCCGCCGCCGGCCAGGACTTGCCGCCCCGGCGCAGGCCCACCACCACGTCGCAGCCGGAGTCCCGCAGGTTCAGCGCGTGGGCGTGGCCCTGAGATCCATAGCCGATGATGGCGATTTTCCGCCCGTTGAGCCGGCCAAGGTCACAGTCTTTCTCATAGTACATTCTTGCCATAATCAAACTCCCCTTTTTCTTTGGTCGCGTCGTAGATTGTATCCGTACCCCGTTCCGGCGCCACCATGCCGGTGCGCACCAGCTCGAGGATGCCAAACTCCTTCACCAGGTCTACAATGGCGTCCGCCTTGCTCTCCTCCCCGATCATGGCCAGGGTCAGGGTGGTGGGGGACACGTCGATCACCGAAGCGCGGAAGATGTTGGCCACCTGGATGACACGGTTGCACTTCTCGCTGGTATCGGCATTGACCTTCAGCAAAATCAGCTCCCGGCGCAGAGACTTCTCCGGGTTGAGCAGCTTCACCGAATGGACCGGCAGCAGCTTGCGCAGCTGGTTGCACAGCAGGTCCACGTGTTTCTGGTTGGCCATAACCTCAATGGTGATCCGGCTCACCGCCGGGTCGTCCGTGGTACCCACAGCCAGAGACTCGATGTTATAGCCCTTCCGGGAGAACATCCGGGAAACCTGGGACAGGACGCCCGACTCGTTGTCCACCAGCACGGACAGGGACCGTCTGGTGACCATATCGGGCAGATACTCCTTTGCCACAGCCTGTTTTTTCATCCGCGTTCCTCCTCCCCGTCAGTCCACCAAAAACTGGGTGATGCGCTGGCCGCCGGGCACCATGGGCCGGACCATCTCGTCCATCTGGATGGCGCAGTCAATCACATACCCCCGCCGGCTGGCCAGGGCCTCCCGGACGGCATCCTCCAGCTCCTCCACGTTGGACACCCGCCGGCCGCCCAGCCCGTAAGCCTCCGCCAGGCGCACAAAGTCCGGACCCCGGTCCAGGGTGGTCTGAGAGTACCGGCTGTCGTACAGCAGGGTCTGCCACTGGCGCACCATGCCCAGCGTCCCGTTGTTGTACACGAAGGTAATGATCGGCAGGCCGTAGTACTGTTCCGTGGCCAGCTCGTTGCAGTTCATGCGGAAGGAGCCGTCGCCGGTTATATGGATCACTCTTTTGTCGGGGTTGCCCACCTGGGCCCCAATGGCGGCCCCCAGGCCGAAACCCATCGTTCCGAAACCGCCCGAGGTCATAAGCTGCCCCGGGTAGTCGTAGTGCAGATGCTGGATCACCCACATCTGGTGCTGGCCCACGTCCGTGGTCACCATGGTGTCCGGCGGGCACAGCCGGGCGATCACGTCGGAGATCTGTTTGGGGG
>CALWYY010000136.1 GCA_944385885.1 uncultured Oscillospiraceae bacterium | reverse complement strand
TCCACCGATCTCAATCATCTCGTTGGGGACCTGGGAGATCACGTCCATGGTGATCCTCTCCCCGTCGTAGGTCCCCAGCACCACGCGGTAAGAGGAGTTGCCGCAGTCAAATGCGACCATGTGCTTGTTTACTGCCATCCGCTCAGTCCTCTCTGTGATGTATTTTCCTGGAGATGGGGTTCACTGGATCACGATCTCCAGTCCGTAGTCCGCGGCCCAGCCGCGGATATGTTCCAAAGCCTCCCGCTTGAGAGACTTCCTGTCGCCCATGGCATATTCCCGGCCCAGGCCGATGTACTTGGGCAGGCCCAGCCGGTGATAGGGAAGAAATACGATCTCCACCCTCCGCTCCTGCTGGCTCATGAAATGCAGAAAACCCCGGATGGCCTCCTGGGAGTCATTGCAGCCGGGGATGTAGGGATAGCGTACGGAAAGCTCGCCCGGGAAGTTTTTCATCAGCCAGCGGAGGTTTTCCAGGATCTGGACGTTGTCCTGGCCCGTCAGCTGCCGGTGGATCTCCGGGTCCGGGTGCTTGTAGTCGTAGAAGAATGCGTCCACCACCCCGGCGGCCTTCTGCACGGCCTCGCTGCTGGCATAGCCGCAGGTCTCCACCAGAGAGGGGATGCCGTGCTCGTGCAGGAGCTCCGCCGTCCGGCAGACGAAGTCCGCCTGGAGCAGGGGCTCCCCGCCGCTGAAGGTCACGCCGCCGCCGCTTTGACGGAAAAAGGCCTCGTCCTTGCGCAGCTCCGCCACCAACTCCTCCGGCGTGTATTCCACCCCCTGGAGTTTCCGGGCGCTGATGTAGCAGTGCCGGATGCACTCCTGACACAGGGTGCAGCGCCCGCTGTCGGTGATATAACCGTAGCCCTCCCGCAGGGAGATGGCGTTTTGCGGACAGACGTGCACGCACTCGCCGCAGTGTACGCACACATTGGCTATGTACAGGATCTCGGGCTTGCGGGATTGGGATTCCGGGTTGGCGCACCATTTGCAGCGTAGGGCGCAGCCCTTTAAAAAAACCACCGTGCGGATGCCGGGACCGTCCTCGCTGCTGCCCCGTTCCACGTTGAAGACCAACCCTTTTTCCATGTCCTCTCCCCCGCCCAATAAATGTGCATCCGTCTGTCCCGCCGGTGGGCGGGGCAGACGGGATGCGGATTCAGTTTGCTCCGGTAGCGGTTCTCACAGGTCCAGCTCGTTGCGGCTGATCACGTCCTCCTGCACGTCGGGGGCCAGGGACACGAACAGGGCGCTGTAGCCGGATACCCGGACCATCAGGTCCTTGTACTTCTCCGGGTTCTTCTGGGCGTCCCGATACACCTGGTTGCCCACCACGTTGAACTGGATCTGCTCGCCGTATTTGTCGAAGAACACCCGGATCATGTCACAGACGCGCTGCTTCTTCTCGGGGCTATCTATAGCGGATTGGAGCAAGCGCATGTTGAAGATGGCGCCCTTCTGGATCCACTGCGTGGGCAGCTTGGCAACCGACATGGTGGCGGCGGTGGCGCCCTGGCGCTCGCTGCCGTTGGCCGGGGAAACGCCGTTGTTTACCGGCTCGCCGTTTTTGCGGCCGTCGGGGGTGGCGCAGATGCTGCGGCCGAAGGCAATGTTGCCGGTGACGGGGCTCTGGCTGTAGGAGTAGCAGCAGGGGATGGGGCCCTTGCCGTACTTGGAGCTCTTGTATTCGTAACGGTAGGTCTTGCCGATATACTCCTCCACCGCCACGGTCCACCGGTCGGCGGTGTCGTCGTCGTTGCCGTATTTGGGAGCTTTGGTCTGCAGCAGCGCCCGGATCTGCGGGCCGGTGGGGACGGTGGTCTCGTCCTCAAAGTTGGTGTCGCAGGCGTGCAGCAGCTCATCCATGGTCAGGATGTTCTCGGTAAACACGATATACTCGATGCCGGCCAGGGCGTCGCCGGTGCTGATGGAGCCGGCGGTGGGGCCGCCGTCGGCGGAGTAAATGGAACCGCCCTCCACCAGGTCCATCCCCCGGCCAATGCAGTCCGCCACCAGAGAGGAGCGGAAGGCGTTGATGTCCAGCTGCACGTGGATCTCGTCGTTGATGTGCTCGCACTCCGGCTGCAGGTCCATAAAGTACCGCAGCTGGGTGATATAGTTTTCAAAGACCTCCTCCATGTCCGCACATTCCGCGAAGGGCCGGGGCGGGGTGGCGAAGCGGTACCCGGTCTTGGTGTCCAGGCCGTCGTGCATGGCGATGTCCAGGACCTTCTCCACGTTCAGCCAGGGGCCCTTGGCGGCAAAGTCCCATTTGCCGGGGATGGACGCCTCGATGCAGCCGTCCGGGACCCAGTTCACCAGGTCCTCCATATCGGTGATGCCCATGTCCTGCAGGGTGCGGATGAAGGCCTTGTCGTTGTAGAAGGCCGGCTGGCCGCCCTGGTGCTTTTCCATGGCGTCCAGGTTGCGGATGATAAATTCGTCGCTGGTCCCCTCAAAGACCTTGACGGAGACGGAGGGGGTGAAGAGCTTTACGTTCTCGCAGGCCTCCACGCACAGGTAGGACACCTCGTTGACGGCGTCCTTGTGATCGGGGGTCTGGCCGCCGATGGCCAGGTTGATGAACATCTGGTAGCCGATGAAAAATTCGGTGTCGGGCCAGGAACGGAGCTTGTTGATCTCGTTGCACTTGATGAAGAAGGCCTCCACGATCTCCAGCGCCTCGTCCCGGGTGATGCGGCCTTCCTCCAGATCCTTCTTCAGCAGGGGATAGGTGTACTGGTCGAACCGGCCCAGGGAGATGGCGTGGCCGTTGGACTCCAGATGGACCGCCAGCAGCACCATGTAAATGGACTGTACGGCCTCATGGAAGGTCCGGGCGGGATGCAGGGGCACGTGCCGGCAGATATCCGCCAGCTTCTCCAGCTCCGCCTTGCGCTTGGCGTCCTTGCACTCGGCGGCCTGCCGGGCGCACTCGTCCGCCACCCGGTTGGAGAAGTGGACCACCGCCTCGTTCCCCTGGAGGGCCGCCTGCAGGAACCAGATCTTCCGGACGTTGCCCGGCTCCTTGGGGTCCAGCTGGGCCAGCTGGGCCTTGATGCGGGCCATTACGTCCTCCAGGCCCTTGGTGACCACCAGGTTGTAGTCCACCACCTCGTTGCCCAGCCCGGCGGCGGATACCCAGGTGTCGTCGATCACGTTGGCGTCCCACGCCTCGTTGATCCGGTCCGGCAGGCTCTTGCGCAGGGATTCGTAGAGGCTCTTGCCCTCCCAGTAGTCCACGCACTGCATGATGGCGTCCACGTCCTTCTGCTCAAAGTAGAACTTGTCGCCAGGCCGCTGGTCGGGGAAGAAGGGCTTGCCCTCCACCAGCTCCTCCCGGAGCCACTGGGTGGAGTATTCCGGGTAGATGGGGGAGGACTTGGGCCACTGGGCCTGGTTGCCCACAATGAGCTCTCCCTCGTTGACGTAGACGGTCATCTTGTCCAGCACGTCCCAGAACGCCTGGGAACGGCGCAGGGCGATGGGCCGGCCCTCGCTCTTCTTCATGGATTCCGTAAAGATTACGCAGCGCTCGGGGCAGATGCGGGGCTTGTATTCGTCAAACAGCTTTTCCCGAAGCATCCTAGTCCTGTCGGTCATGGTTCTGTCCTCCCATTCAAAATTTAATTCCGTCGGTCCTGTTGCCACCAGCAGGTTGCAACAAGTTACATTCATATGTAAGTATTGTATCCCCTCTTTGTATATAGTGTCAATTTTTACATGGTTTTCGCAGCGGGATTTTGGTTTTTTGGCGGTTTCTCCATTTTCCAATGGCCTGTTTTATGCATTTCTTCTAAGGGGATGCCTCTGGCGCGGAAATGTTGTTACATAACGTAAAAGCATTGCAAATCAAGAATTTCTTTGCTTTTATTTTTTGACTGTGCTATGATTCTGAATGAAACAGCTTTCATTTTCAAGGAGGTGTTACACATGCCTTCCAACGGCGAGCCTTATATCGGCATCCGGGATATCGCCCGGCTGGCCGGCGTCTCCATCGCCACCGTCTCCCGGGTGATCAACCATCCGGAGTTTACCTCTCCCGAGACCCGCGCCCGGGTCCAGGCGGTGATCGACGAACAGCATTATGTCCCCAACCAGACGGCCAAGAGCCTTTTCACCCGCGCCTCCAACTCCGTCGCCCTGTTTGTCTACGACATGTCCAACCCCTTTTTCATCTCCCTGATCCAGGAGCTTAACCAGGTGGCGTTCCGGTACAAGCATACGCTGCTGATCTGCGATACGTCCAACGACGCCAAAAAGGAGCAGGAGTATCTGGATTACTGCACCGCCATCCGGGTAAAGGGGATCATCCTCACGGA
>CALWYY010000135.1 GCA_944385885.1 uncultured Oscillospiraceae bacterium | reverse complement strand
CGGTCGGCCTTGGCAAACTCCGGCTCTCCGTGGATAAACGTCTCCTGTACGGCTACCTCGCCGCCGGCCCGTTCCACCGCAATGCCCAGACTCCGGCGGGCGGTGGAGAGAAAGGCCGCGTTGAATTTGCTCAGGGGAAGGTATTCGGGATCCAACTCGGGTTTTTCTTTCAGATCAAAGGATATGCCCAGAAATTCCATGACGAAACCTCCTCACACAACGTTTGGTAACCCATACCGGCATCATATCACGGCCAAGCCGCCGTGTCACCAGCAAAATGATAAATTGTTTCAATTTCAAAGCATCTTGAAAATTAATTTCCAGGATGATACTATGGCAGCAAAGGAGCCGGCGGGGACACCGTCCGGCCGGAAGGGAAAGGAGCGGCACAATGGATCGAACGAAACTGCAGCAGGCCAGGGCGTGGATCCGGGATGAGCTGGCCCGGTGCGCGGCGTTCTGGCTGGAACACGGCATGGACAAGGAGCACGGGGGTGTATACACCTGCCTGGACCGGCGGGGCGAGGTATTTTCCACAGACAAGAGCGTATGGATGCAGGGGCGGTGCGGCTGGATCTTTTCCTGGCTCTGCCACCTGTACGGACCCCGGGAGGAATGGCTGGAGGCCAGCCGGAGCTGTCTTACGTTTCTGGAGGAGCACTGTATAAACCACGGAGCGGGGGGCAGGCTGTATTTTACCGTCACCGAGGACGGACGGCCCCTGCGCCAGCGGCGCTACTGCTATTCCGAGGCGTTCTACGCCATGGCCAACGCCGAGTACTACGGGGTGACGGGGGAAACGGAGTGCCTAAAACGGGCCAGGCGGGCCTACGAGCTGTACTGGGACCTGAACCACGGGATGCCGGACCCCACGGGGCTGGGACCAAAGACCATCCCGGAGACCCGGTCGGGACGGGGGTTTGGGGGACCGATGATCTATCTGAACGTGACGTCGGTGATGCTCCGGAACGATCCGGAGCGCCGGGCCTTGTACGAGAGCCGGGCGGCAGCCTGCGTGGAGGAGATTTTCCGGTACCATGTGAAGCCGGACCTGCACTGCGTCCTGGAGAACGTGGGCCCGGAGGGGGAGGCCCGGCTGTACTATACGGAAGGGCGCGTAGTAAACCCCGGCCACGATATCGAGGGCGTGTGGTTTTTGCTGGAGCATGCCCGGCGCACCGGGGACAAGGAGCTGGTATCCCGGGCGGCGCAGATCTTTGACTGGGCTATCGAGGCCGGCTGGGACGAGGAGTACGGCGGGCTGCTGTACTTTGTGGACGCCCTGGGGCGCCCGCCGGAGGCCTATGAGCATGACATGAAGCTCTGGTGGCCCCACAACGAGACGGTTATCGCCTCTCTGATGCTCTTCCGGGATACCGGGGAGGAAAAATATCTGGACTGGTTTTACCGGACGCTGGACTACTGCCGGGAACACTTTGCCGATCCGGAGTACGGGGAATGGTACGGGTACCTGCGCCGGGACGGCAAGCCCACCCAGCCGCCCTGCAAGGGATCGACCTTTAAAGGCCCGTTCCATCTGCCGCGGATGCTGAGCATGGCGGATGTGCTGATCGGGGAAATTTTGGAAACCGCCGGCTGAAAGCGGCCGGAGAAAGGAGCCTCTATGCCGCCTTGCGGAGAGAGCGTGCTGGAGAGGATGAGCAGCGAGTACTACGAGCTGACGTCCTCGGAAAAGAAAATTGTAGACTATATCATGCAGCACCGGATGGAGACACAGGACATGTCCATCTCCCAACTAGCGGAGGCGTGCGGCGTGGCAGAGGCCACGGTCTCCCGGTTCTGCCGGCGGCTGGGCAGCAAGGGCTACGGCGCATTCCGCCTGGCCCTGGCCAATTCCACCGCCCGGTGGCGGCAGGATTCCAACCCCCTGTCCGGGGAAGTGCTGGAGGATGATTCCATCGGGGACATGTGCCAGAAGCTTTACGCGGCGGACATGGGGGCCATGGCCCAGACTCTGGAGCTGATCCGGCCGGAGGACATCCGGGCGGCGGCGGACCTGCTGGCGGCGGCCGGGAAGGTGCTGTGCATGGGGCAGGGGGGCTCCATGATCATTGCCATGGAGGCGGCACACCTATTTTCCACCACCAATGGGAAGTTTTTCCCCATCAGCGACTCCCACTCCCAGGTTGTGGCGGCGGCCCTGATGGACCCGGGGGATGTGGTGCTGTACTTTTCCTATTCCGGTGCGGCCCGGGACATGCTGGACACCCTGCGCCTGGTCCGGGAACGAGAGGGAAAATCCGTACTGATCACCCATTACCCCCGTTCCCCGGGGGCGATGCTGGCGGATGTGGTGCTCCAGTGCGGGGCGAACGAGAGCCCTATGCAGCTGGGTTCCGTGGCGGCCCGGATCGCCCAGATGTTTCTGCTGGACGTGCTGTTTTCGGAACTGAGCCGCCGGAACCTGGACGGCTGCCGCGCCAGC
The DNA here is from genome assembly GCA_944385885.1 of uncultured Oscillospiraceae bacterium. GTDB lineage: Bacteria > Bacillota > Clostridia > Oscillospirales > Oscillospiraceae > Apopatocola. The sequence continues at coordinate 5,238 of CALWYY010000135.1, read as the reverse complement.
CGCCGCCGGGTGGCAGACGCATTGGCGGAGAAACACATCTGATCCCTACCAGCGCGAAAATATGCGCGGGCCCTGTTTTGGGCCCGCGTTTTTCCTTTTTTCGACCATCCGGGGGACATGGGAAAAAATATCTTTCGTCATTATGGCAATTTTTGAGGAAAAAATTTTGCAAAAGTGCTCATTTTGAAAATTTATTTCAAAATCTTGTTGACTTATCACACAAAGTCTAATAGTATCAGAGTATGGAAATGTGAACATTCCCAGCGATGGCGGTCGGCCATTTACGGAAAATGAGGGGACCAACACGCTTGGGAATGGCACAAAATGAAGGAGGAAGAAATGAAAAAGCTGATTGCTCTGCTCCTGGCGCTGATTATGGTATTTGCCCTTGTCGCCTGCGGGGAGGCGACGCCGGAAACCTCTGAGAATCCCCCTGCGACTACTGACGAAACACCCACCGGAGAGGAAGTAACCATCACCATTTGGACCTATCCCATCGGCAAATTCGGCGACGATGCCACTATGGTTGAGCTGATCGGGAAATTCGAAGCGGCTCATCCCGGCATCAAGGTAGAGCACGAGCTCATCGACTACACCAACGGCGACACCCAGGTAACCTCCGCCATTACAGGCGGCGGCACGCCCGACATCATCATGGAAGGCCCCGAGCGTCTTGTGACCAACTGGGGCAAGAACGGCGTGATGGTGGATCTGTCCGATCTGTGGACGGAGGAGATCACGGCGGACATCGCCGCCACCAGCGAGGCGGTGGTGAGCGCCTGCCAGTACAACGGCGTATACTACGAGTACCCCCTGTGCATGACCACCCACTGCATGGCCATCAACTACGAAGTGTTTGAGCAGGCCGGCGCCCTGCAGTACATCGACGAGGAGACCCGCACCTGGAGCACCGACGACTTTGTGAGCGCCATGGAGGCGGTCCGGGATTCCGGCCTGGTGGCGGTACCCGGCATCATCTACTGCGGCGGCCAGGGCGGCGACCAGGGCACCCGGGCGCTGGTGAACAACCTCTACTCCGGCACCTACACCAATGCGGACCATACCGAATACACGGCCAACAGCGCGGAGAACGTCCAGGCCCTCCAGCTGCTGGTGGACATGGTTGGCAGCGGCGCTCTGAACGCCAACGCCGGCTTCCAGGCCACGGAGGAGCTGCAGCAGTTTGCCAACGGCACCTGCGCCGTCACCTTCTGCTGGAACGCCTCTAACAAGACCAACTACGCTGAGCAGGTCACCTTCACTCCCTTTGCCATGGCCTTCCCCACGGATGACGGTGTGCCGGAACTGTGCGGCGGCATCTGGGGCTTCGGCATCTTTGACAACGGCAGCGACGCCAAGATCGAGGCTGCCAAGGACTTCATCCGCTTTGTCTGTGACGACGAGACCCAGGCTGCCGAGAGCGTCCGCCTGACCGGGTTCTTCCCCGTGCGCGCCTCCCTGGGCAATGTCTACGCGGGCACCGAGCAGGAGGCCGACGCTGAGGAATTCCTGAAGCTGATGCCGTTCCTGGGCGACTACTACAACGTCATCGGCGGCTGGAGCGAGCAGCGGACCAACTGGTTCAACATGCTCCAGAACGTGTTCATCACGGGCACCGATCCGCAGACCGCCGCGGATGAGTTTGTGGAAGCCAGCAACGCCAATATCGGCTGAACCGGGCATCTGCCGCAGCAAGCATGACCGTGCCCGCTCCCTGGAGAGGGGGCGGGCACTTGTCCAATTCCATGCCGCGGAGAGGATTTTGATTGAGGGGGAATTGACATGGCGCAAACCGCTGTGGCTGGGACAGGGCGCAAGCCCGCCCCGCCCAAGATGGACAGCCACGGGCGCAGCCGGGCGCTGGCCCGCCGGGAGACCGTTTCCGCGTATCTGTTTCTGCTTCCCAGCCTGATTTTCTTTATTGGCTTCGTTGTGGTTCCCATGGGGATCTGCTTTGTTTACAGTTTCCTGGACATGGGCATCAACAAGGCGGCCACCACTTTTGTAGGTTTTGCAAACTACATTGAGATGTGGAACGACAAAACCTTCTGGCAGGGCTTTTGGAACACCGTACTCATCGTGGTGGTGTCCGTCCCTGCCGTTACGGCATTTTCCCTGTGGGTGGGCAACTCCATTTACAAAATGAAACCCATCCCCCGCAGCTTCTACCGCTGTGTGTTTTATCTGCCCGTGGTGACCGGCACTGTGGCCGTCACCGTGGTGTGGAAATGGATGTTTAACCCCTATAACGGCCTGCTCAATCAGGTCACCGGCAACATCGGCTTTGACTGGCTGGGCAATCCTCACACCGCCATCTGGTGTATCATCATGATCCTGTTTACCACCTCCATCGGCCAGCCCATTGTCTTGTACGTGGCGGCGCTGGGTAACGTGGATCAGTCCCTGGTGGAGGCGGCGGAGGTGGACGGCGCCACCCGGCGGCAGGTGTTCTGGCGCATCAAGTGGCCCCAGATCATGCCGACGACCCTGTACATACTCATTATTACCACCATCAACAGCTTCCAGTGCTTCGCCCTGATCCAGCTGCTGACCTCCGGCGGTCCGTCGGGAACGACGAGTACGATCATGTACTATATCTTTGACATGGCGTACAAGTACAACCGCTTTGGCTATGCTAACGCCATGGGCGTGATTCTGGCGCTGATCATTGCCGCGTTCTCCGCCGTGCAGTTTAAGCTGGCGAAGACAGATAACGCTTAAGGGGGGTGGAATGATGAGCAACAATAAAATCCAGGAGACCAGTATGGTATATCGTGTTATTACCATTATTCTCCTGATCCTGCTGGCTATATTCTTTATCTTCCCCCTGTACTGGATCATCACGGGTTCTTTTAAGGATGCCCTGACCATCAACGCCCGTACGCCCCAGTGGTTCCCGTTAAACCCCATTTTGGACAACTATGTAAAGCTGTTCCATCAACCGGCCTTCCGCTGGCTTCTCAACACCGTGGTTATGGCGGTGGGATCCCTGATACTTACCTGCTTCACGGCCTCCCTGGCCGGGTATGCATTGGCAAAGAAACGGTTTTTCGGCAAAGCGGTACTGTTCACCATCATTATCTGCGCCATGGCTCTGCCTAAGCAGGTAATTGTCATTCCGCTTTTGCAGGAGATGCAGTTTTTGGGACTGCGGGATAACCTGCTGTCAGTAATCCTACCTACGGTGGGCTGGCCTTTCGGCGTTTTTCTGATGAAACAGTTTTCGGAGACCATTCCCACGGAGATTTTGGAGGCCGCCCGGATTGACGGGGCAGGGGAGCTGCGCACCTTCTTCAGCGTGGTGTTCCCCATGATCAAGCCCGGCGTGGGAGCCTTGGCCATCTTTACCTTCGTCAACAGCTGGAACGACTATTTCCTGCAGCTAATCATGCTCACCAAGCGGGAGAGCCTGACCCTACCTTTGGGCATTGCGAAAATGCAGGGGGAGATGAGCTCAGACTTCGGCCTGATCATGGCGGGAGCCGCCCTGGCGGCGGTACCCATCGTGGTGGTGTTCATTGCGTTCCAGAAATACTTCACCCAGGGTATTGCCATGGGCGCTGTGAAAGGCTGAGCCATGATTTACGCCATGAACAGGGATGCGTCCGCGTACCTGGGCATCCATCCCCGGCTGGACCAGGCTCTGGTGCGGATAACACCGGAATTCCTGGCATCGCTGGAGGAGGGGAAACCGGTCAAGCTGGACGGAGACGGGCTCTACTGCACCCGGTTTACCTATGAGACTGTTCCTCCGGAGGGCAATTACTTTGAGGCCCACCGGCGGTATCTGGACATCCACATCATGCTCTCCGGGGAGGAGGGCGTAGATGTGGCGCCGCCGGAGGAGCTCCGGCTGGTGGAGGCACGGGAGGAAAACGATTTTTACGCCTACGACGGTCCAGCGCGTTTCTCCACCGTCCTCAAGCCCGGAGAATTTCTGGTGGTGTTCCCGGGGGACGCGCATCGCATCAAGAAGCAGCTGGCGGGGCCGGAGACCGTCTCGAAAGCGGTATTCAAGATCCTGCTGTGAGCTGGGAAAGTCAGGGGTATAATCAAAAATGGACAAACTGAAAAAGTACAAAGGGATTATCCCGGCGTTTTACGCCTGCTACGACAAGGACGGCGCGATCTCCCCGGCTGGGGTGCGCGCTCTTACAGAGCACTTCGTTGCGCGAAAGGTGACCGGCCTATACGTGGGCGGTTCCTCTGGGGAGTGCATCTACCATTCGGTGCAGGAGCGAAAGACCGTCCTGGAGAACGTGGTGGCGGCGGCCCAGGGCCGAGTGACCATCATCGCTCATGTGGCCTGCAACAATACCGCCGACAGCATGGAGCTGGCGGCGCACGCCCAGAGCCTGGGCGTGGATGCCATCGCGGCGATCCCGCCCATCTACTTCCACCTGCCGGATCACGCGGTGGCCCGGTATTGGAACGATATCTCCTCCGCCGCGCCGGAGACAGATTTTATAATCTACAATATTCCTCAGCTGGCGGGAGTAGCCCTTAACTCCCGGCTCCTGCGAGAGATGCTGCGCAATCCACGGGTGATCGGCGTGAAGAACTCCTCCATGCCGGTGCAGGACATTGAAATGTGGCGGGACGAGGGCGCCATTGTGTTCAACGGGCCGGACGAGCAGCTGCTGTCGGGGCTGGCAGCTGGAGCGGTGGGAGGCATCGGGGGCACCTACGGGGTGATGCCGGAACTGTACCTGGCCATCTACCGCCTATTCCAGGAAGGCAAACTGGATGAGGCCCGTAAGATCCAGGACGAGTGCTGCCATGTGATATACGACATGTGCGCTTGCCGGGGAAATATGTACGCGGTGATCAAAGAGATCCTGCGCCTCCGGGGCGGCCCGGACGCGGGGAGTGTGCGCGCACCGCTCCCGCCTGTGGCGCCGGAGGACGGGCCGGCTATCAAGGCCTGCGCCCGGCGTATTAACGAGCTGATTGCCGGCCTGGCAGAGTGAAACTGGAGACGATGGAAGAGCGGCTGCTCTTCCATCGTTTTTTGTTTCTGCCAAGGGCCCTAAAACCAGTTTTCGCCGGCGTTTCCATCCTATCCCCCATGGGAGCCATAAAGCAGGCTCGCATGGGCTCGTGCGGGGACCGCGGGAGGCACGAGGCACTGTCCCGTACCCATTGTGCCGCCAAAGGAAAAAGCCGGAGCAGGATGCGCCTTGCTCCGGTTTGGCACAAATGAATAAAAGATATTCGTACACCATGCAATAAGCAATG
>CALWYY010000134.1 GCA_944385885.1 uncultured Oscillospiraceae bacterium | reverse complement strand
TTTGGCGGCCAACGACGACTGGGACGGGGTGGCCGGCGCGCTGACCCACGTGCCCCGCCGGTGGCACGCCCCGGGAGAGATGTACCGGCTGGTGGGCGGGCGGGAGATCCCCCAGTGCCCGGAGACCGCCGGGTACAGCTACACGTCCTGCAAATACGCCATCGGCAACCGGGACCGGGCCTGGGCCGGCGGGGTGAACGACCGGAACGTGGCCATCGCCGGTACGGGCGTGAGCGCCTTCAAGCCTGTGCCCTACGGCGACGCCTGGCTGGAGCCGGACGACGTGCTGCTGCTGATCCTGGAGCGGGCCGGGTCCGCCCGGGAGGGCATCCGCATGATCGGGGAGCTGGTGGACCGGTACGACTTCAGCCCCTCCACCCTGGACGGGTGCCGGAGCGCCGCGTGCTTCGCCGTGGCCGATTCCCGGGAGGGCTGGTGGCTGGAGATGTCCGCCGGCCGCCGGTGGCTGGCCGTGCGGGTGCCGGACGGCCAGGTGTCGGTCCGGGTCAACGCCTTCGGCACCCATGACGCCGACCTGACCGACGGGGAGAACGTGATGTACTCCCCCGGCCTGGAGGAGTTCGCCAGAGAACAGGGCTGGTGGGACGGGGACCGGCGGCATTTCGATTTCGCCGCCGCCTACGGGGCCGAGACCAGTCCCAACGAGTGGGGGCCGGAACGGGCTCCCATGAACATGCGCCGCCGCTGGCGGGCCATGTGCCTGCTGACCGGGCGGGAGTCGGGGGAGGAAGAGTTCCTCTATTCCGCCGCCCCCGGCCGGCCGCTGACACGGGAGGAACTGGCCCGGGTGCTCCGGGACGTATACCAGGGTACCCCATATGACCTGGCCCGCGCGCCCGGGGCGGGGCGCTGGGGCGACCCCTTCCACGACGATCCCCCCAGCTACAGCCTGTGCCGCAGCGGTACGGTGGCCAGCTTCGTGGCCCAGCTGCGCCAGGACGGACCGGGGGTCATGTGGACGTGCCTGTCCATACCAAAAATGGGGGTGTACATCCCCTTATATACGGATATCCGGGAACTGCCGGATTTCTGCGCCGCGTCGGAGCCGGGAGACCCGGGGGCCCCGTCCCTGTTCTGGACATTCCGGGAGGTGGGGTTCCTCACCTGCCGGCGCTTTTCCCGGAACATCGGGCTGGTGGAGGAGGAGAGGGAACGGTTTGAACGCCAGGCGGAGCAGGAGCTCCGGGAGGCGGACCGGGCCCTGGCCGCCCTCCCGGTGGAAAAGCGGCGGGAATTTATGACCGCCTTTACCCGCCGCCAGGCGGAGCGGGCCCTGGAGCTTGGCCGGCGGCTCCGCCGGGAGCTGGAATACCGGTTCTGACCGGCCCGGCGCGGGCTGAAGGCGAAGGCGCCCTCCCCATGGGGAGGACGCCTTCGCTGTTGTTCTGCCGCCAGATCCGGAGAGGACGCTTCCGCCGGGTCCCAAGGCCCTTGCAGGCCGCCGGACGTTCCTGCGCCGGATTCTAAGGGCTCGCAGGCCGCCGGGCGTTTCCCGCCGGGCGGCGTCTCCCGTCAGCCCTGGCCGTAATAGGCCCCGGCCCCGTGCTTGCGGAAATAGTGCTTGTCCAGGATGGCCGCCGGGGCGGGTCTCACCGCCGGGTTGAACTGCCGGGTCAGCAGCGCCAGATGGGCGCACTCGTCCAGCACCAGGGCCGTCTCCACCGCCTTTTCCGGGGTGGGGCCCCAGGTGAACGGCCCGTGCTTACACACCAGCACCCCCGGGACGGCCGCCGGGTCGAGCCCCCGGTGGCGGAAGGTCTCGGCGATCACCAGGCCGGTGTTGGTCTCGTAGGCGTCCTGGATCTCCTCCGGCGTGAGGGGCCGGGTGCAGGGCACCGCGCCGTAGAAATAGTCCGCATGGGTGGTGCCGTAGCAGGGCAGGTCCTCCTCCGCCTGGGCCAGGGCCGTGGCCCAGCGCGAGTGGGTGTGCACCGCGCCCCGGATCCCGGGAAACGCCCGGTACAATTCCAAATGGGTGGGCAGGTCCGTGGAGGGCCGCAGAGCCCCCTCCACCACCCGGCCCTCCCGGTCCGTCACCACCATGTGCTCCGGCGCCATGACGCCGTAGCTTACGCCGCTGGGCTTGATGACCACGTATTTCCCGTCCTCCGACAGGCCCGAAACGTTGCCCCAGGTGAGCACCACCAGCCCGCTCTCCGCCAGGGCCAGGTTGGCCCGGCAGACCCGTTCTTTCAGCTCTTCCAGCATATCCTTCAGTTCCCTTCCAAAAAGTCCTGCATCGCCGGCCACAGCCCGTCCAGGCACTGGATGGCCCGGCGGTACAGGGCGTACTTTTTTTCATACGCCGCCCCGGCCCGGGGGTCGGGGTATACGGCCGGGGCCAGACGGCACATGGCCTTCGCCGCCTCCCCCGGGGTCCCGTAGTCCCCCAGGGCGGCCGCCGCCGCCACGGCGCAGCCCAGGGCGCCCGTCTCGGTGGCCGCCACCGTCTCCACCGGCATACCCATCACGTCCGCGAACATCTGGGTCCATACCGCCGACCGGGCCGCGCCGCCCGCCAGGCGGATCTTCCCCCGCCGGTCTCCCCGGGTGGCCAGGAGCCTGTCCAAATGGTACCGGTGGGAAAAGGCGATGCCCTCGTATACCGCCCGGAGCATATGCCGCCGGGTGTGGGAGGCGTTGAGCCCGATAAAGGCCGCCCGGGCCCGGGGGTCCACGTTGCTGGCGGTGAGAAACGGCAGAAACACCGGCACGAAATCCCCCGGGGAGAATTCTTCCGCCCAGGCGTTCATGGTCTCGTAAATGCTCCGTCCCTCCCGCTCCGCCTGGTCCGCCAGCTCCGGCAGCAGCTGGCGGATAAACCACTCGTTGTTCCCCGCGGAGGTGGGGCTGGATTCTTCCACCAGGTAATACCCGTCTAAGCAGAACAGGGAGTTCATCAAAACCCGCCCGTCGGTGACCGGCTGCCGCCGGATGTACTCGTTGATGCTCCAGGTGCCGGCGATCATGCAGATGTTCTCCTCATCCGTCACGTTGACCGCCAGGGCGCAGGCGTCGATGTCGAACATGCCCCCAATCACCGGCGTGCCGGGCGCCAGGCCGCAGGCCCGGGCCGCCTGCTCTGTGACGTGCCCGGCCACCTCCAGCGAGGAACACAGAGGCGGCAGAGCCCCTTCCAGCTTCTCCAGCCCGAAAAGGCGCAGGACCTCCGGATCAAAGGCGCGGGTGTGCAGGTTCATAAGGCCCGTGCCGGAATAGTCCGTCCGCTCCGCCCGGGCCTGGCCCGTCAGGCGGAATCGGATATAGTCTTTGCAGGCGAAAATCCATTGGACCGACTCCAGCGCGCCCGGCTCGTTGTCCCGCAGCCAGGCCAGCAGGCTCACCGGCTGGCAGGCCAGCACGTGCTGGCACGTTCGGGCAAAGGCCGCCCGCTCCGTCCCGTCCTCCCGCCAGGCCAGCGGGTAGCGCCAGGCCCGGTTGTCCGAGGAGAGAATGCCCCGCCGTACCGGCCGGCCGTCCTTCCCCCAAAGGTACAGTCCTTTCCCGTGGCCGCAAAGGCCCACCCCTGCAATCTGGCCGGGCTCCGCGCCGGTCTTCTCCAGCAGCCGGCGGATGACGGCGCAGTTGTCCCGCCACATGTCCTCCATGTCCCGCTCCACAAAGCCCGGGGCAGGGGTGATGGCGGCGGTGGCTATGGCCTCTACTCCCACCTGTTCCCCCAGAGGGGTGAAAAGGGCCGCTTTGGTGCTGGTGCCGCCGTTGTCCAGGCCCAGATAGTATCTCATGGCGCCTCCTTTTCTTCCGTGGCCGCGGCAAAACGGCCGGCAATGTACTCCCGGGCGGCGGCAATCTCCTGGCGCCAGTCCTGCCCCGGCTCGTACCACATCTCCATCATATACGGGCCTTGATACCCCTCCTCCTCCAGACAGCGGAAGCAGGCTGTGAAATCCACGCAGCCGCTGCCGAAGGGCACGCATTTGAACTTCCCCGGGAAAGACGGCGTTACCGCCAGGGTGTCCTTTACGTGCACCC
>CALWYY010000133.1 GCA_944385885.1 uncultured Oscillospiraceae bacterium | reverse complement strand
GATCTGTCATGGTCTCACCTCGATCCTTTCTCCCGGCGTTTTTTTCACCTCTGGGGAAATGATACCATACGCCGCCCAAAACGGCAATCCGCAAGAAAAACGTCCGAAGGAATCCTTCGGACGTTTTTCTGCCATACCGGGGTTATAGAGCCCCTTCGTAGAGCTGGGCCAGCTGCTGGTCGCTGAGTTCCACATGGTAGAAGAGCTGGAAGAACTCCCGTACCTCCTCATCCACGTCAAAGTCCAGGTACTCAGGATAGATCAGCCCGGAAAGCCAGCGCATGCCGATGATCCGGTTGGGTCCTGGGGGACGGTCCACCCAGCTGAAAGGCGCGTTGGGCGTGCCGTAGACCTTCCCGTTTTGTACCGCGGTAAGGGTGGCAAAGATGGGGTCCTGCATAATGGCCTCCGCCGCCGCGCTGCCGGTCATGTTCGCCTTGGGCTCACCGTTGACGATGATCACATCCGGATCCCAGGCCAGCAGCTGCTCCGCCGAGATCTGTACCCGGGACCCGTCTCCCAGCTCCAGGTCGGCCACGTTGATAGCGTTGACAAGGTCAATGATCTGCCCGTGGGAGGACCCGGCGGGGGCGGTCTCCAGGGAGTCCTCGCCGTTGCCGTAGTAGATGCGCACCTTTTCCTCCTCGGGCACATTCAGGTTCGCAATATCCTGGAACGTCTCCTCCGCATAGGCCGCCAGCAGCTCTGCCTGCTCCTCCACGCCGAACAGCTCGCCCATAAACCGGTAGACCTCCGGCGCGTCCAGCAGGTCGGAGCTGACCATCACCACCGGGATGCCCAGGCTCTCCGCCAGGGCGTCCGATTCGTCTATGGTGCCCTCGTTGATGCTGGTGACATTCAGGGCAATGGTGGGGCCGGCAGCGATCACCGCCTCATAGTTGATGGCGTCCCCCTGGCCGAAGTTGGGCAGGTCGTGGTACTGCTCCAGGATGATGCTCTTTTCGATGTCGTTAAGCTCATAGTTCCACCCCAAAAGCTTGTCGGGCACCAGGGTATACAGATAGATAGCCGCCACCGGCCCGGTAGAAAAGACCGATTCGATCTCCGCGGGCACCGTCATGGTCCGGCCCGCCATGTCCGTAATCTCCCGCTCCTGAGGCTCGGTAGCCTCCTCCGGCTCGGCAGTCTCCTCCGGCACGGCGGTGCTCTGGCTGGCAGGCTCCTCCTCCGGCATTTCCGCCGCCGTCTGCCCACAGCCGGCCAGCAGGCTCACCAGCAGCAGAAGCGCCAACACCAACGCCAGCGCTTTTTTTCTCCTCATGATAACACCTCTTTTTCCTCATTTTCATGGTATTTATGTAATTTCCAGCCCTCGCGCCGGTGGCGAAAAACCGGAAATTGACATTTGTGCCCCGATGTGCCATACTAACGATGTTCTTGAAAAAGCGATTCGCTTTTAAAAAACTATCGCTGTATCTGAGAAGGTACCACGTTTTATCCATTCTGTCAAGAAAAGACTTTGGAGGAAATACCATGGAACTGCTCCACAGGGAGGAGGAGGCCCGGCGGCGGCGCTACTACCGGCTGATACTCCTTGGTCTATTTCTGGTGCTGGTGGGAGCGATGCTGCTGTCCTTCTGGGTGGGGTATTACCCTCTCACGCCGCTGGAGGTAGTCCGGGCGTTTTTGACGCGCCTTGGCTACGCCGGAGCCCTTCGGCCCCAGGCTGTGACCATATTTTGGAACATCCGGCTGCCCCGGATCTTATCGGCCGTATTCATTGGCGCGTCCCTGTCGGTAGCAGGCGCCACATATCAGGGGATGTTCCGCAACCCGCTGGTCTCCCCGGACATTCTGGGGGTATCCTCGGGGGCCAGCCTAGGGGCGGCGTTTGCCATTTTGAACGGCTCGCCCAACTGGCTGATCCAGCTGTCGGCCTTTACGGGCGGCATTGCGGCGGTGGCCTTTTCCTATCTGATCAGCCGGAAATCCGCCCACTCTCAGATCCTCAGCCTGGTTCTCACCGGGTCCATGGTCATGGCCCTGTGCAACGCCGGCGTCACCATGATCAAATACATCTCCGACCCCAACGACGTGCTCCAGCAGATCACGTTCTGGCTCATGGGCAGCCTGACGAAAACCGACATGGCCTCCTTCCGCTGGAGCGCCATACCCATGACGGTGGGGCTGGCGATCATTCTGCTGCTGCGCTGGCGGATCAATCTGCTGACGATGGAGGAAGAGGAAGCGCGGACGCTGGGCATCAACATACGCCGTTACCGGCTGGTATTCATCATCGCCTCCACGCTGCTGAGCGCGGCGGCGGTGTGCCTGGGAGGGCTGATCGGCTGGGTGAGGCTGATGATCCCCCACATGGCCCGGGCTTTGGCGGGTGTGGACTACAACCGGCTGATCCCCGCCAGCGCCATGCTGGGAGGCGCTTATTTGGTATTGATGGACGATATTGCCCGGTCCATCCTCTCTCTGGAGCTTCCCCTGGGAGTAGTCACCAGCATAATGGGGGCGCCCTTTTTTGTTTACCTGATCATCAAGAGAAAGGAGCGGGACTGACATGCTGCTGGAAGTGGACCAGGTCCGGGGCGGCTATGGCGGCGGCGATGTAGTCAAGGGAGTGAGCTGCTGCGCAGACGCGGGGGAGATTCTCTGCCTGGTGGGCCCCAACGGCTGCGGCAAGACGACCCTTTTCCGGCTGCTGCTGGGGATTTTGCCCATAACGGGGGGCAGCATCCGTCTGGACGGGCAGGATGTACGCAGCTTCTCTCCCCGTGAGCTGGCAAGCCGCATTGCCTACATCCCCCAATACCACACCCCCATTTTCTCCTACACCGTGCTGGATGTGGTGGTCATGGGCCGGGCCGCCCGGTTTTCCGCTTTCGAGGCCCCCAAGGCCGCCGACCGGGAGGCAGCCTTTGCCGCGCTGGAAAAGCTCAACGCGGCCCACCTGGCCAACCGGAAATACACCTCTCTCAGCGGCGGCCAGCGGCAGCTGATCCTCATCGCCCGAGCCATCTGCCAGTCCGCCAAGGTTTTTGTCCTGGATGAGCCGGCGGCCAACCTGGATTACGCCAACCACCAGCTTTTGATGGAGGTAATCGCGGATCTGGCCCGGAAGGGGTACTGCGTGGTCATGTCCACCCACAGCCCGGAGCACCCGGCGTCCATCGGCAGCCGGGTGCTGCTGATGCGGGATGGGCAGGTGGCCGCTTTCGGCCCGCCGGAGCAGGTGATTACGCCGGAATGGCTGGAGCCGGTATACGGCATTGAAATTGACGTGGTCACCGTCCGGGACCGCTACGATACCAGGCGGACCATCTGCCTGCCGGTCCGCCGGCCGGCGCAGCCGCTGCTATAAGGAGGACCCGCGTATGGACCGACCCTGCATACCGGCCTCGCCTCTCTGGGATTCAGGAGGCGATCTGGACTATTTTCTGGCCATTCAGGAATCCCAGCCCGCGGACAGGCCCGACCACTCGGTCCAGAAATGGGACCAGCGGGCGGAATCCTGGGAGAAGGAGCGGAGCCGTGGAGAGAAGGGGGAAGACCGGATCCGAAGCACCCTGGCCTATCTGGAGCAGCGGGGGCTTTTGCGTCCGGAATACCGCATCGCCGACATTGGCTGCGGGCCGGGGCGTTTTGCGGTAGCCTTTGCCCGGCGGGTACACTGGGTGACCGGGTTTGACCTATCTCCCCGGATGATTCACTACGGCATGGAGCACGCCCGGCGGGAGGGGGTGGAAAATGTCACCCTGCGTGCCTGCGATTTCCAAACCCTGGACGTGCGGCAAGAGGGGCTGGAGAGCGCCTTTGATTTGGTGTTCAGTTCCCTGACCCCGGCCATCCATGGCCGGGCAGGGCTGGAAAAAGTCATGGCCATGAGCCGGGCCTACTGCTGCAACATCACCCACATTGCCCACGAAAACTCCCTGCGGCGGCAGATCCGGGAACAGCTGTTCGGCCGGCCGGCAACATCCCACTGGGGCTGGCGCTGGTTTTATTCCCTGTTCAACGTACTGCTTTTACTGGGCTACCTCCCGGAGGCCAGCTACGACCACCGGCTGCAGGAGCGGCGCGTCCGGCCGGAGGCCGGCTACGCGGCCCTGACGATGGAACACATCCTCCCCCCGGAGGAACGCACGCCGGCAAATCAGGCGCTTATTCTGGCTTGGATGGAAGCCCACGCCGATAAGGACGGCCTGCTCACCGAAACCACCCGCGCCTGTTACGGGCGCATTCTCTGGGACGTACAGACCCGGCTTCCGCCGGGAGCCCTCCCGGGGGATCGAAAGGAGACGAAACCATGACGCAACCGCTGCCCACCCGCGCCCAGGTCTTGGAGACTCTGTTCCAGCAGTGGAACCCCACCAGCAAGACCGAGACCGTGCCCACCCAGGAGGCCCTTGGCCGGGTCCTGGTCCGGGACCAGGTCTCCCAGGTGACCATTCCGGTGGTCCGAGCCTCTGCCATGGACGGGGTAGCCGTCCAGTCGGCCCGGTTTGCGGACGGGCCGCCGGACACCTCCGGCTGGAGGCAGGGGGAGGACTTCTGCCGGGCGGATACCGGCGACGATTTTGACGACCGGTTCGACGCGGTCATCCCCATTGAAAAGGCCCGGATTGACCCGGACGGGCGGCTCAGGCTGAGGGACGCCTGGCCGGTGCGGCCCGGAGACGGTATACGGCCCCGGGGCAGCGCCATCCAGGCCGGGGAGCTATTGGCCAAGAGGGACCGGCCCCTGCGTTCCTTTGACCTGGCCTGCCTGGCCATGGGCGGCGTCGCTCAGGTGGAGGTATACCAGGCGCCCCGGGTTGCCTTTCTGCCTACGGGCAGCGAGCTGGTACCTCTGGGCGCGCCTGTGGGCCGGGGGAACAACATCGACAGCAACAGCGTCCTGGTCCAGGGGCTGCTTACGGAGATGGGGGCTACCCCCCTGTGCCATCCTATCGTGCCTGACCGGCCTGAGGAGGTGGCCGCGGCCCTGGACCGGGCGCTGGAAGAGGCGGACGTGGTGCTGCTCAACGGCGGCTCCTCCAAAGGGGCGGAGGATTTCAACGCCCGCCTGCTGGAGGAGAGGGGTTCCGCCCTGTTCCACTGGGTGGCGGCGGCGCCGGGGAAACCTCTGTGCGTAGCTCTGGTGGATGGCAAACCGGTCATCAACCTGCCGGGCCCGCCCCTGGCGGTGTTCTATGCCATGGACTGGTGCGTCCGCGCCGTGGTCCACCGGCTGCTGCACAAGCCCATGCCCCGGCGGCAGACCATCCTCGGCACCCTTACCGAGCCTATCCAGGCGCCTGCGGATATGGAAATCCTGTGCATGATGGATGTTCTCCCCGGCCCCGGCGGCTATCAGGTGCGGCAAAAGCCCTGGCGGGGCGGCAGCATAGCCGGCTCTCTGGGAGCCGGGGCGGTCTACATCACGGACCTGGGCCGGGAGATCCGCCCGGCAGGGGAGGTCTTGGAGGTAACGCTCCTGCGCGGCCTGGAGGACTTTTAAAAGGTCGCCCCGCCGCGGCCGTTTCCGCTCCCCCAGGCCTCCTGGGCCGCCGGGGCGGCAGCGCCGGCCATGCCCCGGAGAGGCAAAACCACCGGCGGGCCAATGGCAAAAGGACCCGGCGGATCCTGCTGCGGCAGGATCCGCCGGGTCTTTGGGTATGGTCTCGTACCGGCGCGGGCCGGGCCGTGGCCCTTAGGAGGCCTCTTCCTCCTCCGGCCACCAGACCAGCACGGGGGAGCCCGTCCAGCTGCTGGTCAGGTCCGCCTGGGTCATCTCCTCCCCGTAAATGGTGGCCCGCAGGAAGTTGCGGTTGACCGCGAAATCGGCGTTGTAAATGGATAGGCCGTCATAGTCCCGCCCCCGCCAGAAGGAGCCCGCCACCGGGCACTGCTGGGTGTAGATATCGTATTGGAGGAAGGACGGGGCCGACAGCAGCAGGGACAGGCACTCTCCCCGGGTCAGGTCGGTGGTGATGGTGGACATGATCTTCTCCGCCAGCTCATACTGCTCCGTCAGGGACATCTGCTTGACCTTGTCCCACAGCTGGATCAGCGCCTCCCGCTGGCGGGTGGACCGGCCGGTATCCCCGCCGATCTTCCGCTCCCGTATGTAGGCCAGGGTCTGCAGGCCGTTGAGGTCATAGACCCCCTCCTCCTCGGGCAGGTAGGTGCGCTCCGCGTCCATCATCTGTGCCACCTCCCGCACCCGGACGTTGAGATCGGGGATCTCCTCCAGGGGAACGTAGACGGTAATGCCGCCGATCATTTCAGCGATCTCCGCAAAGCTCACGAAATCCACCAGAGCCCAGTTGTCCACCTGGATGGCAAAATTCTTCTCCGACTCCAGGGTGCTGATGAGCATATCCACCCCGCCGATGGAAGTGGCCCAGTTCAGGTGGCCGCTCCCCCAGTCTGGGATGGTGACCAGGGTATCCCGCATAAAGGAGGTCAGCCAGATCTCCTGGGTTCTCTTATTGACAGAGACCATGATCATGGCGTCGCTGCGCTCGATGTTCCCCTCGACGCGGCTATCGGAGCCCAGCAGGAGGATGTTATACACGTCCTCGTCGTATATCAGCTCCTCCGCCTCCTCCTGGAGGCTGTTTTTGAGCATCTGCTCCTCCAGGGCCGCCAGTTCCTCCTCTGTCAGGGGCTCGGGGGTGGCAGTGGGTTCAGGGGTGGCGGTGGTAATGGGAGTGGCATCGGCCAGAGGGGTAGGAGTGGCCTCCTCCTGGCCGGAACGGATGTTCATAAGGCCGTACATATGCTGAAACAGGAACACCAGTGCCAGCACCACTGCCAGCACCAGCACCGCCAGAACGATCAGTACCGTGCGCACCGTACGCTTCCGCCGGCCGGGGCGGCGGCTGCTGGGCTTCTGATGCTTTCCGCCGGCCGGGCGGCGGGCGGGCGTCTGTTCCTCTTCCCGCTCTTCCCGGGAATTCTCGTCGTCGTACATAGCTACCGTCCTTTCGGCAAGGGTTTAAATAGGAAACGACAGCAGAATACCATAAACCGCCCGGTTTCGCAACCGTTAACCGGCCCGGAACTTCAAAAAGGGTTCCGGGCCGGTTTTGGTTCATGCGGCACACTGGCGGCCGGTATGGTCGATGTAATAGTCCCCTTCCAGGAGCAGCTGGCTCACCGGCACCACCGTGTATCCGTTGGACAGCAGATACTCCAGGATAGACGGCAGGGCCTCCGGGGTATTCAGGGCGGCGTTGTGAAACAGCACGATGCTCCCCGGCTCCACCTTGGCGCTCACCCGGTCGTAGATCTCCTGGGCGGACAGCTCCTTCCAGTCCAGGGAGTCCACGTTCCACTGGATGGCGGTCATGCCCAGGCCCTGGATGGTGCCGATCACGTTGTCGTCGTATTCCCCATAGGGGCAGCGGAACAGGGTGGGCCGCACCCCGGTAACCGCCTCGATCTTGTCGTTGGCCGCCTCCACCTCCGCCACGATCTCCCGGGCGCTGAGCCGGGACATGTGCGGATGGGCGTCGGAGTGGTTCATCACCTCATGGCCGGCGTCCGCTAGAGCCTTGACGGATTCCGGATATTTATCCACCCACTCCCCCACCACGAAAAAGGTGGCCTTAACGTTGTACTTGGCCAGCGTGTCGATAAGAATCTGGGTATCCTCGTTCCCCCAGGCCGCGTCAAAGGTCAGGCTCACGTATTTGCCGTCCCTCTGCACGCAGTAGACCGGCAGTTCCCGTTCCGTAGCCGCCGCGCCCACCACCCGGGGTGAATACACAAACCCGAACAGCAGCGCCACCGCCAGCACCAGCCCCACGCCGGAAACAAAATTTTTGTGGCCCCGGACCCAGTCTCCCAGTCTGCCCATTACCATAAAGCATCCCCCCTGCGGACATCCTATGCCCGCGGGGGGAAAAGTATGTCTCACCGGTCAAATCAGCTGCTGTTCGTTGATCATAAGCTTGAACTGCAGCCCCAGCTTTTCCGCCGCCTTGCGGCACAGGAGCATCCGGTTCATAAAAATCTCGAAATAGTCCATAACCGAGCCGTACCGGGTATCCACGGTGAGCTTGAGCTTAATAAGGGTATGGGCCTCGTTGATTTTGATCTCCGCCTTTTTCACCGAGTAATTCACCCGGTCGTGGATATCGAAGGCGGCCGTATCCTGGTTCCGGACCCGGCTGCGGCGCACGTCGGACTTATCCGCCAGGATCAGGGCGGCGGCCATGGGGCTGACGGGGATGCCGGTCCCCTCGTCGTGGTTTCCGATGGCGGT
>CALWYY010000132.1 GCA_944385885.1 uncultured Oscillospiraceae bacterium | reverse complement strand
GCCTGAAATGCGGAGGCCCCGATGGTTTCCAGTTTAGAATCTATGTCAAAGGTGACCGTTTGGAGACCGGTGCAGCTCAGAAACGCGTGGTCCCCAATGAAGGTGACACTGGCCGGGATGCCAATAGAAGTAAGGCTTGTGCAGCCCTCAAACGCGTAGGCCCCGATGGCTGTCAGCTGGGATTTCTCGCCAAAGGTAACCATTTGGAGGCCGGAGCAAGAATGGAACGCATAGCGCCCAATGGAGGTGACACTGGCCGGGATTTTGATACCAGTAAGGCTTGTGCAGTTATTAAACGCGTAATTCCCAATGGAGGTAACGCTGGCCGGGATTTCGATAGAAGTAAGGCTTTTACAGCCCGAAAACGCGGCATCCCCGATGGTTTCCAGTTGGGAACCTTCGGCAAAGGTAACTTCTTCGAGGTTGGTGCAGTTATAAAACGCCTCGACCCCAATGGAGGTGACACCGGCCTCAATGGTTACCTTCCTAATTATCTTCTCGTACCACGGCCACTGACTGGCACTATAGTCCGCTGGCATGGGACCTGTGCCTGAGATGGTGAGGGTGCCGCCTTCCAGCGACCAGTATACGCCTGAATCTCCAATTTCTTCGCCCCCGTCCTCCGCCCCCGCCGGGACGGGCAGCAGGAACAGGCACAGGAACAGGGCCAGAAGCACGCCCCCAAATTGACTGATTGTTTTCATGGGTACCTCCCCTTCCTGCGGTTAGGCAAGGGCTTTTCCTTTGCCAGCCGCTTGGTGTCCACTATTATTTTAGCAGAGTTCTTTCCACCGGGGGTATAGCCAGTTAGGAAGAAAACCTGTCGAGTTAGGAAGAGACGGCGGTCTGGGCATTGCCTTTGGCGGCAGTATCTGGTAAAGTAAAGACAGTGAAAAAGAGGTGTTGCCTGTGAAACGGCTGAGCAAAGCGCTGTATGCCCTGGCTTTTCTGGGGGTGTGCGCCGGAGCGATGGTTTTTCTGCATCTGTTCACCCAGGCGGAAAGCGGTTTTTCCTACCCCGCCTGGGAGGCCGGGGCG
The DNA here is from genome assembly GCA_944385885.1 of uncultured Oscillospiraceae bacterium. Lineage (GTDB taxonomy): Bacteria > Bacillota > Clostridia > Oscillospirales > Oscillospiraceae > Apopatocola. The sequence continues at coordinate 2,732 of CALWYY010000132.1, read as the reverse complement.
GTGGTGTCCCCCGACGGGGCAGAGACAGCCTTTGACCCCGCCGCCCTCCCGCCGGAACTGGAGCCGGGGGAGGCTTACCGCTATGCCCTGACCCTGCCGGAGGGCCGGAGGAACGGGGAGTTTCTCATTTTTGAGACTGCCGGGCTTGCCATTTCCGCCTATCTCGACGGCCAAGAGCTGTGGCGCTCCGCCGCGGTCCAGCCACCGGACACCGCGAACCAGAGCCAGGCGCAAATCGCCCTGCCCGCCGGAGGCGGCGAGACGCTGGCCATGGAGCTGTCCCCGCTGTCAGACACGGCGCTGGCGCCGCCCATACTGCGGCTCTCCTATGATCCCACCGACCAGGCCGGCACCATCGCCTACGCCAACTATTACGGGCTGGCCGCCGGAGCCTCCGCCCTGGCAGCGGTGCTGCTGTGGGGGCTGTTCCTGCTGGGGCTGGCCCACGGCAAGCGGAACTGGACGCTGCTTCTTCCCACTCTGGCGGCGGTTTTGCTGACGGTTCACCGGCTGGCGGTGGGATACGGGGCCTACTTTCTGCCCCAGGCGCTCCAAGGGCCGCTCTCCAGCCCGTGGCTGGAAGGGCTCACCGCCCTGGCCCTGCTGGCGTATCTGCTCTTCCACCGGGAGCGGATCTTCTGGAAAACCCTGGGACTCCTTGCCGCCTGGAGCGCCGGGGCGCTGGCGGTGGCGGCGCTGGTCTCCCATCTGCGGGATGGGTATCTGGCCCAATACCTCTCATTCCTGGCGACCCAGCTCCAAGAGGGGTTCCTGACCGGCACCCTCTACTGGCTGATCTGGTGGCTGGTGCTGGTGTGCGCTGCTCTCTCCGCCTGGGATCTGGCCCGGTCCATCGTCCGCGCCCAGGGGACAGCCCAGGCGCTGGCGCTGAAAAACCAGCTGGTCATGGAGAACTACCGCTCTATGGAGGACAAGCTGCGTGAGAGCGCAAGCCTGCGCCACGGTTTTTCCGCCCAGGTGGCCGTGCTGGACGCCGCCGTGCGGGAACGGAACTGGGAGAGCGTGGAGCGCTGCGTGGCCGCCTGGAAGCGGGACACCAGCCAGGAGACGACGCGCTTCACCGAGCACACCGCCGTCAACGCCATTCTGCAGGACGCCGCAGGCCGTGCCAGGGAAGCGGGCGTCAAATTCGAGGCAACGGCGATCATCCCGAAATCCATCCCCATCCCGGACGAGGACATCTGCGCCCTGCTGATCAACATACTGGACAACGCCTTGGACGGGGCGTCCCGCACCCCGGAGGGCCGGGAGAAATTCATCCGTTTCCGGATGCGTGTGGAGGGAAAGTTCCTGCACATCCTGTGTGAAAACACCTTTGACGGCCAGGTCGCCACGGATGCGGGCGGAGGGCTGAAGACCACGAAACCGGACCCAGCCTCACACGGCTTCGGTCTGGCGCAGATGCGGGCCGTGGCGGAGAAGTACGACAGTGTCCTGAGCGTTAGCTGGACGGACGAGTGGTTCACCGTCCAGACAGCCCTCCAATTCCCGGAAAAATAAAGAGAGGAGGCGCAAGCCCCCTCTTTTTTTACGTATTCAGCCTGCGCACGATGGCGTTTTGAAAGTCGGAATAGAAAGTGCGGCTCATGGGTAACCGGCTGCTGTCTTTCAGCAGCACCCCTGCGTGGGTGGCCCGCTCCACCCAAGTCAGATTGACCAGGTAACTCTTGTGGCAGCGCTGAAAGGCGCCGGCCGGCAATAACCGTTCGGCCTCCGCCAGCGGCATGGCAAAGCTCTGCTCACCGTCTCTGAGGTGGACAATGACGCCGTGGTTCCGGCTCTCCAGATAGCGGATTTCCCCCATCGGGAGGGGGACGGCTTTTCCGCCCCGCTGGAACAGGATGGCCTGGGCCCCGTGCCTCTCCAGCGCACGGCCCAGGGCGGCCTCCAGACGTTCCCGGCTCACCGGCTTGAGCAGGTAGTGAAGGGGGTGGGCTTCGTACCCGGCCAGGGCGTATTCCGGGTTGCCGGTGATGAAGATGACCCGGTCCCGGACGCCTTGGCCGTAAAGCCACTGGGCCAGCTCTAAGCCAGTGGTGCCCTCCATTTGGATGTCCAGAAGATACAGGTCAAAGGCAGCCCGCTTTTCCTCTGCCGCCTGCCGCAGCGCGTCCGCCGAGGAAAAGGACACGATCTCCGCCTCCACACCCTGGGCGGCAAAAATGTCCCGACACAGAGCGGCAATCTGACGGCGCTCCACGGCCTCGTCCTCGCAGAGCGACACACGGTAAACCGGCACAGCAATCATCTCCTATCAAATCTCGCTCTATTGTAGCAGATGACGGCGCAAGTTGCAAATGGCCTAATCCCGCGAATTTTAAGGGCCTGGGTCAAATTTTTTCGCCCGTTTTCCTGTTTTTGCCTTCGAAAATTCTCTCACAGCACCAAATCAGCACCGCTCTTTTGAGACTTGGCTGGGAGAATTGGGCAACATCGGCCCTCCCCTGCTCGCTGTGGTCTGTTCCCACATCCACTCCAAAACCGCGTGCCGATGGTTCAATTCCTTCTGCCCCTGCCAAAAAAGAGAGACAAGCGCCTGCTTGTCTCTCTTTTTTCGTAGTGACTGGGGTCGAAGCCTCGGCATGCGGAGCGTGTCGGGCATCGCCGCCGAAGCGCCGCCTGTGGCGGATGCAGCGAGGCGGGGATGGCGCAGCGGTCGGCGATTGGCAAGGCGGCCCCGCCGCCGCAGACAGAGCCGGGCACCGCAAGAG
>CALWYY010000131.1 GCA_944385885.1 uncultured Oscillospiraceae bacterium | reverse complement strand
GCAGCTATGTATATATTACGGTGAACGGGCAGGATTGGGGCCTGTATTTGGCGGTGGAGGGGGTGGAAGAGGCATTTCTCCAGAGAAACTACGGCAGTGACTATGGGGAGCTCTACAAGCCGGACAGTCAGAGTATGGGCGGAGGCCGGGGCAACGGAGGCGGTTTTGCCATGGAGGATTGGCTGGCGGGGGAAGAAGGGGCACCGGGTGAACAGGGGGATTTTTCCCAAAGGGAAAACCGGTCCCAAGCACCGGAAGGGGGCGGGGCAGGGGATAGGCGCGGAATGGCCCAAGCTCCCGAGGAGCGGGGAGGCATGGATGCCGCCATGGGCAGCAGCGACGTATCTTTGATTTATACCGACGATGCGTACAGCAGCTATCAAAATATTTTTGATAACGCCAAAACCGATGTCACCGATTCCGACAAAGACCGTCTGATCGCTTCCCTGAAGCAGCTGAACGCCGGGGAAGACATAGAAGAAGTGGTGAACGTGGACGAGGTGATCCGTTACTTTGTGGTGCACAATTTTGTGTGCAATTTCGACAGCTATACCGGTTCCATGATCCACAACTACTACCTTTACGAGGAGGACGGGCAGCTGTATATGATCCCCTGGGATTATAACCTTGCCTTTGGAGGTTTCCAGGGGGCGCAGGACGCCACGGCGCTGGTGAACTATCCCATGGATACGCCGGTGTCCGGCGGCACGGTGGAATCCCGCCCCATGTTGGCTTGGATCTTTGCCAGCGAGGAATACACGCAGCTGTATCATGCATATTTTGCTTCATTTATCGAGGAATTTTTTGACAGCGGGTATTTTCAGCAAACCATGGACAACGTCCGGGAGCTGATTGCTCCCTATGTAGAGAAGGATCCGACCAAATTCTGCACATATGAGGAGTTTGAGGCTGGCGCCGACACCCTGGAAGCGTTCTGCCTGCTCCGGGCGGAGAGCGTCCGTGGACAGCTTGACGGGACCATCCCCTCTACCTCCGACGGCCAGGCGGACAGCACGGCCCTTGTGGACGCGTCGGATGTGGATATCTCGGCTATGGGAAGCATGGAAGGCGCGGGAGGCGGCATGGGCGGTATGCCAGACCGCTGGACCGGCGCCGAAGGAGGGACGCGGACGCCCGGGATAGGGGCGGGGAACGTAGCCGGACCGGCGGAAGAGATAGAAGGACCGCCGGGTACTGCCTCGGGAGAAACTGTATGGGGGAACCTGTGGGAGAATACGCAAGCCCCCGGAGGAGAGACCGGCGGGCTGGAAACGCCCCCGGAGGGCATGACCGGCGATGAAACGCCCCCGGAGGGCGCGGCGGGCGGATGGAGCTTCCCGGACGGGATGACCGGCGGGGGAGATATCCCAGGGAGCCCCGCCGGGGAAGAACCGTCGCAAAGCGGGCGAAACGACGCGGACGGCTGGATATGGCTGGCCGTCAGCGCGGCAGTGCTGTGCGCCGCCATCCTGGCCGTGTCCCGGTATAAAAAGCGGGGGTGAAAATATCCGCCGCGGACAAAACGGCCGGCGGCGCGGGGGAGAAGAACAAGCCAGCGGCGTGGAGCTTAGCTCCACGCCGCTGGCTTTTCTATTCTTGCAGCGCAAACGGGAACGGGACAGGGACGCAAGAAAAAAGAGGAGTTATCTCTGCGGATAACCCATCTCGAATTAATCCTTTATTCCCGGCCAAACAGGGAATCGAGGGAAACATTTAAAACCTTTGATATGGCGTCGATTTCTATATCTGTGATAGCTCGCTGACCGTTTTCAATACGGGATATAGAGCCACGGCAAGTATAGACAGCAAGCAGTTCTAATTTTTCGGATAACTGCTTTTGGCTCAAGCCTGCTTTCGTTCTTGCCTCTTTTACCCGTGAGCCGATTATATTTAATTTCTCGGAATCAAGTATTCGTTTCATAGCAACACCTTAATGTCTTGAATTAAGACATTTTTAGTGTATATTGATATTTGTAAAATTATGTCCTACTGATAGGACACACAAGGGGCGGTTGTTATGAAAGTTGCGGTCATCGGCTCAAGGAATTTAACGGTAGAAGATTTGGGGCCGTATCTGCCCGAAGAAACCACGGAGATCGTGTCAGGCGGGGCGAAGGGCGTGGACACCTGCGCAAGGGAATATGCCAGCGCAAACGGGCTCAAGCTCACCGAGTTTCTGCCCGAATATAACCGATACGGCAGAGGAGCGCCGCTCAAGCGGAATTTACAGATCATCGAATACGCCGACTGTACGCTGGCGTTTTGGGATGGACAGTCGAGAGGGACGAAATTCATCATTGAATATTGCAGGGCGCGGAACAAGCTCGTCCGAGTCTTTTTGAAAAAGTAAACCGGATTTGAACGCGTTTGAGGCGTTTTCGGAAGAAAAGCCAAAAAGCCGCCGCAAGCGACAAGCAGCTTGCGGCGGCGCGGCGGAGATTTACGCCCCAGGTTCCTTTTTATGAAGTGCGTGGCGGGCTTTGGGCAGCTCTGTTCCGGCGCCGCCCAAAACCCGCCCGGGGATTGCGGGGGCCGAAAGCGGGAGAGAAATAAAACCGGCAAGCTCCCCCACGAGCTTGCCGGTTCCTGGCGCAGCGGGTGGGATTCGAACCCACGTGGGATTGCTCCCAAACTGATTTCGAGTCAGCCCCGTTATGACCACTTCGATACCGCTGCATATTTGTTTTCACACCGGGAATGCCTTGCGGACACGGCCGGGTATTTCCAGCCCAGCGGCGAGGTGCGGGCAGAGGATACCCGGAGAAAAATCCGGCCGCCGCGTTTGCGGCGGCCGGATTTATAATAGTGGAGGCGCCATCCGGATTTGAACCGGAGAGTCGGGGATTTGCAGTCCCCTGCCTTACCACTTGGCTATGGCGCCATTGGAGCGGGCAACGAGATTCGAACTCGCTACCTCCACCTTGGCAAGGTGGCGCTCTGCCAAATGAGCTATGCCCGCCTATGGTGCCTCAGACCAGAATTGAACTGGTGACACGCGGATTTTCAGTCCGCTGCTCTACCTACTGAGCTACCGAGGCAAGTATCCCGCATGGAAAGACGGGATGGTGGGAACAACAGGACTTGAACCTGTGACCCCATGCTTGTAAGGCATGTGCTCTAACCAGCTGAGCTATGCTCCCGTTTTTCGCGGCTTTGTCATTGTAGCAAAAGTAGTAGGGGATGTCAAGCGCATTTTTTACGTTTTCTGAATTCTTTTCGCCGGTTTATTGGTTGTTTGTTACCACTGTAATATGTATAATAAGCTCGTGAAAAAAGAAAGCAAGAGGGGCAGTTATGAAAATAATTGTAGTAGGCGGAGGGAAAGTCGGCTTTGCCATAGCCGCAGAGACCACCCGGGAAGGACACGATGTAACCATCATTGACAACGACCGGGAGACGGTGGAGCGCCTTTCCGCTGCCTTGGACGCCATGGTGCTCTATGGAAACGGCGCGGCTCTGGCTGTGCAGAAGGACGCCGGCGTGGAAGACAGCGATCTGCTTATCGCCGCCACGGCGCAGGACGAGCTGAACATGATCTGCTGCATCCTGGCCAGGAAGCTGGGGTGCCCCAACACCATTGCCCGGGTCCGCAACCAGGAATATCATGAAGAGCTGTACCTGCTGCGCAAGGAACTGGCTCTGTCCATGACCATTAACCCGGACGGCGCCTCTGCCCGGGAGATTTTCCGGCTGCTGCAATTCCCCGGGTTCCTGAAACGGGAATCTTTTGATAAGAGCCGGGTGGAGATCGTGGCCCTGGCCCTGAAACCGGACAACCTCCTGTGCGGCAAGACATTGGCGGAACTGCCCCGGCTGCTGCGCCAGAAGGTGCTGGTCTGCGCCGTGCAGAGGCAGGGAGAGGCATTTATCCCCGGCGGCGGGTTCACGCTCCAGGCGGGGGATGAGATCTATGTCACCGCCCCGGTAACGGAACTGGCCCGCCTTTTGGAAAATCTTGGACTGCGTACCCGCCGGGCCCGGGATGTAATGATTATCGGCGGCAGCCGCTGTGCTGCCGTCTTGGCGGTGCTGCTGTCCAAGGCCGGGGGGAACGTGAAGATCGTCGAGAAAGATCTGGAACGGAGCCGCCAGCTGGCCGAGCGCCTGCCCAATGTCACCGTCCTCTGCGCCGACGGCAGCAGCCAGCAGGTCCTGCGCAGCGAGAATATCTCCAAAATGGATGCGGTAGTCACTCTGACGGACATGGATGAGGAAAACATCATCATTTCCATGTATGCCAACTCCGTGGGCGTGCCCCAGGCGATTACGAAAATTAACCGCACCGAGTACAATTCGGTCTTCCAAAGCTGCGGCATTGAGTGCATGGTCAGCCCTAAGGACCTGTGCGCCCAGGAGGTAATCCGCTACGTCCGGGCCATGCAGAACACGAACGCCGAGAGCGTCTTGTCGGTGCACTATCTGGTGGGCGGCAAGGTGGAGGCTCTGGAATTTGAGGTGGGGGAGGACACGCCTCACCTGGGTCAGAAACTCTCCGAGATTCAGCTCAAGCCCAACATCCTCCTGGCCTGCATCAGCCGGAAAGGACGGCCGATTTTCCCCAGCGGCGGCGACTGGCTCCAGAAGGGCGATACCGTGGTGGTGGTCACCGGGGCCAACCGGGTGATCGTGGAGCTGCGGGATATCTTTGCGGATTGAGGCAGAACGGACATGAACTTTCAGATTATCCGAAAGATCCTGGGCCATATCATGTGCGTGGAGGCCGTGTTTATGCTCCCGGCGCTGGGGATCTCACTGGCGCGGGGCGAGCGCCGGTCCGTGATGGGGTTTGCAATCACCATGCTGCTGCTTTTGGTCCTGGGACTGATCCTGAGCCGAAAACAGGCGGAAAGAAAAGACTACTACGCCCGGGAGGGATTTATCACAGCCGGGCTGACCTGGCTGGTGGTGTCCATATTTGGCGCGCTGCCCTTTACCATCAGCGGCGCCATTCCCTCTTTTGTGGACAGCTTTTTTGAGACTGTCTCCGGCTTTACCACCACCGGCGCCAGTATCCTAACCAATGTGGAAGCCCTACCCATGGGGATGCTGTATTGGCGGAGCTTTACCCACTGGCTGGGCGGGATGGGCGTGCTGGTCTTTCTGCTGGCCATCAGCCCGATTATGGGCGATACCGGAGACGCCCTCTATCTTCTCCGTGCGGAGTCCCCCGGCATTAACGTGGGCAAACTGGTGCCCCGGATGCGCCGGAGCGCCGCCACCCTGTATCTGATTTATGTGGCTCTCACGGTGCTGCAGTTTGTGCTGCTGGTCTTTGACATGCCCGTCTTTGACGCGCTGACTACGGCTTTCGGCACGGCGGGCACCGGCGGCTTTGCCATCAAGAACGACAGCCTGACCTCTTACAGCGTGTACTCCCAGGCCGTTACCACGGTGTTCATGTTTCTGTTTGCCGTGAACTTTACGGTGTATTACCTGCTGCTTTTGCGCCGGTTCCGCCAGGCATTGGGGTCTCAGGAACTGCTGTGCTACCTGGGGATCGCGGTGGTGTCTATCCTGATTATTTCCGTGGATATCCTGCCAATCTTCGGCTCGCTGGGAACCGCCGTCCACCACGCGTCCTTTACGGTGGGCTCCGTCATGAGCACTACGGGCTTTGCCATATCCGACTTCGACCTGTGGCCGGAGCTGTCCCGGTGTATTTTGCTGGTCCTGATGTTCATCGGCGCTTGTGCCGGTTCCACCGGCGGCGGTATCAAGGTGGTGCGGATCCTGCTGCTGGTACGCATTGCCAAACGGGAGGTGCGCCGTACCCTGCATCCCCACGAGGTGAAGATGGTCCATATGGACGGGATGACCGTGGATGAGAAAACGGTGAGTTCCGTGGCTAATTTTGTACTGATATATATTGTGATTACAACCATCTCCACACTGCTGCTGGCCCTGGAGGGAAAGGATTTTACCACCACATTTTCTTCTGTGGCGGCCTGTATCAACAACGTAGGGCCCGGCCTGGGAGCCGTAGGCCCCACCTTAAACTACAGCTGCTATACCTGGTTCGGGAAGCTGGTTTTGAGCTTTGCCATGCTCTTTGGCCGGCTGGAGCTGTACCCCATGCTGGCGCTGTTTATCCCTTCAGCTTGGAAAAAATGATCGGACGGGGGAGCACGATGCTCTCCCGCCCTTTTTTCTGCGCCGTCGGCGCCGGCCTGTTTTCCCCGGCAATGCTCTTGAAAAAACCGGGATAATGGTATATTATGTTTTCAGCACCAGGACAAATTCAGCCATAATGTATTGCAAAGGGAGGACAAAGAATGAAAACCAAGCTTCTGGCGTTTCTTCTTGCGTTGGCCATGATCTTTGCGCTTGCTGGCTGCGGGACGCAGCAGACCGAGGAACCGGCACAGACTCCCACTTCAGCGCCCGCCGTGGAGGACACCGCCGAACCGGCGGCGGAGCCCGCGGGGGAGGATGTTTTCGTACTGTACACCAACGATGCCCACTGCGGCGTGAACGACGGCGTGGGGTACACGGGGCTGGCGGCCGTGAAGAATGCCCTGGAGAGCCAGGGTAAAACGGTGCTGCTGGTAGACAACGGCGATGCCATCCAGGGCGATACCATCGGCACCCTGTCCAAAGGCGAGTACATCATCGACATCATGAACGAGATCGGCTACGATGTGGCGATCCCCGGCAACCACGAATTTGACTACGGCATGGAGCAGTTCCTGGCCCTGACGGAGATGGCGGAGTTCCCCTATGTGTCCGCCAACTTCCTCTACCAGGGGGAGGCCGTGCTGGAGCCGTACACCATTCTGGAGGCCGGCGGCGTGAAGATCGCCTTTGTGGGCATCAGCACCCCCAAGACCGTTACCACCTCCACCCCCGCCTACTTCCAGAATGAGGCCGGGGAGTTCGTGTATACCTTCTGCCAGGACGAAACCGGCGAGGCCCTGT
>CALWYY010000130.1 GCA_944385885.1 uncultured Oscillospiraceae bacterium | reverse complement strand
AGTACGGCCTGAAGGCTGCCCGCCGCGCTCCCCAGTTCTCCAAGAGATAATCAGCACTTCAAACTGGTTCAAAAACGCTCAAAAACCCCGAAAAACTGCAGTTTTTCGGGGTTTTTCCATTTCATCTCTTCTGTTGCAGGGGTTCTGGCAGCATTGAAACGGTTCCAACCTGTTTTTCAGAAAAGGGACAGCCGGAAGTGTTTTGCTGCCGCTCTGACCAGCTCCCCCGCCCGTGCCGCCGCGTCGCGCCCTACTTTTCCCGCTGCGCCTGCAAACGGTACGCAAGAGGCGTCATGCCCGTCTGGATGCGAAAGCTCCGGCAAAAATAGCCGGCTGACTGAAATCCGCACTGCATGCTTATCTCCCCCACGGTATCCGTTCCCCCGGCCAGCGCATGCTTTGCCATGTCCATCCGGATTATAAGCAGATATCTGACCGGGGAGGTGTGCAGGCAGCTGTGAAAACACCGGGCCGCTTGGCTTTTGCTGATCCCGGCGGCGGCCGCAATGTCGGCCAGAGATATGGGCGCGGCATAATTTTCGTGGATGAACGCCAGCATCTTCTGGACATAGATTTGCAGCTGCCGTCTGCCTTTTCCCGCTTCCGCCATGGGGATGCGGTCCCGGTTCTGGTACAGGATACGCCAAATCGCCCCCAGTTCCCCCTGGACCGTCAGCTCGTAGCAGATCCCACCGTCCCGCAGTGCTTGAAAAACCCTCTCCAGCCCGTCTAAGATCTCTTTGTGCCAGGTGCAGCCGGGGTCCAGCACAAGAAACGGTATACGCTGGTCGGCAAGGATTGGGCCTACGTACCGCCGGTGAGCCCTTCCCGAAACCGGCGCAATCAATTCGTCTTTAAACACAATGTTCGGACAGTCCATATCCTGCTCCCCCTCCGCCTGGCGAAAGCCGTGGAGAACGTTGGCGTTGATAAAAATCCCCCAGCCGCTGGGCAGGATAACCGTCTGGGAGCCAATCTGCACCTGGGCGGTTCCCCCCTCCGCCTTCCAAAACTCCAGCTCCCCGTGCCAGTGCAGGGGAATCGCCTGCCCCGAACAAAGGTGCAGCCGGTCCACATAGTACTGGATCGGGAAATCCGCCTCCCCATGCCTCGTCAATTCCCGCAGCTGCCCGTCCACCGGGATCCGCACAACATCCATATATGCCCCGCCCTTTCCCTTTTTGGGAAAATAATACTATATTCCTGGAAGAAAATCCATTGGATTATGAAAATTGAGAGAATATACTCATATCGCCCGGGGTTCGCGGTCCGGCCAATTTTATGACGCGAGGTGACACAGATGAAAACCGCTCACCCAAAACAGTGGAATTCTGGGCATACGGTCAAAGCCTGTTTTGCCGGCTACATCGTTCAGGCCATCGTCAACAACTTCGCACCCCTGCTCTTTCTTGTCTTCCAGTCCGCTTACGGTATCCCCCTGTCCCGAATCACCCTTCTGATCACGTTCAATTTCTGCGTGCAGCTGGGCGTGGACCTTCTGAGCGCGGCTTTCATCGACCGGATCGGGTACCGGGCCTCCATGCTCCTGGCCCACGCCGCCTCCGCGTGCGGGCTTGTCTTCCTGGCGGTGCTGCCGGAGCTGCTGCCGGATCCCTTTACCGGCCTGTTAATCGCGGTCATGGTCTACGCTGTGGGCGGCGGCCTTCTGGAAGTGTTGGTAAGCCCGGTGGTGGAGGCGTGCCCCACCGACAATAAGGAAGCCACCATGAGTCTTCTCCACTCCTTCTATTGCTGGGGACATGTGGGCGTGGTACTGTTTTCCAGCCTGTTTTTTGCGGTGTTTGGTACCCAACGGTGGCAAATTTTGGCGGGCCTGTGGGCCATTGTCCCGATCCTGAACGGTTATTTGTTTACCAAGGTCCCTATGTATTCCCTCCTATCGGCGGGCGACCGGGGCATGCCCCTTGCCGCCCTGCTTCGGTCCCGGACGTTCTGGCTGCTTTTGCTGGTAATGCTGTGCGCCGGAGCCAGCGAGCACGCTGTCGGCCAGTGGGCCTCCACCTTTGTAGGCTCAGAACTGGCTATTGCCAAGGCGGTCGGCGATCTGGCAGGGCCCATGTTCTTCGCTGTCCTGATGGGTTGTTCCCGTACGTTTTACGGGAAATACGGAGATAAAATAAACCTGGCCCGGTTTATCCGAATCAGCTTGGCGCTATGTGTGGGCAGCTATCTTGTTATCTCCCTCTCCCCCTGGGGGTGGCTCAGCCTGCTGGGGTTCGGGTTATGCGGCTTTTCCGTGGGCATCCTCTGGCCGGGGACCTTTAGCATAGCGCCGCAGCTTCTTCCCAAAGGCGGAACCCTGCTTTACGCGATGCTGGCCCTGGGTGGGGACCTGGGGTGCTCGGCTGGCCCCACGCTGGTGGGAATGGTATCCTCCGCGTGGGGGGACAGCCTGGACGCCGGGATCCTGTCGGCCGTGGTGTTTCCCGCCGCCATGCTGGCCGTGTACGCCCTTCTGGTTCGCGTGCCGCGGGAGGGCGGCGAGCAGAATCCTTGAGCCGCCCCGGGCGGCTGGACGCCTCCGCCTGGAAACGGCCGGCCCTTCTGGGCCGGCCGTTCCGCCGCCGCGCTACAGCACCCTCAGCAGTACCATATAGCAAACCGTCCCGGTGAGGATGGACGCGTACATATTCTTCCCCAGGACCTGCACCCCGAAGACCGTCAGGCAGGCGGCCAGCTCGGGGATGCCGTGGGACGGCCCCGCCACATCTGTGTTCCGCAGGCAGTAGACCACCAGGATCACCATGATTGCCTGGGGCAGCACCCGCCCCAGGTATCTCACCGTCTCCGGCAGCTCCCGGCGCCCAAACACCAGGAAGGGCAGGGCCCGGGTCAGCCAGGTCACCGCCGCCGCCACCAGGATCACCAAAAGCAGATACCGGATCTCAGGCTGCATGCCGCCCCTCCTCCCTGCGCTGGACCGTGTCCCTCAGCACCGCCAGGGCCAGCATACTGGCCGCCAGGGCCGGGATCAAAAACCCCTCCGGGCCCAGCAGCAGGAAAAACACCAGGGCGCTGGCCAGGCCCACCGCCGCCGGGATCCGGGACCGGCTGGCCCGCCACTGATTCACAACCACCACCAGGAAAAATGCCGTGGCGGAAAAGTCAATGCCCGTCAGATCCCAGGGCAGCACCTGCCCCGCCAGGCCGCCCAGCAGGCAGCCCAGGACCCAGTAGCTCTGGTTGAACAGGGCGATAAAAAATGTCGCCCTGTTCTCATCCACCCCGTCCTCAAAGCGCACCGAGCACAAGATGGAATAGGTCTCGTCCGTGAGCGCCAGGACCAGGTACGGGTACCGCCAGCCCATCTTCCGGAACCGCTCGATAAAGCCCACCCCGTAGAAGATATGCCGGGCGTTGACAAAAAACGTCATGACGGCTACCGCGGGAAGGGACGCTCCGGCCTGGAGCAGGGACACCATCACGATCTGCAGGGACCCCGCATAAATGAACACCGCACACAGAACGGACCAGCCGGCGGAATACCCCGCCTCCGTCATCATCACCCCAAAGGCAATGCCCAAAAAAATGTAGGTGAAAAAAATCGGCACCGTCTGCCGCAGCGCGAATCGGACTTCTCTCATATGTGCGCCCCTTAAACGTATTCCCCGCCATTATAGCACCCCGCCGGAAAAATACAACGCCCCGCTCCCGGTTCTTTCCCTCTTGCCCGGCCTGGGAACCTATGGTATAGTCAAAAACACAAATCATGCAGGAGGAACCGCTATGAAAAGTATCAAGCCCGGCCGGGGGCCGTCCATGATGGGGGGCATCGCCAGCGTCGGTATGGGGCTGTTCGGCCTTCTCTGGATCTTTTTCGTCCTTCGGATGGGGGGCGGGCTCTTCGCCCTGTTCGGCCTGGTGTTTGTGCTCATTGCCGTGGCGCAGGCCGTGTACAACTTTAAAAACGCCACGGGAAAGAACCGGTATTCCGCCTTTGATATCACCGACAGCCGGGAGGAACCGGATCCCCTGAACCTCCGGTTCGGCCAGCCGGAGGCCCCGGCCGGAGACGCCGGGGGGCCGGCGGAGAGCCCGGAGGACGTCCAGGCCGCCTTCTGCCCCTTTTGCGGGACTCCCGTGGAGGAAAACCATGTTTTTTGCCTTCGCTGTGGCCGGAAACTTCCCTGACGGCGTAAATTTTTCCCCCCTTCCGCTGGGAACTTTCCCGCGCTTCCGGCGTCATACTCGTGGCGAAAGAAGTCCCGAGCCGGCGTCCCGGCATAGCCAGATGCCTTAAATCGGGTTTCCCCGTAACTTATACAGTTGGAAGGAGAACGTACCTATGAAAAAGACCCTATCCCTCATCCTGTCCGCCCTGCTGCTGCTGGGCGCCCTGGCCGGCTGCGGCGCCCAGGTGGAAAAGGACGTGGATCTAAACGCCTTTTACCAGGAAATTACGGAAAAATACGAGCTGGGTTCCATGATGGCTCTGGAAGGAGATTTTCTGGAATCCGCCTACCCCGGCCTGAGCCAGATTCCCACGGTACAATTCATCGCCCAAACGGCTATGATCTCCGCCGTGGTCTGTGAGATCGTCCTGCTCCAGTGCGAAACGCCGGAGGATGCGGCCCAGGCCGCCCAGATCCTGGAAACCCGGGTGAGCACCCAGGCTGAGGGCGGCGCCTGGTACCCCGCCTCCATGGCCGCCTGGGAAGAGGCGGAAGTCATTACCCACGGCAGCTACGTTGCCCTGATCGCCTCCGATCAGAACCAGGACGCCCTGGAGGCAGATTTTGACGCCCTTTTCGCTTGAGGCGTTCTTTAAAGGAAACAGCCGGCTGCCGCGGCGGCAGACGCCCGCGGGGTATCCATCCGGAGGCGGTTATGCGCGCAAGCACCCCGCAAGGCGGCTTTTCCGGCGCTGACGTGCGTTGTTCCGTCCCCCGGCAGGATTGCCGTGGCACGCAGGGGCCCGCTCCCGTTATGGAAGCGGACCCCTGCGTTAATTATGCCGCCAAACCATCCGCAAAGGGAAGGGATGAAGCGGCGATCCGATGGGAGACGCCCTATGGAACGCATGCCCCAGGCCCTTTCCCCACCAGCTCTCAAGCCTCCCCGGCCGGCAGCGCCGCCCGGACCAGCCCCTCTCCCCCCGGAGGCGTCCCGCCCTGGACCAGTTCTTCCTTCCTGTCCCGGGAGAGCGCCTTGATCCGCCCCTCCAGCCGCAGCGCCTCCCCCCGCCCGGGAAGCTCCCAGGCCGCCTCATACCGCGCCGGAGGATGCGCCGCAGTATACCGGGCGCCCCGCCCCCCCGCCCCGGCGTGTTCCGCCAGGCGCCGGCCCAGATCCGTGGTTATCCCCGTATACAGGCTTCCGTCCCGGCACCGGAGAAGATATACGTAGTACATGTGCCTCCACCTCTTCATCTTTTATCCTACCAGGTTTCCTCCCCCCGGTCGAGAAAAATTTCTCCGCCTCTTGACAGCCTCTCCAGGGCGGTGTATTATTTGAATAGTTGAACGAATGTTCAACTATTCAATTTTGCAGGAGGAGGCGACGGCCATGGAGCGCGGCGAGCCGCTGTTTTGCGAAACCCAGGTCATCCACAGAGAGGCGGTATCCCAGGTGCGGGCCGCCATGCCGCCGGATGAGCGGCTGTTCGAGCTGGCGGATTTTTTTAAGGCCTTTGGAGACAGCACCCGGGTGCGGATTCTCTATGCTCTGGATCAGGGGGAGCTTTGCGTGTGCGATATTGCAGCCCTGCTGGGTATGACCGTCTCGGCGGTATCCCACCAGCTCCGGTTTCTTCGCGGGGCGGACCTGGTACGGCCCCGGCGGGAGGGAAAGACCGTGTTTTACTCTCTGGCCGACGACCATGTGCGCCGGATCATCGAATGCGGTATGGATCATATCTGTGAGTGAGGTGACAGCCATGGAAACGGACTACGCAAGCACGCGCCGGCCTCTGGACACGGAGCCGGAGGAGGCAAGGGAACCCGGCGCCTGCGGGCGCCATCACCACAAAGCCCAGGCGGGCGCTGAAGAAGCCTGCGCCTGCGGGCACCATCACCATAATGCCCAGGCGGGCGCTGAAGAGGCCTGCGCCTGCGGGCGCCATCACCATAATGCCCAGGCGGGCGCTGAAGAAGCCTGCGCCTGTGGGCACCATCACCATAAAGCCCAGGCGGGCGCTGAAGAGGCCTGCGCCTGCGGGCACCATCACCACCACGGGTCCGGCGGGGTGAAGGGGCTGGTCCCGGTGTTCCTGGCGGCAGGTCTTTTGCTGGCAGGAGCGTTCCTGCCCCTAACGGGGGCGGGACGGCTGGCGTTTTTCGCCCTTCCCTATCTTCTGGCCGGTTGGCCGGTGCTGCGGGAGGCGGGGGAGAACATACTCCGGGGCCAGGTGTTTGACGAGAACTTCCTCATGGCCCTGGCTTCCCTGGGGGCATTCTGTATCGGGGAGTACCGGGAGGCGGTACTGGTAATGGCCCTTTACCGGGTTGGGGAGTTCTGCGAGGATCTGGCGGTGGAGAAGAGCCGGCGGTCCATTGCGGCCTTAATGGATATCTGCCCGGACACGGCCCGGGTAGAGCGGGAGGGGCAGCTGCTGACGCTCCGTCCAGAGGAGGTAGCCGCCGGAGAGATTATTCTGGTCCGCCCCGGGGAGCGCATCCCCCTGGACGGCACGATCCTGTCCGGACGGGCGGCGGTGGATACGGCGGCTCTCACAGGAGAACCGGTGCCCCGGGATCTGGGCCCGGGAGATATGGCGCGCAACGGCTGCATCAGCCTGGACGGGGTGCTGCGCATCCAGGTGAGCCGCCCCTTCGCCCAATCCACGGTCTCCCGCATCCTGGCCCTGGTGGAGCAGAGCGACCGGAACAAATCCCGGAGCGAGACCTTCATCCGGCGCTTTGCCCGGATCTACACCCCGGCGGTGGTGGCCGCGGCGGCGGCCCTGGCGGTGCTGCCGCCCCTGATTCTGGGGGGAGGCTGGGGCGGCTGGGTTCGCCGGGCACTGACGTTCTTGGTGATCTCCTGTCCCTGCGCCTTGGTAATTTCCGTGCCGCTGACCTTTTTCGCGGGGATTGGCGGGGCCTCCCGGAAAGGGATCCTGATAAAAGGCTCCCGTTTTGTGGAGACGCTGGCCCGGGCGGAGGTGGTGGCCTTCGATAAAACCGGCACCCTGACCAAAGGCGCCTTCCAGGTCCGGGAGGTCCAGCTGGAAGGGTTCTCCCGGGAGGAGCTGCTGGAGCTGGCGGCAGCGGCAGAACGGCACAGCAGCCATCCCATATCCCGCTGCCTGGTAGAGGAGGCCCGGCCGGGGGCCGCCGGGCGGAAGGTGACAGACGTGCAGGAGCTATCCGGGCTGGGCATCCGGGCAACGGTAGACGGCCGGGCTGTGCAGGTGGGCAACGCCCGGCTTATGGAGGAGGCGGGCATCCCTCTGCCCGGCTCTGTTCCCGACGCGCCGGGTACTACGGTATACGTGGCTGTAGACGGATCCTACGCCGGGCGGATTGTGGTTTCAGACCAGGCCAAGGAGGAGGCCGGGACTCTGGTGCCGGCGCTGAAAGCCCTGGGCGTACGCTCCTGCGTAATGCTTACCGGCGACCGGGAGGCGGCGGCCCGGCCTCTGGCGGAGGAGCTGGGCATGGACCGGGTACTGGCGGAGCTGTCCCCGGAAGACAAGGTGAACCAGATGGGGCGGCTGAAACAGGAGCTGTCCGGGAAGGGCCGGCTGGTCTACGTGGGAGACGGGATCAACGACGCGCCGGTCCTGGCCAGGGCGGATGCCGGGATCGCCATGGGGGCCTTCGGCTCCGATGCCGCCGTGGAGGCGGCGGATGTGGTGCTCATGGACGACAACCCCGCCCATGTGCCCGGGGCCATTGCCATTGCCCGGCGCACCATGGCCATTGCCCGGCAGAACATCGCCTTTGCCCTGGGGATCAAGGCGGTGGTGCTGGTTCTGGGAGCCATGGGGCTGGCGCCTCTCTGGGCGTCAGTTTTTGCCGACGTGGGGGTGTGCCTGCTTTGTATCCTTAACGCCCTGCGGGCCATGGTCCCGGAGCCTCGCCGGCCGGCCTGAGGTCGGGGCCAAGCGGCCGGCCCGCACAGAAAACACCCCCGGAGACGGGCATGTCCGTCTCCGGGGGTGTGGCTTTTGCGCTGTGTCATTCGCCAGGCCGTTTCTCTCCCTCGTTCCCCTTGGGCCGGGGTTTGCCGGATCGCCGGCCGTGGTGGGAGGGTTTCTTCCCCGCGGCCTCTTCCCCGGCTGCCCGGGGCGGCTTCTCTCCCCGGGCCTGCCCTCCCGCGCCGGCGGGTTTCGGCCCCTTGCCGCTGGATTTGCGTCCGCCGGGGCGGGCAGTTCCCTGGCTGGCGCCACCCGGAGCCGGCCGGCTCCGGCCCGCCCGCTCGCCGCGTCCTCCGGCAGGCCGGTCCCCTTTCTCCTGCCGTTCCCCGGCAGCCTCCGCTTTCTCCCCCCGGGCCTTGCCCCGGCCCCGGCGGCGCCGGCTCTCGTTCCGGCGGCTCTCGCCGCCCTCCGCCGGGGCGGCCTGCTCCTCTATCGGCTCGGCAAATAGCCGGGGCATTACCCACACCGGCTCCGGTTCCGTCTCCCGGGGCTTGGGCTGGATCTGCAGCACCTGGGGCAGCGGCGTCCCCTCCGGGGGCCGCCCCCCCGGTACCTCCGCGATCTCGTCCACCGGGTAGGTGTGAAATACCGGTTCCCCCGCCCCGTCCAGGCGCACCTTTACCGTCTGCCGGAGAAGGTTTACCATCACCACGTTGCCATAGCCGTCCACCGTTTGGACAAACGCCCCGTTTTTGGGTACGTGGCGCACCAGGTCCTCGTACGCCTCCTGCTCGTACCGCAGGCAGCACATGAGCCGGCCGCAGGTGCCAGATATTTTCGCCGGGTTCAGGGACATGGACTGGGTCTTGGCCATCTTTGTGCTCACCGGGTGGAACTCATCCAGAAACTGGCTGCAGCAAAAAGGCCGTCCGCAGATGCCCAGCCCTCCCAGGAGCTTGGCCTCGTCCCGAACGCCGATCTGGCGCAGCTCGATCCGGGTGCGGAACACCCCCGCCAGATCCTTGACCAACTCCCGGAAATCCACGCGCCCGTCGGCGGTGAAGAAAAACAGGATCTTGTTGCCCTCAAAAGAGCACTCCACATCCACCAGTTTCATCTCCAGCCCGTGGCGGAGGATCTTCTCCTGGCAAATGCCGAAAGCCTCCCGTTCCCGGGCCTGGTTGATCTCCTCCACCCGCAGGTCGTCGGCGGTGGCCAGACGGACCGCTGGGCGCAACGGCTGCACCACGGCGGTGTCCTCCACCGGGTGGTTCCCGTGGACGCAGGTGCCCAGCTCCAGGCCCTTGGCCGTCTCCACCACCAGCCGGTCTCCTGCCCGGACAGACAGCCCGCCCGGGTCAAAGTAATAGGATTTGCCCCGTCCCCTGAATTGGATGCTGATTACTTCCGTCAATGCCATTGCCTCATTTCCTATGGTTTATACTCGCGGCCAGCCAGCCCATCACATGCCGCACGCCCACGTTCCCCTGCAAAAACGCCTCCGCCCGGGCCAGGTCCGCCTCCAGCGCCAGCAGCTCCGCCGCCGGCAGATCCCGTTCCGGCGCTGTCTCCCGGAGGCAGCGAACCGTCTCCAGCGCCTGGGCAGCGTCCAGCTTCTCCATGCCCAGACAGCAGCGCAGCAGCTCCGCCGGATCTCCCAGCGCCGCCAGAAAGGCCCCCGCCCGGTCCCGGACCTTCTTCCCGGCCGCCGCAGCCGCCCCGCCCAGCCGGAGCTGGGCACAGCGGGAGCGTACCGTCTCCAGCAGCCGCTCCGGATCCTCGGCGCACAGCAAAAAATACGCCTGGACCGGCGGTTCCTCCAGAAGCTTCAGAAACGCGTTCTGGGCGCTGGTGTTCATGGCCTCCGCCTCCGGAAAGATGTACACCCGGGCAGACCCCTCGTTAGGCCGGACCACGGCTTCCGCGCTCAGGGCCCGTATCTGGTCCACCAGAATTTCTTTTCGGGGTTTTCCGCTCTCGTCTGTCCGGCGTTCCACCACCGTCACGTCAGGGTGGACCCCCCGGAACACTTTTCGGCAGGCACGGCAGGCGCGGCACGGCCGGGGCGGCTCCCCCTGGCACAGGGCCTCCGCCGCCAGTTCCCGGGCCCGCTCCACAGCCGCCTCCCGGCTGCCGGTGAGAATATACGCATGCAGCATCTTTTCCATAATAGGGTTACTATATCACATTTTTTTGCCCTTGACCAGAAAAATCTCCGTCTCCCGGCGAAACCGGCCGTCCAGAAAAAAGGCGGGCCGCTTTCCAAGCGGCCCGCCCGGGAATCTATACTGCGTTCATTCGTCGATGGCGGAGATCAGGCCGTAGCCGCCGTTTTTCCGGCAATAGACCACGGCGAAGGAGTCCTCCTCCTCGGAGTTCAGAAACGCGTAAAACTGGTGCTCCAGAAGGTTCATCTGCAAAATGGCCTCCTGGGGGGTCATGGGTTTGATGGAGAAGCGCTTGGTACGGACGATGGGGAACTCCGCCACCTCTTCCTCTTCCTCCGGCGCAGCCGCCCCAAGGCCCCGGGCGTCCCAGTCGATGGGCCCGCTCTTCAGCTTCTTTTCCAGCCGGGTCTTGTTCTTGCGGATCTGGCGCTCGATGGAGGCACAGGCGGAGTCGATGGAGGCAAACATATCCCCGGTGGTCTCGCTGACCCGGTAGAACATACCGTTGTTGTTCAGAGTGACCTCGGCGGTGTAGCGCCCCCGCTCCCGGCTGAACGTGATGAATGCCTCGCTTTCCGTGCGGAACAGGCGGTCAATCTTGCCCACCTTTTTCTCCGCGTACTGACGCAGCTCATCCGAGATGTCCAGCTTCTTGTCCGTAATGGTGAACTTCATACAACCCAACTCCTTTCGTGCTGTGGGATCATTGTACCATATATCCCACCGAAAAGATAGATAAATTGTTACGATTGTAACGATTTCACAAATTTTTGCCTTTCGCTCCCCGGCGCTGGATCCACTTTACGGTCTCCACCACAGGGATCACCAGGGCGCCCAGCAATATCGCCACGCAGTATTCCATCAGGTCCACACTGGTAAAGCCGAAGGCGTTGGCCAGCAGGGGGACCTCGCACACGGTGGTGGTGGCCGCCAGGGCCAGAATCAGGGCCCACCAGAGCACCTTGTTCTGTGTGCGCAGGCGGAAAATGCTGCCCCGCTGGGAGCGCATGTTCAGGCTGTGGAACATCTCGGCCATGGACATGGTGAGAAACGCCATGGTGGTACCGTCGGCGCTGCTGACGGGGATCTCCCAGAGGCCGGATTCGA
The DNA here is from genome assembly GCA_944385885.1 of uncultured Oscillospiraceae bacterium. GTDB lineage: Bacteria > Bacillota > Clostridia > Oscillospirales > Oscillospiraceae > Apopatocola. The sequence continues at coordinate 101 of CALWYY010000130.1, read as the reverse complement.
TGTAGTGGCCCAGGAAGAAGGAAAACAGGGTCAGGACGGCCACTACCACGCCCTGGTAGGCGATGTCCCCGCCCATACCGCCGGCGAAGATGCCCGCCCGG
>CALWYY010000129.1 GCA_944385885.1 uncultured Oscillospiraceae bacterium | reverse complement strand
CCGGCCAGCGCTTTCTGCCACCGGGCCCAGGCAAATTTCAGCTTGGGCAGGAAAAAAGGGTGGTGAAAATAATCCATTAAAAAGCAGTCGGCCCGCATGCCCTGGAAGGGAATCATCATGTCCAGTTCCCGATTCAGCTGATCCTCTCCCACGAACTCCAGGGCCTTCCGCGGGGACAGCAGGGGCGATTCCCCCAGGGTTACACAGTCGTATTGATTCAGGACGTCCCGAAATTCCGTCAGGTATTCATGCAGCCGGGGGCCGTTTTCGCAAAAGCGGATACCTTTGCCCGCGGGGAGCAGCCGGATATCGTCCGGCAGGCCCCGGGGTTTGGAGATGAACGTGATCACATCCTCCCGGAATCCGTCCACCCCTAAATCCAGCCAAAAGCGCAGGATCTTTTTTACCTCCTCCCGCACCAGACGGTTGTCCATGTTCAAATCCGGCTGCTTAACGGCAAACAGGTGCAGGTAATACTCCTGGCGCAGCTCGTCGTACTGCCAGGCCTTGCCCTCAAACAGGCTGTCCCAGTTATTGGGCGGCGACCCGTCCGGCCGGGCCGGCCGCCAGATATAATAGTTTTTGTATGGCTCCTCCTTCCGGCGGCTGGCCTGGAACCAGGGGTGCTCGTCGCTGGTATGGTTCACCACCAAATCCATCAGCACCTTCATCCCCCGGGCATGGGCCCCCTCCAGAACCTTCTTAAACATCTCCATGCCGCCGTACTCCGGCGCAATGTCCATGTAATCAGTCACATCATATCCAAAATCCGCATTGGAAGAGGGATATAGCGGAGAAAACCAGATGGCATCCACGTGCAGGGAGCGAATGTAATCCAGTTTTTCATACACCCCCTGCAAATCGCCCACGCCGTCTCCGTCCCCGTCCCGGAAGCTGCGGGGCCAGATGTGGTAGATTACCAGATCCTTGTACCAATTCGTACGTTTCTCCATAATCAAGTCCTCCCTTCCGGTTAGAATGGGCGGGACAGCCCCGCCTGGCACTCCTGCCGGGTAATCTCGCCCAGGTTGCACCGGGTCATAAGCTCCACGTCCCGGTCTGTCAGCCGGTAGCGGGTCCAAACCAGAATGCTCAGAGCCGCCGCCGCGCCGGGCAGCATGGCATAAGTAAACCACAGGGCCCCCAGGGCCGCCGGCGGCTGGGCCACTCCCATAGCCGCCAGGGCCTCAAAGCTCTCCGCCGGTACCGATACCCAGCCGAAAAGGCCCAAAATCCCCAGCGCCAGGGCCGCCGACACCGCCGCGGTCAGCTTCACCGCAAAGGTCTGTACCGCAAAAGCCAGGCCCCGGGCGTCGGTGCCGGTCTTATACCGCCCGTACTCCGCGCAATCCGGCGTGAACATGAACTGCAGCACCGTGATCCCGCCCATAAACGCCCCCCGGCACAGGGACAGGGCCAGATGCAGCGTCAGGTTCCCGTACCCGGCCGCCCAAATTACCAGCCCAAAGAAGGCGTATCCACCCATGCTGGCCATAAGGAGCTGGTACTTGCTCCAGCGCCGCAAAAGCCGGGGAGTAAGCAGCCCCACCAAAATAGCTGGGATGAAGTTGATCCCCGCGATAGCCGTGGCCAGCAGGGCGCTGTGAAACAGGTAAAACGAGGCAAACTGCAAAACCGCCGTGGCGGTGTTTCCTATGGCATAGACGCAGTAACCCGCATAAAAGATCAGCAGGTATTTGTTCCGTCCCAGGTATTGGAACATCTGCCCCAGACTGTATCCCTCCTCCCGGGAACCGCCGCAGGCAAACCGTTCCTTTCCCCTCAGGCATAGGGGCAGCATCGTCCCCAGCCCCGCCAGACACACCGCCCCGGCGGTGACCGTAAAGGAACAGCCTATGGCTTCACTGGGCAGAAGATACCCCAGAGCCAGGGCCAAAAGCACCCCAAAGTTGGCCCATACCCGGCCGGTGGTCATCAGAGACGTGCGCTCCTCCTGCCGGTCGGTCATAGTGGTCACCAGGCCGAAAGCCGGCACATCGCAGAGGGTGTACGCCGTGTCCCAGAGGATGTACGCCACTGCAAACCACACCAGCTTCCCCGTGGGCGTCCAACCTCGGGGAATGGCAAACAGCAACATCGTGGCCAGGGGTATAAACAGCAGGGAGATCCGCAGCCACGGCAAAAAGCGTCCTCCCCGCCCGAACTGCACGCGATCTACCATACCGCCGAAAAGACAGTCGTTTACCGCATCCCATACCTTAACCACCAGCAAAATTCCAGCCGTGGCCCCGGCATCCAGCCCGCACAGCAGAAGATATGTGGCCAGGAACATATATACCAGCATGTAAAAGGCGTTCTGCCCCATGAAATACAGGCCGTAGGCCCTGCGTTCCCCCGGCCCCGTTCGCCAGTCCGGATGGGCCTGCCCCGGTGCGGCTCTCATATGCATCCCCCCTGGCAAAAGGGTATCATTCTCCGGTAAACCTGTCAAGAATTGCCGGAAAATCCAGCGGCGCGCCGCAGCTCCCTTCTCCCGAAAAGAAGTCCGGTTTTTGGTACACCCCCTGCCTTATACTAAATCCGGAAAGGGGGGCTCAGAATGTATCTTCCTGTCAACGCACCATATCCGGCTGCTGGAAAAACCCGGCCGCCGCGGACGCCTGTCCGGGGGGACCGGGTGATCCATACCTTGTATGGGGAAGGCACTTTACTTTACATAACATCTAATAATAAAGATTATGTAGTTCAATTTGATGTCTTTCCCACGCCCCGCGTAATTACCGAAGGCTCTTATCTATACCGCCGGTCAGGGGAACCCCTTCCCGGCACAGCAGCCACGCCTTCCGTTCCAGGCCGCCGCCGTAGCCGGTAAGGGTCCCCCCGGCTCCCACCACCCGGTGACAGGGGACAAGGATGGAGACGGGGTTATGTCCCACCGCCTGGCCCACGCTTCGGGGAGCGGCCCGGCGGCCGGTCCTTTCCTCCACCTGACGGGCCAGCTGGCCGTAGGTTATCACCGTTCCATAGGGGATATCCAGCAATAGTTCCCATACGGTCCGGCAAAACGGTGTGCCGGTCAAGCGCAGAGGCGGAAGGGCCGGCAATGCCTCGCCGGCAAAATACCGGGCCAGCCACTCCCGCGTCTGTTCCAGCGCCTGGCAGCTCTCTCCAGGGGTCCAGTCCTCTGGGACATAACGGCCGCCGGAAAAATATACTCCTGTGAGCTGGTTTTCCTGGGCCGTGGCCAAAATCTCTCCCAGCGGGGACGGCAGGAGAATCGCCTGTCTCATGGTTTCCGCCTCCCCCGGAGTATTCGGCTCATGCCCCGAACCGGATGGCGGTTAAAGCAGTCTATGACCCCCTGCACCTGCTGCCGGGTAAAGAGTCCGCTCAGGCCCATGGAACGCAGAGGCATCTCCATCACCGTGGCATCCACCAGCCTGTCCACGTCCTCCCCGCCCAGGTTCTTTCCCACCGCCCGGCGGAGGATTTTTACCAGCACCCGGCCGGGCAGGGTCTCCTGCAGGTCCCGCACCGGGGAATCCGGGGTGAAAGGCCGGCTTTTCCGGGGAGGTGGGTACTGGACGCCGGGCAGGGCGGCAAATTCTTCCCGGGTAACCGCTCCCGGGCAGGGAGGATAGGCTGGCGCCGGTATCCCGTCCGGCCGGTGGATGGCCTGCCGCAGCCGGATGTCCCGGCTGGAGGAACCCACCAGCACGGCGTACTCCCCGCCCTCTTCCCGCCAGCCGTGCAGGTCGGTGTTCCAATATTGGAAGGCGCGGTCGTCCAAAGCTACGGTCACGGCCCTCTCCTCCCCGGGGGCCAGCTCCACTTTTTGGAAGCCTCCCAGCTGGCGGATGCCGTTTTTTTTCACGTATACCTGGGCCGTCTCCTTTCCCGGCCGGGTCCCGGTGTTTTTCAGGGTAAACCGCACCGTTTTCTCCTCCACCTCCAGGTTCCCATAGCCAAAGGTGGTATAAGACAACCCGTGGCCAAAGGGATAGCGCACGGCCTTATCCGCTG
>CALWYY010000128.1 GCA_944385885.1 uncultured Oscillospiraceae bacterium | reverse complement strand
AAAAAATACCGGTGTGCGTACCAAACAGAGCCGGTTTCTTACAAATCAGCACAATGACGGGAGAAAATAGAAAATTTTCCCAAAAACTCCAAAACTCTCCCCCGATTGTCCCCGCACCGCCCCTTTATCCGGCCAAAATCGAGGAATCCCGGCGGAATCCCTTTGGCATTTCCTCCAAAGCAATTTCAGCCGTCCTCCTCCGGGAGAGTCCCGCAGGCCAGATACAGCGCCAGGCTGGCGTTGGTGTACCTGGGATCGTCCGTAACCTCCCGGATTACCTCCAGCCAGGGCGGCAGGTTCACCGTCTCCTCCTCCCGGGCCAGCTCCACCTCGCAGAACGCCCGGTCCTTCCAGAAAGGAAAAAGGTCAATTTCCAGCACCCGTCCGTCCCAGGGCACGCACCAACGCTGTTTTTCCACCGGCTTGCGCCGGGGGTCCGCCTGTTTCAGCAGCGCCAGGTATTCTCCTTCCCCGATCTCCCCCTCCCGCTCTACCCGGGTCATGGAACTCAGCCGGTGCTTTTCCGTATAGTACCAGCGGGCCCGCCCGTCCTGGACGCTACGGCGTACCCGGCGGGTGGTTCCCTCCTCCTGCCGGAGCAGGTACACCTGGCACATCTCCAAGCAGGCTGTGCTCTCCCTCTTCAGCCGCTCCAGGGCCGGAGGGCGTATAAGGAACTTCCGCTCGATCTCCAGCGGCTCGCCGGCCGCTCTCTCCTTTTGCATAGCGTCTCTCCTCTCTCCGCCGGGCCGCCTCCCCGACAGGCCGCTTCCGTCCGTCACCCCCTGGTAAAATGCGCCGGAGCCGGGGCCGCTATACCTCCCCGGCAGGCCGGGGCGTATGCTTTCGGCGAAAAGCGGGCAGGATGATAAAAACGGACAACGGCGGGAAAGGACGGTCACTGTGGTTTCAAACGGGTACATTCTCCTGGCTGGCGGGGACGCGCCCAGGCGGCAGGCCCTGCGCCGGGTCTATTCCCCCCGGTACGGCATCTTAGAGGCGGACGACGGGCGGACGGCCCTGGATCTGCTTACCGGAGAGGCGCCGGGCCTGCGGGGGGCGTTTCTGGGCCTGGACACCCCCGGCCTGGACGGCTGCGGGGTGCTGGCCGGCCTGGCCCGGCGCGGCCTGGCCCGGCGGCTGCCGGTGTTTATCCTGGACAGCGGGGCGGAGCCCGCCCTGCTGGACCGGTGCTGGAAGCTGGGGGCGGCGGATATCCTCCGGGACCCGGAGGCGGAGCCGGCCCGCAGCCGGACGGAAACCGTCCTGGCCCTCTCCCGCCGGCCCCCCGCCCCCCAGGGGGCGGACAGTGGGGAGGGATCCTGGCCCCCCGCGGCCGCCACGGCGGCTCAGGCCATCTGCGCGGCCCTGGAAGCCCGGGATGCGGAGTCCGGCGGCCATGTGCGCCGGGTGGGGGCCGCCGCCGGGGAACTCCTGCGCACCCTGGCTCCCCTATGTCCGGAGTATGGCCTGACTGATGCGCGCATCCGCCTGGTGAGCCAGGCCGCCGCCCTTCACGACGCCGGCAAGCTCTCCACTCCAGACTCGATCCTGCGCAAGCCGGGACGGCTCACCCGGGAGGAACTGGCGCTGGTGCGGCGGCACCCCCTGGAGGGCTGCCGTATTCTGGAATCTGTCCCCGCCCTGCGGGCTTCCTCCGTGTATCCCTACTGCTACCAGATCTGCCGCTGGCACCATGAGCGCTGGGACGGGGGCGGGTACCCGGATGGCCTGCGGGGGGACGCCATCCCTATCTGGGCCCAGGCCGCCGCCCTGGCAGACGTGTACGATGCCCTGGTCTCTCCCCGGGTCTATCACGACCCGCGGCCCCACGGCCAAGCGGTGGATATGATCCTATCGGGCCAGTGCGGCGCTTTCGGGCCGCGCCTATCCCAGGCCCTGCAGGACGCCGCGCCTCGGCTGGAGAGCCTGTACGCCGGCGCTTGAGCCCGCCGGAACCCAGAATCTGCGGAAAAACCGGGCCCCGCCCGCAGGCGGGGCCCGGTTTTTCCAGCCGGTCACATCGACGGCAGACAGCCTCCCAATGTCTGGGCCAGCATCTGGGCGCACTCCCCGCAGGTGGCCGTCTGCCCCGGAAGGAGCTGGCCGCCCGAGGTATCCAAAATCCCCGCGTTCACGGCCCACAGCACGCCGTCACGCGCCCAGTAGCTCACCGCGTCCCCGTCGCTCCAGGCAGTCAAATCCCCCTGGATGCTGATGTCGCTTCCCAGGATCTGCGCGTAGCGCAGCAGAATCACCGCCGCCTGCTCCCGGCTGAGCACGTCCTCCGTCCCCACCCGGCCGTCGCCGTAGCCCTGGATAAGCCCGTTGGCCTCCGCCCAGGTCAGGGCCATGGCCCGGTTGGTGCCCGGCTGCACGTCGGTATACATCGTCTCCGACTCCAGGATCGGCGTGCCGCACAACCGCCACAGCACCTCCGCCACCATCCCCCGAGTCACCGGCGTGGCCGCGTCTTCTTTGCCCGCCGCGCTTAAAAACCGCTCCAGCAGGTTCTGGCGCAGCTCCTCCTCCGGGGAGTTGGTAAGCTGCAGCCGGAACGGCGCCGCCTTCAGCGCCGAGGAACTCCCCGTGAGCCCCTGGATCGTGAATACACACCAATCCGCCGTATCTCCGGCGGGAGTCACCGTGAACTCCAGCACATGGGGGTTAAAGTTGTCCGCCAGCAGGTATTCCTGGCTGCCGTACCATACCAGATCCGTCACTGCGCATACGCTGCCGCTGCCGGCGCACACGGCCTGAACCTCCACCGGTCCCACCGCGTTGAGCGCCTCGTCGTAGACCACATGGATGCGGTACGATTCCCCAGGGGTCAGAGAGGCCCCCGGCGTCACATAGCTCCCGTCGGCGGTAGCGCAGCTGCGGCTGTATACCAGCGGCCCGGTCTGGTAGGTCATGCTCCCCTTGACAAAATCGCTCACCGCCAGAAAGTCCGACGATATCCCTCCAGCCGGCAGGGGATCTCCCAGACGACTCACCGCAAACAGATTCGCCCCTGCGTCCCCCACAACAATGGAGTAGCCCGGTCCGTGCACCACCTGCCCTGCCGCGGCATCCGTGGCCGGCAGAGCCTCCCAGGCGCCCAGCAGCTCCGTTCCAGACGTCGCCCGGGCCCGCAGCAGAGAATAGCCGTCCTGCTGCATCTCCCGGATGCTCCGGCCGTTATAGCTTATCTTGTAATAGGGAAAGTCGTCCCGGACGGCGTACCAGCGCTCCCCCTCCTGCCACACATACTGGAGTACCGGCTGGACCCCGCTGGCCGCCTCGGTATAGCCGGCTAAGTATACATAGATCACCGTGGCCGACCCCTGGGGAAGTGGGTTGGCAAACCCCCGGCAGGGCGCGATCTCCACCTCATAGGATGACAGGCGGTTCTCCTCTGTGTAGGGTTCCTGCCCCATCTCCCCGGTTATGTCCCGGGAGAAATAGTCGCTGTTAAGCCCCTCCCCGGTGTAGTTGAGCCCCACCGTATAGGTAAACAGCTCCGCCAGACGCCGGGCCGCGTTGGTAATGCCCTGGCTGTCCGTAACGGCCGCATCCACCCCAAAGCTGTCCCGGTCCCGGGCGTACAGCCCCAGAATGTCCCGGAAATATAGGCGCTCCACCACAAGTCCCTCCCCGGCGCCGGCCGCCTCCGCCTCCGGTACCGGCAGCAGGCAAAACGCCAGCGCCAGCGCCAGCACGCCGCGCCAAAACCGTCTGCTGTGTGTGTTCCTCTTCCCCATGATGTCGCCTTCCTCTGATCCGGTTCCTCCGAGTTCGCTCCCTCGTGACCGATTGACATAATCCGTGATCAGGGTAACATAACTTTCCAGGCAAATCGTTAAAATTCGGAAACAAAATGTCGATTCTTTCCCGATAATTGCAGATTTCCCTTGAAATATCAGGAAAATGCGAAGGTTTTGCCAATTATTTCCTGGGCCCTGCCTCGTCGAGGAACCGGCAGGCGGCCAGGGCGGCGCAGGCGCCGTCCGCCACAGCGGTAGTCAGCTGGCGCACCGTCTTGCGCCGGCAGTCCCCCGCGGCAAATACGCCGGGCACCGGGCCGGCCCCCTGCTCGTCCGCCAGGGCGTAGCCATCTCCGTCCAGAGCCAGAACCCCCGCAAACGCCTGGTTCTGCGGCTGGAGCCCTACGGCCACGAACAGCGCGTCCACCGCCAGTTCCCGCTCCGGCCCGGACCCCTCCCGGAGCCGGATGGCCCGCAGCTGCCCGTCCTGGGGCAGGAGCCCCGTCACGGTCCCCGGCGCCAGCCGGCGGACGTTGGGCCGGGAGAACAGCCGTTCCTGCCGCAGCGCGTCCCCGCGAAAAACCGGCCGCCGGTGGATCACGTATACCGTCCGGCACAGGTCCGCCAACAGCAGCGCCTCCTGCAGGGCGGTGTCCCCGCCTCCCGCCACGGCCACGTCCCGGCCCCGGTAGAACTCCCCATCGCATACCGCGCAGTAGCTCACCCCCCGGCCTACCAGTTCCCCTTCGCCCGCCAGGCCCAGCATCCGGTGCCGGGCGCCTGTTGCCAGGATCACCGCCTTGCAGGGGTACTCCTCCCCCTCCTCTGTGTACACCGTCAGGCGTCCCGGTTCCCCGCGGATCCCCGCCGCTTCCCCCACGTCCGTGTCCGCTCCCAGCGCCAGCACCTGCTCCATCATACGCTCGGCCAGCTCCGCGCCGCTGATCTCCGGTATCCCCGGATAGTTCTCCACCCGGGAAGAGGCGGTGATCTGCCCGCCGAACCCCTCCTTCTCCAGCACCAGCACCGTCTTGCCGCTCCGCCGGGCGTACAGCGCCGCCGTCAGCCCCGCCGGGCCGCCGCCTATGACCACGATCTCGTGCATACCGTCCTCCTTTGCTCCCGGCTGGCCGGGAAAAAGCCGGGGAGCGCGGGCTCTCCCGCGTTTCGCGAAAGCCCGGCTCCCCGGCCGTGAATGGTCTCTCTGGTTTACACTGCTTTCTCCGACTGGAGGAATTTCCGGATCTCCGCCACGCCGTAGTATTTCTCCACGTTCTCCCCCTGGGCGATCACCAGCGTGGGCGCGCCTTTGACACCGTAGCGGGCGCACAGGTCCATATGCTCCTCCGCCGTGAGGTTTTCATATCGGAATCCCGCCTTGTCCAGCTGGGCCTCCGCTACCCGGCAGTTGGGGCATGTCTTGCGGGTGATCAGCATCGCCCGGGCCCCCGGGGCCACCGCCGGCCCGGCGCCCGCCGCCGGGGCCGGAGCCGTCTCCTCCGCCGGACGGTGGATGCCGCCGGTGAAACGGGAGGCGCCAATGTCGTAGACCTTCCGGTCCTTGAATTCCTGGGCCTTGCCGTCGTTCCAGTTCTGCACCGGCCGGTAGTAGCCGGTGATCCGGCTCCATACCTCCGTCCCCTTGCCGCAGGTGGGGCAGGTCGCGTGCTCGCCGGTGATATAGCCGTGATCCTGGCAGACCGAATAGGTGGGCGACATGGTGTAGTAGGGCAGCCGGTAGTTCTCCGCAATCTTCCGCACCAGATCCGCCGCCGCACGCCAGTCCGGGAGCTTCTCTCCCAGAAACGCGTGGAACACCGTGCCGGACGTGTACAGCGTCTGCAGCTCGTCCTGGATGTCCAGAGCCGAGAAAATGTCCTCCGTGTATCCCACCGGCAGGTGGGAGCTGTTGGTGTAGTAGGGCGTGCCGTCCATGTTGGCCGTGATGATGTCGGGATAGCGCTCCACGTCATGCTTGGCCAGCCGGTAGGCCGTGCTCTCCGCCGGAGTGGCCTCCAGGTTGTACAGATCCCCGTACTTCTCCTGGTAGTCCGACAGCCGTTCCCGCATGTGGTTGAGCACGTCCTTGGTAAATTGCTGCGCCCTCTCGTGGGTCAGGTCCTCCCGCAGCCCGCAGGCGTTCATGCAGGCCTCGTTCATGCCCACCAGCCCAATGGTGGAGAAGTGGTTTTCGAACGTGCCCAGATAATACTTGGTGTAGGGATACAGCCCCGCCTCCAGAAGCTTGGTGATCACGTCGCGCTTGATCTTCAGGCTCCGGGCCGCCACATCCATCATGTGATCCAGCCGCTGGTAAAACTCCTCCTCCGTCTTGGACAGATACGCCAGCCGGGGCATGTTCAGGGTCACCACGCCCACCGAGCCGGTGCTCTCTCCCGACCCGAAAAAGCCGCCCGACTTCTTCCGCAGTTCCCGCAGGTCCAGCCGCAGCCGGCAGCACATGCTGCGCACGTCGCTGGGCTCCATATCGCTGTTGATGTAGTTGGAAAAATACGGCGTGCCGTACTTGGCCGTCATGGCAAACAGGAGCTTGTTGTTTTCCGTCTCGCTCCAGTCAAAGTCCCGGGTGATGGAGTAGGTGGGGATGGGATACTGGAAGCCCCGGCCGTTGGCGTCCCCCTCCGTCATGATCTCGATGAACGCCTTGTTCACCATATCCATTTCCTTCTGGCAGTCCCCGTAGGTGAAATCCAGCTCCCGGCCGCCTACAATCGCCGGCAGGTCCCGCAGGTCCGGCGGCACCGTCCAGTCCAGGGTGATGTTGGAAAACGGTGCCTGGGTCCCCCAGCGGCTGGGGGTGTTCACTCCAAAAATGAAGGACTGGATGCACTGCTTGACTACCTTCTCGCTCAGGTTGTCCCCCCGTACAAACGGCGCCAGATAGGTGTCGAAAGACGAAAACGCCTGGGCTCCCGCCCATTCGTTCTGCATGATCCCCAGGAAATTCACCATCTGGTTGCACAGGGTGGACAGATGGCTGGCCGGGGTGGAGTTGATCTTCCCCGGGATCCCCAGCCCCTGCTGGATCAGCTGCTTCAGGCTCCAGCCCGCGCAGTAGCCGGTGAGCATGCTCAGATCGTGCAGATGCAGGTCGCCGTTTCGGTGGGCGTCGGCAATCTCCTTGTCGTATACCTCGCTGAGCCAGTAGTTGGCGGTGATGGCCCCGGAGTTGGACAGGATCAGCCCCCCCACCGAGTAGGTCACCGTGCTGTTTTCCTTTACCCGCCAGTCGTTGATCTTTAGGTAGTT
>CALWYY010000127.1 GCA_944385885.1 uncultured Oscillospiraceae bacterium | reverse complement strand
GCGGAGACGTTCCAGTCAAAGTATTGGTACCCCATATCCGACACCGCCTGGGTGAGGCGGGTCATAATGCCGGGGTTAAAGCTGCTGACGGTGTTGGAACTCCCTCCCGGGAAGCGCAGCAGCCCGGTCCACTGGCCGGTTTGCTGGTAGATGATCTCCCGCATCCGGTTGAAGTCCGCGAAGAAGGCGTCCTCGCTGGCGTAGACGGACTGATAGTCATGGCTGCAGGTATGCACGCCCACGCTGTGTCCCCGGGCATAGATCTCCCCGATCATATCCGCGCGGGTGTTTTCCGTGACAAAAAAGGTGGCTTTCACCCCGTACTGGTCCAGGATATCCAACAGGCGTCCGGTGTAGGGGGACGGGCCGTCGTCAAAGGTCAGGTACACCGTGTTTCCCGCCGGGGTCACGGTCTCCGGCCGGCTTACGGCCGCCACTTCCAGGATCCGTTCCGCCTGAGCCGTGTGGCCGCCGCTGTCCGTCACCGTATAGGTCATCCGGAACGTCCCCGCCCGGTAGGGGACGAAATCCCCCTCCACCACCACCTGGGCGGTAAGGTCCCCGTCCACCTCGTCCCACGCCTGGTACCCGGGCTCGGAAAAGGACTGCCCCGCCGTAAGGTACAGATGCCTCTCCCCGGACAGGGTGAGGACCGGCGGCAGATCCTCGTAGCGTATGGGGCGCACCGCCCGGGCGGTGTTGCCGGAGGAATCCCGCACCGTGTAGATCACCATCCCGTCCTCCTCCTGGCGCTGGACCTGGGCCGTAAGATCCCCATCGCAGTTGTCCCATGCCGTATATCCCTCTTCCTGGTACGGCTCTCCTCGGCGCGTGAGCTGGCCGGGCACTGTGGCCAGGCGGATCTCCGGCGGGCGGCTGTCCCGCACGGTTACCCGGCGCACCGCCTGTCCCCACAGGCCCAATATCTGCGCCCGGTAGACAATCTCCTGGGAACCCAGCCGGCCGGTATCCACCTGTCCCTGGGTCTCCATAGGCAGTTCCAGCCCCTGTTTCCAGAGAAAAGCCCCCCGCAGCACCGCCCGGGCCCCGGGGTCGGCGTATTCCTGGGCATACTCCAGCACGGTCTGCTCCTGGCCGTTCATCTGTATCTCCACCCGCCAGCGGTTCATAACCAGCAGCGCCAGCAGGGCCCATACCGCCGTCAGAGCGGCGGCCGCCGCCCACAGCCATCTGCGGTTTTCTCGCTTTTTCTCGTCCATGGTCTGCTCTCAATTCTCCGGCCGGGCCGGTGATATGTCTTATAGGGTAATTCTTCCCCGAAGCGCGTCGGATTTTGCCGCCTCTTTCTGGAAAGACGCCGCAGACCATTCTTCTGTTCACACCGGCAACAAAAAAACCGGCAGGCTTCCAGCCTGCCGGCATTCGCGCCCAGCCCGCGGTCCTCAGTCCACCGAGAGAACGGTATACCCCTTTTCCTCCACCGCCCGGCGCAGGGTTTCCGGCGGCACATCCCCCCGGAGGGTCAGTTCCGCCAGGCCTGTCTCATGGCTCACTTGCGCCTGAGCCACCTCCGGCAGGGCCTCCAGCGCCCCCCGGACCGCCGCCTCGCAGTGGGGGCACATCATCCCCTCAATCTTCATAACCTTTTTCATGGCAGTATTCTCCTCCTTTTTATTCAGAACTTGTCCCCGGGCCGCCCCGGCCGCCTTTCTGCCGCCATGGGGGTCAAAAAGGCGCACCAGGTTCAGCCGCAGGGCGTTGGTTACCACGCAAAAACTGGACAGGCTCATGGCCGCCGCCCCAAACATGGGGCTGAGCTGCCAGCCCAGCACCGGAATGAATATCCCCGCCGCCAGAGGGATGCCAATGGTGTTGTACAGGAAAGCCCAAAACAGGTTTTCATGGATGTTCCGCAATGCGGCCCGGCTCAGGCGGATGGCCGCCGGCACATCCGTCAGGCGGCTTTTCATCAGCACGATGTCCGCCGCGTCCACCGCCACGTCCGTCCCGGCGCCAATGGCAATGCCGGTATCCGCCCGGGTCAGGGCCGGCGCATCGTTTATCCCATCTCCCACCATGGCCACCCGGCCCTGGGCCATGAGGCGGCGCACCGCCTCCTCCTTGTCCTGGGGCAGGAGCCCGGCCATCACCTCGTCCACCCCCGCCAGCCGGCCAATAGACCGGGCTGTGCGGGGATTGTCCCCGGTGAGCATGACCACCCGGATGCCCATGCTCCGCAGCTCTTCCACCGCCTGGGGGCTCTCCTCTTTGATCTCGTCCGCCACGGCCACGATCCCCGCCAGCTGCCCGTCCCGGCCGAAAAACAGGGGGGTCTTTCCTTCCTCCGCCAGCCGCTCCTCCTGGATGCGCAGCGTCTCCGGCACCGCCGTCCGTTCCCGGATAAACGTCCCGTTTCCGCCGTACACAGCGCTCCCGCGCCACCGGGCCTCCAGACCGTTGCCCGGCAGCGCCCGGAAGTCCGCCGCCTCCTCCGCCTGGAACCCCTCCTCCTGGCCCCGGCGGAGAATCGCCCGGGCCAGAGGGTGCTCGCTCTTGGCCTCCAGGGACAGAGCCAACCGGAGAAGCTCCCTTTCGTCCCAGCCCGGCGCCGGCAGCACGTCCGTCACCCGGGGCTCTCCCCGGGTAATGGTACCGGTCTTGTCCAGGGCCACGATCCGGGTCTTTCCCGCGGCCTCCAGAGCGGCGGCGGTTTTGAACAGGATGCCATTTTTGGCCCCCACGCCGCTGGCCACCATTATGGCTACCGGCGTGGCCAGCCCCAGGGCGCAGGGACAGCTGATCACCAGCACCGAGATGCCTCGCGCCAGAGCAAAGCCCGCCGTCTGCCCCAAAAGCAGCCAGACCGCCGCCGTCACCGCCGCGATGGACATCACCACCGGCACAAACACCCCGGAGATCCGGTCCGCCGCCCGGGCTATCGGCGCCTTAGTGGCCGCCGCATCGCTGACCATGCGGATGATCTGGGACAAGGTGGTGTCCTCCCCCACCCGCAAGGCCCGGCACCGAAGATACCCCGACTGGTTCAGGGTGGCGGCGGAAACCTCGTCCCCCGGCCCCTTGTCCACCGGGATGCTCTCCCCCGTCAGAGCCGCCTCGTTAACGGCGCTGGTGCCCTCCAGCACCACTCCATCTACCGGGATGCTCTCCCCCGGCCGTACGGCAAACACATCTCCCCGGAGCACCTGGGTCACCGGCACCTGCGTCTCCGTCCCATCCCGGACAAGCCGGGCCGATTGGGGCGCCAGGCTCATAAGGCTCCGCAGGGCGTTGGTGGTTTTTCCCTTGGACCGGGCCTCCAGGAGCTTGCCTACGGTAATCAGGGCCAGGATCATGGCCGCAGACTCAAAATAAAACTCGTGAAGATACTCTGCCGCCTGAGCCGCCTCGCCCTGTGCCTGGGCCCCCGTGAGCGCAAACAGCACCGCCGTGCTGTATATAAAGGCCGCAGAGGAGCCCAGCGCCACCAGCGTATCCATGTTGGGCCCGCCCCGGAACAGGCTCCCATAGCCGTTTACAAAAAATTTCTGGTTAATCACCATCACCGCCGCGGCCAGCAGCATCTGGGCCAGGCCCAGCCCGGCGGGATTGGTCTCCAAAAACCTCGGCAGGGGCCAGCCCCACATGGTATGCCCCATGGACACGTACATCAAAACCGCCAAAAAACCCAGCGACCATACCAGCCGCCGGCCCAGCACCGGCGTGTCCCTGTCCGGAAGCGGATCCGCTTGGGCCGGATCTGGCGCACCGGGCCCCTCCCCGGCGGGGGCAATGCCGTAGCCCGCCGCCTCCACCGCCTCTATCACCGCCTGGGGAGAGGCTGTGCCTTCCACCCCCAGGGAGTTGGTTAACAGATTTACCGAGCAGGAGGTGACTCCCTCCACCCCCGATACCGCCTTTTCCACCCGGGCGCTGCAAGCCGCGCAGCTCATACCGGTCACCTGATACCGTTCCATCGCACGTTCCCTTTCTGCCTGCTTATTTCATCAGTTTCTGCAGCGTGTCCACCAGTTCGTCAATCACGTCGTCCTGTCCGGCCCGGATGTCCTCCGCCACGCAGCTGCGGATGTGGCTGGCCAGCAGATCCCGGCAGAAGGCGTTCATAGCCGCCGTCGCCGCCGCCGCTTGGGTGAGGATATCCGGACAGTACGCCCCCCGCTCCACCATGCCCCGGATCCCCCGGATCTGGCCCTCCACTCGGCTGAGCCGGTTCAAAAGCCTGCGCACCTCCTCCGGAGGCCGCTGCTTGCTCTCGTGACAGTATTTCGCCCCGTCTTCCCCCATATTCCGTCCTCCTTTCCTAAAGGCCGCCGAAAATACCCCCGTGGGGTATTTATCATATACCCCCACGGGGTATTTGTCAAGTCCAAAAACCGCCCCCGCGCAAATGGCCGGGGGGCATAGGAAAGTAATATCGCTTTTTGCAGGAACGGCATGGCCTCGGTCGTGCCGTTCCTCGTTTCATCCAGTTTCTATTCTGAACAGAGTTGATTGAGCGCTTTTTTGTTTGGCATAAAAAAGGCCGTCAGCCTTTTCGCATGGTGCGACAAGTCAACGGTCAGTTTTCCGGTAGTCAGTTTTTCAAACCTTGCTGCCAGCAAGGTCAACCGCAGAAACTGCACATCTGCATAGAATGGCCGCATAAGCGGCGCAAGGGGGGGTAGCCACCTTGTCGGAACAAAGTGACGGGACATTCCCGGTCTTCTGGTTTTCCTGCCGATAAAGAATAAAGCTCCGCAGGACACACGAATACTCTCGGCAGGAGAGTATAGAAGTGTGCCTTTAGAGTTCTAAGGGTTTCCTCTTTGGCTCAACTTCTCGATAAAATGGGGTTGATTTATTGGGCATTAAAGTCGGATGTTTTGTCAGCATAATCAACGATTACTTTCTCGCACTTCTTGCAGATATATGCGGTTACTGCCGAACCTTTCAGAAACGATAGCTTTGACAAGACAACCGCTCCTTCATGGAGCTCTGCTCTTACAAACAGTTTTCTGTTATTGCCAGGCAACCATACAAGTTCATTCTGATTTTGTATAAGACCTTTTTCCATATCTTCTCCACAGTAAGGACATTTCATTTCGATATCCCCCCGTCGTTTCTATAACTGCAACGATATTTCTCCGCTTATTTAATTGGATTATATCTAAAACTTATGAATAATTCCACCTCCAAACGCTGAAACCGCCCGAGCAGTTTTCCTCTGCTTAGGCGATTATCTCAAACATAAATCAGTTCATTCCTAATAATTTTCTCTGCCCAGCCGCAAATGGAGTTCATGGACTGCACCCAATTAAAAATGCACCACACCCGGCCAAACGCCGAATATGGTGCATATTGTCAGACGCTTCTGCCCGGCAGACGACGTAAGTGTAATTTTGAATGAATTACTTTCTTACGAGCACCCGCGCAAAACGGGGGCGGTTTTGGACGATGCTCCGGGAATTCCCGCGGCCCAGTGGTCAGCCGTTTTTCAAAATGACCGGGCCGCCGGGGAAGGACAGGTTTCTCTCATACACCTCCACCGCACGGCCATCCACCAGGTTCTCATATAGGCCGTCGGGCAGGTCCACAGGCACCGCCCCGGCCCGGCCGGCGGTACTGAACACCCCCAGCAGTTCCCGGCCGCCTTTCCGGTGCCGGGCCAAAAGGATGCCGCCATCCAGCGCCTGCACCTGATAACGGCTGTCGGCAAACAGGGGGTCGCGGCGAATCCCCGCCAGGCGGGTCATCAACCCCTCCAGATCCGGCCGGGCGCTCCAATCTACCGGATCCCGGTCAAACAGGCCGGGCCGGTGGGTGCAGCCGGTTTCCTGGCCGCCGTAGAGCAGGACAAGCCCTTTTTGGAAATACAAAAACGCCGTCCAATTCTCCAGCGCCTTCTCTTCCGGGACAAGAAAGTGGGCCCGGGCCCGGTCGTGGTTTTCCAGAAATCGCAGTTTCACATAGTTGTCGGGATATATCCACTCCTGCCGGTTCACCGCCCGGGCGTACTCCTCCAGGCTATTCTCCCCGGTAAGGGCCCCCAGGAACTTTTGGTACACATCGTACTCGTAGCTCACGTCGAAGGCCTGGAAGATCTCCCCGTCGGACAGCATGGGGACCCCCTCCTCCCGGGCCTTCATTATGAACTTCGGCTCCACCGACTCCGCCAGCCACAGGCAGTCCTGGCGTACCTGGGCCACCTCCCTCCGGGCGCGGAGCCAGAACTCCAGGGGCACCAGGGGGGCAACGTCGCAGCGAAACCCGTCCACCAGCCCGGCCCACTGGGTCAGCGTCTCGATCTGGTAGTCCCACAGGGCCGGCTGGGAGTAGTCCAGGTCAATCACGTCCGACCAGTCCCCGATCCGGTTGCAGAACGATCCGTCCGGCCGGTGATAGAACCATTCCGGGTGGTGCTGCGCCAGCCAGGAATCCGGGGAGGTGTGGTTATATACCACGTCGATGATGCATTTCATCCCCCGCTCATGGACGGCATCCACCAGGCGGCGGAAATCCTCCATGTCCCCAAATTCCGGGTTGACGGCCCGGTAATCCCGGATAGCGTAAGGAGAGCCCAACGTCCCCTTTCTCCCTACCTCCCCAATGGGGTGGATGGGCATGAACCAAAGGATATCCGTCCCCAGGCCGGCAATCCGGTCCAGGTCCCGGCGCACCCCTTCGAAGGTGCCTCGGCGGCTATGGTTGCGTACGAACACGGAATACATGACCTGGCTGCGAAGGTTCTTTTTGGTATCGATCGCCATAAAACCCCTCTTTTCCCGTTCCGCCGGTACCGGAACGTCGTACTTAGGCCCCTCCGCCCCCGCCCCCGGGCAGGGCCGGAAGCGGATACCGGCCGGCTCCATCATACCACAGCCCATAGCGCAAGTACAGAAAAATCCCCGCCGGCGCCGGGCGCTCCGCTGGCAATTGACAGGGAAATGCTTTTCTTTTATAGTACTCTTGGAAGGGTGGGATGACAATGACACTGGCCGAATGTTTCCCCATCTGGGAAAAGCTCACACCGGAACAGCAGAACCGGCTTGCGGCGGCGGCGGTCCCCAAAAAAGCCAGTAAAGGCACTGTTTTGCACAACGGCTCCGCGGATTGCCTGGGTCTTCTGGTAGTAGGCGACGGCCAGCTCCGGGCGTTGATCCTCTCCCCCGAGGGCCGGGAGATCACGCTCTACCGCCTGTTCAGCCGGGACATCTGCCTGTTCTCCGCTGCGTGCATCCTCCGCAGCATCCAGTTTGACGTCACTATCCAGGTAGAGAAGGACACGCAGCTGTGGATTATCCCCCCGGGGCTGTTCAAGGAGCTGGCGGACAGCTCTCTGGCCATATCCAGCTATGTCAATGAACTGATCTCCTCCCGGTTTTCCGAGGTCATGTGGCGGATGGAACAGGTCCTGTGGCAGAGCTTCGACCGCCGCCTGGCGGCTTTCCTCACGGAGGAGAGCACGCTGGAGGGCAGCCCCGTGCTGCACCTGACCCACGAGCGGATCGCAAGCCATCTGGGTACGGCCAGGGAGGTGGTTACCCGGATGCTCCGGGATTTTCAGGCGGAGGGCATGGTACGCCTCACCCGGGGGACGGTGGAGCTCACAGATCCGGAGCGGCTGCGCCGCTTGGGCGGCGAATAGGGTTTTCCGGCCGCCGGAGCCAGTGCCTGCCTTTGTGCGGGCGTATTCCGCGCACCGGCGGGCAGAGCGCCTGGTAAGGTCCCGCTCTCTTTGCAAAAAAGTCGGAGCAAGCCATATACCGCTTGCTCCGACTTAACTGTTTTTGCAGAAATAGACACAGTGGCCAGCGGGTTTGCACCCGAAAACCGAACCGGGGCCAGCAAAGCGGATCCGGTTTGGGCAGGAGGAGCAGGGAGCGGCGGATGACGTCTTTCTGCCACAGGCATAAAAAAACGCCGGAGCAAAGCGAACTTTGCTCCGACGTGGCACGCCAGGCGGGATTCGAACCCACGACCTTCGGCTCCGGAGGCCGACACTCTATCCAGCTGAGCTACTGGCGCATATCAAATTTCCCAAAGCCTTGCTATTATAGCAAACCTTTCCGGGAATGTAAAGAGCTATTTTCACTTTTTTCGTCCCGCTCCCCGCCCCGGCGCCGGCCGGGACGGGGAGGTTTCCAAAATTCAGCAGCCTAGGTATTCCTTTTGCTCCGGAGACAGGGAATCGATGGATATGTTCAGGGTCTCCAGCTTTTTCCGGGCGATGGCCTCGTCGATCTCCCGGGGCACCTGGATCACCCCGGGGCGCAGCCCATCCCGGTGGTCGGCCAGCCACCGGGCTCCCAAAGCCTGGACGGCGAAGCTCATGTCCATAATCTCCGCCGGGTGCCCGTCCCCAGAGGCCAGGTTCACCAGCCGGCCTTCCGCCAGAACAAACAGGGTGCGGCCGTTGGGCAGGGTATAGCCCTGGATATTCTGCCGGGCGGTGTAGTGGCTCACCGCCAGTTCCCGCAGGCCCTTCATGTCCACCTCTACGTCAAAGTGCCCGGCATTGGTCAGGATGGCCCCGTCTTTCATCCGGGAGAAATGCTCCCGGCGGATGACGCCGTCGCAGCCGGTGACGGTCACAAAAATATCGCCCTTCTCCGCCGCCTGCTCCATGGGCATCACCGTATAGCCGTCCATGTGGGCCTCAATGGCCCGGATGGGGTCCACCTCGGTCACAATCACCTGGGCGCCCAGGCCGGCGGCACGCAGGGCCACTCCCTTCCCGCACCAGCCGTACCCGCCCACCACCACGGTCTTGCCGGCGATGATAAGGTTGGTGGTCCGCATGATGCCGTCCCAGACGGATTGGCCGGTACCGTACCGGTTGTCAAACAGGTGTTTGCAATCTGCGTCGTTCACCAGCACCATGGGGAAGCGGAGCGTCCCCGCCCTGTCCATGGCTTTCAGGCGCAGGATACCGGTGGTGGTCTCCTCGCAGCCGCCGATCACCTGGGGGATCCGGTGGGGAAAGCGGCTGTGCATCCGCTCCACCAGGTCTCCTCCGTCGTCAATGATAATGTTTGGCCCCGCCTCCAGCACGGCGCACAGGTCCCGGTCGTATTCCTCCTGGCTCACGCCGTGGACGGCGTGGACGTCCATCCCGCCGGCGGCCAGAGCCGCCGCCACGTCGTCCTGGGTGGACAGGGGGTTGCTGCCGGTGACGTGCATCTGCGCCCCGCCCATCTCCAGCACCCGGCACAGCCAGGCCGTCTTGGCCTCCAGGTGTACCGACAGCGTGATCTTCAGCCCCTTGAATGGCTGATCCCGGCGAAAATCCTCCGCAATGGCTCCCAGCACCGGCATGTGCTGCGCCACCCAGCGGATTTTCTCCTCTCCCTGGGGCGCAAGACCGATATCGTGGATATGATGCATATGGCATACCTCCCGGTTATAGTCTATGCGTATAGTACCATTCTCTCCCGGCCCGTGCAACCGGTTTTGACAAGAAAAACGCACCGTCCCCGCTAAAATAGGGACGGTGCGTTCCCTTTCACAGCCGCACCAGGTTTACCGCCAGCCACGCAAGGCCCGTTGCCGCCGCGCCGGCCGCCGCGTACAGGGGGCCTCGGAAGCTGGCCAGCAGCCGCCCCGGAAACCGGCAACCGCCCCGCAGATAGCTGTCCGCCGCCCGCCGGGCCTGACGCAGAACCTCTTTGTTGCTCACCCCCGCCTGCCCGGCAAAATCCTCCCGAATGATAAAGATCGCCTGCTCAAAAATCCGCGGGTCCGGGGATTTGACCACGATCACCCGTTTGGATATTCCCTTTACCACCAGGCCGCCTCCTTCCCTATCCATTGGTTTGTCTATTTCCAAGGATAACCGTCCGGCCTCCTTCTTATTCTTGTTCCGGCCGTTCTTTTTTAGGGGAAAAAGGCCCCGAAGCCGTTGCTTTCCCGTCATTTCCTCTCCTCCACCCGGACTACCAGCACGGTCATGTCGTCGGTATACCCGTACAGCGCCCCGGCCTTCCGTATAACGCTGCGGGCAAACTCCCGGGTATCGCTGCCGTCAAACTCCGCCAGCATCTCCCGGACCCAGCCGTCGTCCTCCCGGGTGACCACCCCGTCGCTGGCGATCAGGGCCACGCCGCCCGGTTTCAGGCGCATGCGCACCACATCCGGCGGCTCCCCCTCCCCGGCCAGCACCCCTGCTGCCATGGACACGCCCCGTACCCGGCGCACCGTCTTGCCCGTGCGGATATAGGAGGGCGCTGCGCCGTACTTATAAAAGCCGGTCTGGCCCGTAAACAGGTCTATGCACATCAGATCCACGGTGGCGTAGCCCCAGTGATCCCCGTTCTTCAGAAGCATCACCGAATTGAGGATCTTCATAGCCGTTCCCGGCTCCACCCCCGCCCGGAGAAACCGTTCCAGGATGCGCACGGCGGAGATAGATTCCCTGGCCGCCTTCTCCCCGCTGCCCATCCCATCGGACAGCAGGACGCACAGCACCCCCTGCTCGGTCTTGAAATACGTGCCCCGGTCCCCGGATACCGGTTCCCCTTCCTTCTTCATGGCCGCCACCCCCACGGATACGGCCAGGGGCTCCGCCTCCAGCAGCACCAGCCGCCCTTCCGTCCGGTTGGCGCTGGCCGGGCGGCACATCCGGGCCCCCAGGAGAGCGGATATCTTGTCCATGTACTCCGTCTCCCGGAACAGCAGGGACAGCCGGGCGCTCTCGATAACCGCCCGCAGCCGCCCGCTCTGGTCCCGGAACACGGCCACGTCCGCGTCAATGTCCCGGGCGTTGAGATAGCGCAGCAGCCGCCTCTCCGCCAGGGCATCCGGCCCCGCCGCGTTTTTCAGGTCCTCCGCCACCGCATCCAGCACCCCCGCCAGATACCGGTATTGGCCGTAGGCCGCGCAGCGGTTCTCCTCCAGCCGGGCCTTCAGCCGCCGGCGGTAGATGGACGCCCGCAGCTCCGCGTTCACCGCGCTCTGGAACGCCTCCGCCGAGGCGCACCGCTCCCGGAACCGCTCCGGCAGGTCCGACAGCTCCAGATGCCCCCGAGCCTGCATGGCGGCGGTGGCGTCGTTGAGGATGGTAAGCGTGTCCATGTATTCCTGGTTCCAGCACACGCTTTTCTGCCGGCAGCCGGAGCAAACCGACTCCGCCGCCCGGTCGTAGACCGTAGCCACATCCGCGTCGTTGGTATTGGCCTCCGCGCTCTGGCGTACCGTCTCGTACAGCTCCCGGAATGCATCCGCCAGCTCCCTGGTACGTTGGGCCGTATACCGGCGCAGGCCCGTCTCGCCGCTTCCCAGGGCGGGCTTCTGCACCGCCAGCACCGCCGCGGACATGCCCCGGGCCGGAATCAGCAGAAAGATTACCGAAGCCGCAAAACACTCGTACAGGGCCGGCAGGTTGCTTTCCAGATTCCAGCTCCAGAACACGCTCAGCGTGTTGGCCGCGGCAAAGCTCAGCACAAACAGAAGCCTCCCCTGCCGGCTCATGGTCCCGGAAATCAGACCCGCAAACCCGTAGCAGACTGTAAACAACGGCATACCGCCCCGCACCAGATCCACCGCCGTCCCGGCTACCACGCCCGCCGCCGCCCCGGCGGCCGGGCCTGCACCGAAAGCCGCTGTCATTACCGCCAGCACCGCCACCAGCCGTCCCAGGCATATTACGTCCAGCACCGTTACCCGGGCCAGGGCCATCAGGACGCAGGCAAGGATCAGCACCGTCCCTGCCTGGCGGCGCATTTCCTCGTCCTCCATCTGCAAAGGGCTGTCCGGCGCCAGGGCCAGGGCAAACAGATACGCCGACAGGCCGGTGATCAGCGCCTCCGCCGCCAGATACACCAGTTCCTCCACCGCTCCCCCGGCCCCTACCAGCGCCAGGGCGCCGGTTCCTGCCGCCGCAGCCCCCGCTGCCAAAGGCATAAACCAGTTCTTTCTGCCCAGGCCACTGTCCCGCAGGATGAAAGCGGCGGTGTATACCAGAAGCAGCGCCGCTATGTACCGCAGGCCCCAGTCAAAGCCTCCCGACAAAACATAGCCCGTTCCCGCCCCGAGTACGCACATGAGCCCGCCCAATCCACCGCCCGCCCTGGCCGCCATAGCCACCCCAAATGGCCCCCAGTTCTCCAGGATCCGCACGCTTCCCGTGACAAACCCCAGTAGAAAATGGGCCCCAAGGGCCGCCGCCCTCCGTACCGCCGGGCGATGGAGGGGATTCTCCCGGAGCCGGAAACTCTTTTGCAGTTCCAATGCTTTTTCCTTGACAGACATATTGTATGCCATACCTCCTTTACCGCCGCCGGAGGCGCGTCCCCACACGTTGTCCGGCGGCGGTTTTGTTTACGTAAATAATATTATGTCTCTCACGGAAATGCGGTCGTTCCCCGCTGTTGCTTCCTGGATCTTTGGCCCTGGAAATGGCCGGAAATGGACGGGGGCTTTCGGGCGGTGCCGGGGGCCTCGCCGGCGCGGACAGGGGCGGAGAAAATTCCTGCGGGCATCGGGAGAAAATCGTCGGGAGAGCGGGCACCGGGCCCAGGGGGGCAGGGGGCGCTGAAAAAGGCGGAAATGCCGGGCGGAACGGAAAGGAAGCGACGGATGGCGGTAAAGCGGGAATACCCGCCGGGATACCGGAGACAAGTCCATGGATAAAAACGGAGAGCCGCTTCCCGGATGGGAAGCGGCTCGTTGCAGGCGCGCGGCTCCTGGCGGGCGGCCTGCGCCATTTCTCGTTATTTTCCGGCGGTATCTCAGGCATCCAGCTGCTTGCGCCGGGCAAAATTGATCATGCCGTCCTTCATGTCGTCCAGGCGGCTGAGCATCCGGCCGGCGCCGTAGGCGGTGCAGGAGAGGGCGTCGTCCACCACGTGGGCCTCAATGCCCGTGCGCTCGCTCACCAACCGGTCAATGCCGTACAGCAGGCTCCCGCCGCCGGACATGACGATGCCGTTTTCCGAGATGTCCCCCACCAGCTCCGGCGGGGTCCTCTCCAGCACCATATGGATGGTCTCCAGGATGGTCTCCATGGGTTCCTCCATGGCCTCGGCCATCTCGTCGGAGTTGACGGTGATGCTCCGGGGAAGGCCGGTCATTAGGCAGCGGCCCTTGACCTCCTCGTATCCCACCTCCGGCCGGGGCCGGACGCAGCCGATGCTCTTTTTCAGCTCCTCGGCCGTCCGGGCGCCGATGAGCAGGTTATGCTTGCGCCGTATGTACTTGATTATGGCCTCGTCAAAGGACGATCCAGCGATCTTGATGGATTCCGACTCCACCACGCCGCTGAGAGATACCACCGCTGCCTCAGTGGTACCGCCGCCAATATCCACGATCATATGGCCGTCGGGCCGGCCCACGTCCAGGCCGGCGCCCACGGCTGTCGCCACGGCGGATTCCACCAGATACACCTTCCGTCCGCCGGCCTCGATCACGGCGTCCAGAATCGCGCGCTCCTCCACGCCGGAAATGCTCCCCGGCACGCACACCAGCACCCGGGGTTTGAACAGGCTGAAGCTGGTGATCCGCCGGATCAGTTCCCGGAGCATGACGGTAGTCATGTCGTAGTCGGAAATGACCCCGGCGGTGATGGGGTGCACCGCCACAATATTGGCCGGTGTGCGTCCCAGCATTTTCCGGGCATCCTCCCCGATTTTAAGCATATGTCCATCCTGCTTGTCCACCGCCACGATGGTAGGCTCCCGCAGGCGGATGCCTTTACCGCTTACGTACACCAGCGTGGTATCGGTCCCCAGATCAATGGCAATGTCCCGTTCTACGAAAAAGATCATACTCAGTCTCCTCAAAGTGCTATCATGCACGGTTTTTTCTATCTTATTCCCGGCCGCAGGCCAGCGCCGCACCCACAACCGCTTCCGCTCCCGCCAACATCAGGACCCTGGCGCACTCCGACATGGTAGCGCCGGTGGTGACGATGTCGTCCACCAGCAGGATCCGCGCTCCCGCCACCCGGTCCGGCCGGCGCACCCGGTAGCAGCCGGAGATATTGGCCCGGCGTTTCTCCGGGGAGCCGGCCCCCGATTGGGGCGGCACGTCCCGCACCTTTTCCAGCAGCGGCTCTGCCTCCCGTTCCAGAGACCGGGCCACCACCTCCGCCAAAAGCCGGGCCTGGTCGTAGCCCCGGCGGCGTTCCCGCCGCCGGCTCAGCGGGACCCAGGTAATTCG
The DNA here is from genome assembly GCA_944385885.1 of uncultured Oscillospiraceae bacterium. GTDB lineage: Bacteria > Bacillota > Clostridia > Oscillospirales > Oscillospiraceae > Apopatocola. The sequence goes on along the minus strand of CALWYY010000127.1, from coordinate 6,087 downwards.
GTCAAAGGCCAGGTCCGGAAAACCAGCCACCTTGCCGGCCACCAGCGGTCCGTAGGCTTCCGCCAGGCTGGATACGCCCTGAAACTTATAGCGCAGGAGGGAACGGCGCACCGCGCCTTCGTAATACAGCGGCGCCACCACCGTCTGGAGGAAATCCGCCTTTCGCCGGTAGCCGTCTCCCGTCACCGGCAGGGCATCCCGGCAGCCTGGGCAAATACCCGTCCCGCTCTCCTCCAGAACACGCCCGCAAAACGCGCACTTGGGCGGAAACAGCAAATCCCACAGCCAGGCGACCGCTCTCATGTCACACCTCACCCGTCAGCCGGGCCCGCAGCCCGGTGTACCGCCGGGTCTTGCGGCCATTGTCAATCATGGCGTCCACCACGCTGGGATCCCCCACCACCACCAGCATCTCCCGTGCCCGGGTAACCGCCGTGTACAAAAGATCCCGGCTCAGCAGCCGGGCCGGAGCCCGTCCCGCCGCCAAAACCACCGCCCGGTACTCAGAGCCCTGGCTCTTATGCACCGTCATGGCAAAGGCGTGGTCCAGCTCTCCCAGCTGTTCAAACCCGTAGGCGGCCAGCTTCTCGTCAAAGTCGATCCACACAAGCTCATTTTCCGGGTCGATGCGCCGAATATACCCCACATCCCCGTTGAAGATCCCGGCTCCGGCCTCTTCCGGGGCGCCGCCCGCGCCCTCCCCGGCGGCCCGGCCGCCTTTTGTCCATACTATATCATAATTATTTCGGATTTGCATCACCCTGTCCCCCTCCCGGAACACGGTTTCACCGAACTTTTTTTCTTTTTTCTCCGGGCTGGCGGGATTGAGCGCCTCCTGGAGCCGGGCGTTCAAGGCATATGTACCCGTCTCGCCCCGGCGAGACGGCGTGAGGACCTGGATCTCCCCAGGGGCGAAGCCCATGCTCCTGGGCAGCCTGTCCCGGCACAGGTCCAGGATGGTGGACACCGTCTTTTCCCCCACGCTCCGGCGCAGGAAAAAGAAGTCTCCCGTATTCTCCCGCAGGTCCGGGTGCTCTCCCCGGTTGATACTGTGCGCGTTGCGTACGATGCGGCTCTGGCCGCTTTGCCGGAACACCTCCGTCAGGCGCACCGACGACACCGTGCCCGAACGCAGCACGTCCCAGAACACGCTCCCCGGTCCCACGCTGGGCAACTGGTCCGAGTCCCCCACCAAAACCAGCCGGCACTCCGGCGGCAGAGCCCGCAGCAGCGCCTGCATCAGGGTAATGTCCACCATAGAGCACTCGTCCAGAATCACCGCCCCGCAGCGCAGCGGGTTCTTCTCATCCCGGCGAAAGACCACCTCATCGCCCCCCGGCGCCCAGGCGGCCTCCAGCAGCCGGTGGATAGTAAAGGCCTCCCGGCCCGTGAGCTCCGTCATCCGCTTGGCGGCCCGGCCCGTGGGGGCGGCCAGCAGGCAGCTCAACCCCAAGCCGTCCAGCAGGGCCAGAATCCCCCGGATGGCCGTGGTCTTGCCCGTGCCGGGCCCCCCCGTCAAGGCCAGCAGCCTGCGGGTGGCGGCCAAGGCAATGGCCTCCCTCTGCCCTTGCGCATAGCGGATGCCCAGCTGCCGCTCCAGCCGCTCCACCAGTTCCCCCGGGTCTGTTTTCTGGGACAGGACCTCTCCTGCCATGGCCCGGAGCCGGCGGGCGGTATACTCCTCCGCCTCGAACAGGCGGCGCAGATACACGGCCGTCACCCCCGCCACCGGCTGGATCACCACCTCGCCCTCGTCGGCCAGCACGTCCAGGCAGTCCTGGGCGTCCTCGGCCTCTGCGCCGATAAGCTGGCAGGTGGCAGCCACCAGCTTCTCCCGGGGCAAAAAACTATGGCCGTTATTCAGGTTATAGACCATCTCAAAAATCAAAGCGGCGGATATACGCTGGGGGCTGTCCTCCTCCATGCCCAGAGACAGGGCCAGGGCGTCCGCCTCGTCAAACCGCCCGCCAATCCGGTCGGAGGCCAGCAGGTAGGGATTTGCTTTCACCAGCTCCAGCGCCCCGTCCCCATAAAAACGATATAGGCGCATGGCGTACTCCGGTTTCAGGCCGTTGGACGCCAGAAACTCCATCAGCAGGCGTATCCCCGTCTGGCGGCGAAACGCCTCCGACATCTCCCGGGCCCGCCGGGGGCTGATGCCCCGGATCTGGGCCAGCTTGTCCGGTTCCTCCCCCAGGACCTCCAGCGTCCGGGCTCCAAAACGGGTAACCAGTACCGATGCCGTGGCCGGTCCAATGCCCTTTACCGCCCCAGAGGCCAGATACTCATAGATGTGCCTGTCCCCCACAGGGAGGCTCCGCCGGGCGGAGGCCGCCTTGAACTGCTGCCCGTGGCTGGGATGCATTTCCCAGGTCCCTTCCACCCACAATCCCTCGCCCGGGGCCGCAAACGGCAGGCAGCCTACCACCGTCACAGGCTCCTCTCCCCCCACGTCCAGCCGCAGTACGGTATAGCCGTTTTCTTCGTTCTGGAATATCACACTTTTGACCGTACCAGTCAATTCCAATCCATATCTCTCGTCCATACCGTCACTTTCCCGTTGTCCCTGGCCAGGCGCTGGGCGATCTGCCGGGTATCCTCGTCCATGCCGTTATCCTCCAAAACAATGCGCCCGGGAAGCACTCCGTCCGCCAGCAGCCACAGAAGGCCGTCCACGGTGGCCTCCAGCTCCGGCGACGGACCCGTAACGCGCAGATGGATCGTCACATCCTGGTGCCGCCCCCGGGGCACCGGCGTCAGCAGCACCCCCCGCAGCAGCCAAATCAGCAGAACGGCTCCCGCCGAGATCAAAAACACTGCCAGCCACGTTCCCGCCACGCCCATCCCCTCCCGCCCTATTCTATGCGCGGGCAGGGCACAGGTTACCGCGGTTCCGTATCCAGGATCGGTTTCAGAAACCGGCCGGTGGCGCTCTCGGGACAGGCCGCGCAGCCCTCCGGCGTGCCGGCGTACACCACCCGGCCGCCCTCGTCCCCGCCCTCCGGGCCCAGGTCGATGATATAATCCGCGCACTTGATCACGTCCAGATTGTGCTCGATGACAATGACCGTATTGCCGGATTCCACCAGCTGCTGCAGGACATCGATGAGCTTATGCACATCCGCCATGTGCAGGCCCGTGGTTGGTTCGTCCAGCACGTACACCGTGTTCCCGGTGCTCCGGCGGGACAACTCCGTGGCCAGCTTCACCCGCTGGGCCTCTCCCCCGGAAAGGGTGGTGGAGGACTGGCCCAGCTTGATATAGTCCAGCCCCACATCCATCAGCGTCTGCAGTTTTGGCCGGAGCCGGGGCAGGTTCTCAAAAAAGCCGTAGGCTTCCTCTACTGTCATATCCAGCACATCGGCGATGTTCTTTCCCTTGTAGCGCACTTCCAGCGTCTCCCGGTTATACCGCTTCCCCTTGCACACGTCGCAGGGGACGTACACATCCGGGAGGAAATGCATTTCGATTTTTAAAAGGCCGTCCCCGGCGCAGGCCTCGCACCGCCCGCCCCGCACGTTAAAGGAAAACCGCCCCGCCCCATACCCCCGGACAGCGGCGTCCCTGGTGGAGGCAAACAGCTCCCGGATATCGTTGAACAGCCCCGTATAGGTGGCGGGATTGGACCGGGGCGTACGCCCGATGGGGCTTTGGTCAATGGCAATCACCTTGTCAATGTGTTCCATCCCCTCCATGCCGGCGCAGCGGCCGGGCCGGGCCTTGGTACGCATTTTCTCCGCCGCCAGGGTCTTGTAGAGCACCTCGTTGACCAGGGAGGATTTTCCGGAGCCTGATACGCCCGTGACGCACAGGAACGTCCCCAGCGGGAACGCCACATCGATTTTCTTCAAGTTGTTCTCTTCCGCGCCCCGGACGACAAGCGCCTTCCCGTTCCCCGGGCGCCGGACGGCCGGCAGGGGGATATGGCGGCGGCCGCTGAGGTAGTCGCCGGTGATGCTCCGCGGGCAGGCGCAGATATCCTCCACCGTCCCCTGGGCTACCACCTCTCCCCCATGCACCCCCGCTCCGGGGCCGATGTCCACAATATAATCCGCCGCCCGGATGGTGTCCTCGTCGTGCTCCACCACCACAAGGGTATTGCCCATGTCCCGGAGCTGCTCCAGGGTTTTCAAAAGCTTTTCGTTATCCCGCTGGTGCAGGCCGATGCTTGGTTCATCCAGGATATACAGAACCCCCATCAGGGAAGAGCCGATCTGGGTGGCCAGCCGAATGCGCTGCGCCTCTCCCCCGGACAAGGTGGCGGCCGTGCGGGACAGGGTCAGATACTGCAGGCCGACGCTCTGCAAAAAGCCCAGCCGGGCCCGGATCTCCTTGAGAATACGCCCGGCGATAAGCAGCTGGGTCCGGTTCAGTTCCCCCTCCGCCCGGTCCAGAAACCGCAGCGCCTCCGTTACCGGCAGCTCGCAGAACTGGGCGATGTTCAATCCGCCCACCGTCACCGCCAGAGCCTCCGGACGCAGGCGGCGTCCGCCGCATTCCGGGCAGGGCCACTCGGCCATGCATTGCTCGATTTCGCTGCGCATGGCCGGGCTCTGGGTCTCCCGGTACCGCCGCTCCAGGTTAGCCGCAATCCCCTCAAAGGGCTGGTGCAGGGTGCCGGTCCCCCGTTCCTGGTTGTAGTGGAGCGTGAGCTTCTCTCCGCCCGTACCGTACAGAATCGCGTGACGCGCCTCTTCCGACAGGTCCCGGATGGGCTGGTCCAGGCGGAAATGGTATTTCTTCGACAGGGCCTCAAAGTACATCCGGGAGATGGTATCCCCCCGGACGTTTCCCCAGCCGGAGGCCACGATGCCCCCATCCAGGATGGACAGGTTGGGGTTTGGCAGGATCAGATCCGGATTTACCCGCAGCTGGGTACCCAGGCCCGTGCAGGCCGGACAGGCCCCGTAGGGGTTGTTAAAGGAAAAGGAGCGGGGAGACAGCTCCTCGATGGAAATGCCGCACTCTTCGCAGGCATAATTCTGGGAAAAGGAAAGCTCCCGGTCCTCCTGCGGCAGGTGGACGATCACCAATCCCCCTCCCAGGGCGGCGGCCGTCTCCACGGAATCCGTCAGGCGGCGGCGGGCGTCCGGCCGGATCACCAGCCGGTCCACCACGATCTCAATGCTATGCTTCTTATTCTTATCCAGACGGATCTCTTCCGACAGCTCATACAGGCTTCCATCCACCCGCACCCGGACATAGCCGCTCTTCCGTGCGTCCTCAAAGACGCGCACGTGCTCTCCCTTCCGAGACCGCACCACCGGCGCCAGGATCTGTACCCGGGTGTTCTCCGGCAGAGCCATGATCTGGTCCATAATCTGGTCGATGGTCTGCTGCCGGATCTCCCGCCCGCAGCGGGGGCAGTGAGGCGTGCCCACCCGGGCCCACAGCAGGCGCAGATAATCGTAGATCTCCGTTACCGTCCCCACGGTGGATCGGGGATTGCGGCTGGTGGTTTTCTGGTCGATGGAGATGGCGGGAGACAGTCCCTCAATGTAATCCACATCGGGCTTTTCCATCTGCCCCAAAAACATCCGGGCGTAGGAGGACAGGGATTCCACATACCGCCGCTGGCCCTCGGCATAGATTGTGTCAAAAGCCAGGGTGGATTTCCCAGAGCCGGATACGCCGGTGAATACCACCAGTTTTTCCCGCGGTATCTCCACGTCGATGTTTTTCAGATTGTTCTCCCGGGCGCCTTTGATGTAAATGCTGTCTCTCACGTCGAGCCCCACCTGATGTCCGTAGTATCGCCATAAGGCGTGAAGTAACCTTGTTAGTATACATGATTTAGCCCTTTATGACAAGAGAAAGCCGCAAAGGAAAAATCGTGAAAAAAAGAAAAAGGGGGCTTGACAAACCCCCGCAAATTTCGTATACTAAGCAAGCCTTAAGGCCGAGTAGTTCAGTCGGTTAGAACGCTAGCCTGTCACGCTAGAGGTCGAGGGTTCAAGTCCCTTCTCGGTCGCCATTGCCCCCTCTGCAGGGGGCAATACGTTTGCTGCTGTAGCTCAGGCGGTAGAGCGCATCCTTGGTAAGGATGAGGTCACCAGTTCGAATCTGGTCAGCAGCTCCAAAAAAGCC
>CALWYY010000126.1 GCA_944385885.1 uncultured Oscillospiraceae bacterium | reverse complement strand
CTGGAGGCAGCCGGCTGGGAGAGCTGGGCGGTGGGCGGCTGTGTCCGGGACGCCCTTCTGGGCCTGTCCCCCCACGACTGGGATCTGTGCACCGCCGCCGCGCCGGAGCAGGTGCTGGCCTGCTTTGCCGGGGAGCGCCTGCTGGAGACCGGCCGGAAGCACGGCACCGTCACCCTCCTGACCCCGGACGGCCCTCTGGAGATCACCACCTTCCGCCGGGACGGGGCGTATACCGACCGGCGGCATCCGGACGGCGTGGAGTTCGTGGCCCGGCTGGAGGAGGACCTGGCCCGCCGGGATTTCACCGTAAACGCCATGGCCTACCATCCCCGCCGGGGCCTGCGGGACCCTTTCGGCGGAAGAGCGGACCTGGGCGCGGGGATTCTGCGCTGCGTGGGGGACGCCGCCGCCCGGTTCCGGGAGGACCCGCTGCGGATCCTGCGCGGCCTTCGTTTTGCCGCCCGGCTGGGGTTCCGGCTGGAGGCTTCCACGGCGGCGGCCGCCCGCCAGGACCGGGCGTTACTGGCGACCGTGTCCGCTGAGCGGGTGCTGGAGGAGCTTCTGGGGATCCTGTGCGCCCCGGGGGCGGGCCGGGTGCTGTTGGAGTACCCGGAGATTCTTTTCGCCGTCCTGCCGGAGCTGGCTCCCATGGAGGGGTTCCAGCAGCACCGGCCGGAAGCCCACTGCTGGGACGTATGGGGCCACACGGCCCGGGCGGTGGAAGCCGCCGTGCCGGAACCGGCGGTCCGCCTGACCATGCTCTTTCACGACAGCGGCAAGCCGGCCACCTTCACCCGGGACCCGGAAACCGGCCGGGGCCGGTTTTACGGCCATCCGGCGGAGGGGGCCCGGATCGCGGAGGCCGCCCTGAACCGCCTGCGCTGCGCCGGCGCCCTGCGCCGGGACGTGGTGTGCCTGGTGGAAAACCACGAGATGCGCACCGGCCACACCCGGCGGGCCCTGCGCCGGCTCCTGGCCCGGATGGGGGAGGAAAACCTGCTGCGGCTGCTGGACGTGCGCCGGGCGGACGCCGCCGCCCACGCCCCTGCCGCCCGGGAACGGCTGCTGGCTATGGCCGCGGAGGACGCCGCCGCCGTGGCCGCCCTGTTGGCCGAGCCCCCGTGCCTGTCCGTAAAGGACCTGGCGGTGGGGGGCGAGGATCTGCTGGCCCTGGGTATGGCCCCGGGACCCGCCCTGGGCCGGGTGCTGGCCTCCCTGCTGGAGAAGGTGCTGGATGAGGAGCTTCCCAACCAGAGGCCCGCTCTGCTGGAGGCCGCCCGGGAAGCCGTAAGCAACGAAATGGGAGGAATGTTAAAATGAACGAGCCCGTCAGCGTCACTTGGCTGGGCCACGCCGCCTTTCGCATGGAGTACCGGGGCTGGAGCCTGGTGACCGATCCCTACGCCGACGGCATGGTGCCCGGCCTGCCGCCTCTGCGCCAGAGCGCGGGGGCCGTCTACTGCAGCCATGAACACGACGATCACAACCGGCGGGACTACGTCCGCCTTACCCGCCAGGCCCCGCCACCGGATTTCTCCGTGAGCGAGGCGGTCTGCCCCCACGACAGCCAGGGCGGCGCCCTGCGGGGGATGAATACGGTGCGTCTGTTCTCCTTCGGCGCCCTGCGGGTGGCCCATATGGGAGATCTGGGCTGTATCCCGGACCAGGAGATCCTCTCCCTGGTCCAGGGCTGTCACCTTATGCTCCTGCCCATAGGCGGTTTCTACACCATCGGGGAGGCGGAGGCCTTTGCCGTGGCGGAGTTGGCCCGCCCCCGGGCCCTGGTCCCCATGCACTACCGGTCGGAAGCCTTTGGGTTCCCCGTTTTGGACACCGTAGACGCCTTTGCCGCCCGGTTCCCCCGGGTCCTGCGCTGTCCCGGCCCCTCCTTCCTTCTCACGGAAAACGGACCGGAGGGGCTGGTAATCCCCAGCCTCTGACCCGCCGCCGGGGCGCAATAAAAACCGGGCCTTTCGCCATTAGGCGAAAGGCCCGGTTTTTGACGTGCCCGGTACCGGTTACCGCACGTAGCGGCAGTAGTCCGCCTTCCGGGGCGCGGCGGCAGGCAGGTCCACGGCCGGGTATCCCAGGGCCACAGACCCCACGCCGGCCCAGTCCCCCTGAATGCCCCAGCGCTGGAGCATCTGCTTGCCCTCCTCCGAGTCAAACATCATCTGCGGCCGGTTGATCCAGCAGGAGCCCAGTCCGGCGGCGTAGGCGCCGTTGCACAGGTTGGTCAGCACCGCCGCCCCGTCCAGGGGGCCCAGCGGCTCATCCCGTGGTACCAGCACCAGCAGGACCGTGGGCGCTCCGTAGTACGGGTCCGCTCCCGGATTCTGGGTAAAGCGGGCGTTGAGCTCCTTTACGGCCTTGACCTCCTCCGGCTTTTGTACCACCACGATAATGGGGATCTGCCGGCCCTTGGCGTTGGGGGCGTTCATGCCCGCCTGCAAAACGGCCTGCAGCTCCTCCTCCTTGATCTGCTCCGGCCGGAATTTCCGGATGCTCCGCCGGGCGAGAAGCCCTTTCAGCATTTCTTCCTGCATAATGACAGCTCCTTTCCGGGCCTGCGGCCCCTGTTAGTATGGGAAAACGCCGGAGCGGTTTATTCCGCCGCCACGGCCTTTTTCAGCTCCTCCACCCGGTCCGTGCGCTCCCAGCGCACGTCCAGGTCCTCCCGGCCCATGTGGCCGTAGGCCGCCAGCCGGCGGTAGATGGGCCGGCGCAGGTCCAGGTCATGGATGATGGCGGTGGGCCGCAGGTCGAAGACCTGGTTGACCGCCCTCTCCAGCTTCTCATCGGATACGGCGCCGGTGCCGAAGGTGGTGATGTTCACGCTCACCGGCCGGGCCACGCCGATGGCGTAGGCCAGCTGCACCTGGCAGCGCCGGGCCAGGCCCGCCGCCACCACGTTCTTGGCCACCCACCGGGCGGCGTAGGCCCCGCTGCGGTCCACCTTGGTGGGGTCCTTGCCGGAGAACGCGCCGCCGCCGTGAGGGGCGCTTCCGCCGTAGGTGTCCACGATGATCTTCCGGCCCGTAAGCCCCGAGTCCCCCTGGGGCCCGCCGATGACAAACCGGCCCGTGGGATTGACGAAAAAGCGGATGTCCCCGTGGTTCAGCTCCGGCGGGATCTCCGGCAGCGCCACGTAGCGGATCATGTCCTCCCGGATCTGCTCCAGAGGTACCTCCGGGGCGTGCTGGGTGGAGATCACCACCGTATCCACCCGTACCGGCCGGTTCTCCCGGTCGTATTCCACGGTCACCTGGGTCTTGCCGTCGGGCCGCAGGTAGGGCAGCAGGCCCTCCTTGCGCACCTGGGCCAGCCGCCGGGCCAGCCGGTGAGCCAGCCAGATGGGCAGAGGCATCCGTTCCGGCGTCTCGTCACAGGCATAGCCGAACATCATCCCCTGATCCCCCGCGCCGTTGGTGTAGTCCTGGTCCCCCTGCCCTTCCTTCATCTCCAGGGACCGGTTTACGCCCATGGCAATGTCCCCGGACTGCTCGTCAATGTTGGTCAGCACCGCGCAGGTGTCGCAGTCAAACCCAAATTTCGCCCGGTCGTAGCCAATCTCCCGGATCACGTCCCGTGCAATGCGGGGTATGTCTACGTAGCAATTGGTGGTGATCTCCCCCATGACAAAGACCATACCTGTGGTGGCCGTGCACTCGCAGGCCACATGGCCGTTGGGGTCCTTCTCCAAAATGGCGTCCAGTACCGCGTCGGAGATCTGGTCGCAGATCTTGTCGGGGTGACCCTCGGTCACGCTCTCGGATGTGAATAGATAGTTGCCCATTGTGTTTCCTCCCCATAATAGAAAATCGCCTCGCCTTACGGCGGAGCGATAAAAATCTTATCTTTCGACTTCCGCCGACGGATTTGGCACCTTTCGGATCATCTCCGCAGGTTGCCGGGCTTCACAGGGCCGTTCCCTCCACCTCTCTTGATAAGCCGTATTCGGTTTGGCAACGTTCAGTGTACCACGGCCGGCGGGAAACGTCAAGCCCTTTCCGGCCGACTGTCCCGCCGGGGACAACCCGGCGGGACAGTCGGTTCAGGCGTAGGCCTTATCCACCTGGATGATGCACTGGCACTGGGGCTGGCACTCCTGGACCCGCTCCTGGATGACCCGGCGCAGCTCCTCGTCCGTCAGGCGGTATCCAAAGGGCGCCACCACATCGAAAATCAGGTTGGTCTTGCTGGGGCCGGGCACCACCCGGAAATCGTGCATCTGCAGCTGGGGATCCAGCTCCCGGAGGCAGCTCTCCGTCTCTTCCCGCAGCGCCGCCACCTGCTCGTCCCATATGTCCACCGGGTCCATGTGGATGACGCCGTGGCAGTGGAGCTTTTCCTCCAGCTCCAAGGTGGCCCGGTCGATGGCGTCATGCAGGGCATAGATGTCCCCGCTGCCGTCCACCTCCGCGTGCAGGGATACGTGAAACCGGCCGGGGCCGTAGTCGTGGATGACCATGTCATGGATCCCCAGGATCTCCGGAAAGGACATCACGATCTCCTCAATTTTTTTCACGGTCTCCGGTTCCGGCTTCTTCCCCAGCAGCTGGGACAAGGTCTCCTTCCCACCCTGGAACCCGGTGCGCAGGATGAGAAACGCTACCACCAAGCCGGCATAGGCGTCCAGATTCCAGCCGCTGACCCGGTACAGCACCAGGCACAGCAGGGCCAGCCCGGTGGATACGGTGTCGTTCAGGGCGTCCCTGCCGGCCATGAGCATGGTCTCGGACCGGAGCTTGCGTCCCAGACGGCGGTTAAAATACCCCATGTACACCTTCACCAGGATAGACAGCACCAGCACAATCACCGCCGCCCAGGTGACCTCCAGGTCCTCCGGGTGAAAAATGCGTTCCACGGCGCTCCTGGCCGCCTGCACCCCGGCCGCCAGGATGATGGCCGCCACCAAAAACCCGGTGACGTACTCGATCCGTCCATGGCCGAAGGGGTGGTCCGGGTGGGGCGCCTTCCCGGCGAACCGGAATCCCAGCAGGATGATCAGGGAGCTTCCCGCGTCGGACAGGTTGTTGGCCGCGTCGGCGGAGATGGATACCGAGCCGGCCAAAATGCCCACCACAAACTTGGCCGCCGACAGGATGATGTTCAGGACAATGGCCGTCCCGGAACACAGGGTCCCGTAGGCCGCCCGGACCCGGGGGTCCTCATAGTTTTTGTAATCGCGGATGAATACCCGCGCCAGAAGCTGGATCACGGCCCGTCATCCCTCCTCGTCCTGGGCGGGCATCTGGGTATCCAGGATCCAGGACCCGCCGCTGAAAATCCAGTCCATACGGGGGACGAACCGCAGGGTGCTGTCGATTTTGGCCTCTACGAAAACTTTTGCGTCCTCGCTGTAGGAATAGGTGGTGATGACCACCCGGTCAAAGACCTTCAGGAAATTGGTAAGGCTCTGGCCGTTGGACAGGGCGGTGCCCTCCAGGGCATCGTGGCTCAGCACGGCGCACAGGTGGGCGCCCTGCTCCTCCATAACGTCCGCCACGCTCTCCCGCACGGCAATGCCAAAGTTGGTTACGCACACCGTCTGGTCCAGCTGGGGCGGGATGTTGCGGGTATAGGTCACGGTGGCCAGGGGATGCTCCACCCGGTCCAGGATCACCTCGTCAAACCCCTTGTTCATCAGGTCCGCCGTCAGCTCGGCGATATAGCTGCGCACCTCGGCGTTCCACAGGTCCACCCAACCCCCCGTCTCGTCGGTATAGGGCGCGCCCATGGCGTCCTTCAGGGCCACCGCCGGGTTGCGCTGGGCCAGGGCCGTGTCCACGGCGCAGGAGATCTGCGCCACCAGGTACCAGCCTTCGGCCTTGAGCTCGGAAATCTCCGCCGTCAGGTCCCAGGTCCCGTTGGTGGCGTAGCTGGAGGAATAAGCCACCTCGGACATCCAGGCCAGCTGGCCGCTCTCGTCCTTCAGCTGCAGCACCAGCCCCTGGATCCCCCGGCGCTCGGCGTCCTTCACCGCCGACTGCAGGCCGGTGGAATTGGCCTTGCTGTACGGCACGTACAGCCCCTGGAGATAGTCCAGCCCCGCCGCCGAGCCCAGAGCCACGTCCGTGTAATCCGGCGCGGCGATCTGCACGCTGGCAGAGGCGTCGCCCACGTAAGCGGCAGGCGGCGTCTTCTCCGTCACCTGGTACCCCAGGCCGTTCTCCTGGAGAGACGGCACCACCATCTCTACCCCGTCCTTGTGAAACACCAAATACTGGGGCATGAGGGAAAAGGCCAGGATCCACGCCAGCGCAAAAAGCACCAGCAGAAACAGCACAACGGCGCCTACCCGGTGGTTGGCCGGCCGGTGCCCTCGGTACACTCGTCTTCGCGTAATCAATTCCTCGATTCTATTTCCGGGAATTTCCCGATGCGCCGGTTGTGGCGCCCGCCGAGAAATTCGGTGTCCAAAAACCGGTCCACAATGCGCTTGGCCAGCTCCGGCCCGATCATCCGGCCGCCCAGGGCCAGCAGGTTCGCGTCGTTGTGCTGGCGGCACAGCTCTGCGGACAGCCCGTCAAAGCACAGAGCGCATCGGGCGCCCCGCACCTTATTGGCGGCGATGGACATGCCGATGCCTGTGCCGCAAAGGAGGATCCCCTTCTCGTATGTCCCCGCCACCACCGCCCGGGCTGCCCGTTCCGCGTAGTCGGGGTAGTCGCAGCTGTCCGGGGTGTAGGTGCCGATGTCCTCAAACTCCTCTCCCCGTTCCCGCAGATGGTCCAGTATCTCCTGTTTCAGGGCAAAGCCCCCGTGATCGGATGCAACAACTATCATGGTCTGTTCCTCCCTATCGTTCTCTTTTCCCGCCCGGCGGCGGGATGACGGCCGCCGTCACAGGGGGAAGAATTCCGGCCGGCGGGTCCGGAACTCCGCCACGTATCGGAACCCCAGGTCCCGCAGGAGAGCATACCCGTCCGCCACGCCGACCCCCGCCTCTTCCAGGGTATGGGCGTCGCTGCCCACAGTGACAATCTCTCCCCCCAGCTGTCGGTAAAGCCGCAGGCATTGGGCATTGGGGTAGGTGGTGTGCCCATGGCGCAGGCCGGAGACGTTTACCTCCAGCCCCCGGCCCCGCTGGATAAGACGGGTGAACAGGGCCTCCAGTTCGCCCCCGTACCGGTCCGGCGTCACGTCCCCGTCCTCCCGCCCGTCCCGGTGCATATACCGGGCCGTGTACCCGATGTGGGCCATCACATCAAAGCAATCCAGCGCCGCCAGCTCCAGCAGCTCCCGGAGATACCGGCGGTTGAGCTCCCGCACCGGCGTGCTGGGGGAATACCGAAGCCAATAGAAATCCGTTTCGTTCCGCAGGTTGTGCAGGGACCCCAGGACGAAGTCCAGCGCCGGGTCCGCTGCCAGGCGGGCGGCGGTATCCGGGTCATGGTTGGGGCCTCCCAGCTCCATGCCAAATCGCACCGGTATCACCGCCGGCGGTCCGGCCGACAGCTCCTCCCAGGCGGCCCGGCACCGGGGCGCCTCCCGGCGCCATTGCTGGGACAGGCGGCCGGTACGGCTGTCGTCCAGATCCACGTGGTCGGTAAAGCAGACAGCGGCCATACCATGGTCCCGGGCCGCCCGGGCCATTTCCCCCATGGATGCGGTGGCGTCAAAGGAGGCGGCGGAGTGGATGTGCTGGTCACAGTATCTCATATCCGGCCTCCTCCCCGTCCTCCATCACCGGCAGGAGGAAGGTCTGCCTGCCCCGGACGCACAGCCGTCCGGAACAGACCATCGCCAGTGCCTCCGGCAGCAAAAGCCGTTCGGCCTCCTCTGTTATCCGGCGGAGGAGCTTCTCCGGCGTATCCCCCGGCAGGACAGGCACCGGCCGCTGGAGCAGCACCGGTCCGGGCAGGCCGTCCGGCTCCAGCAGGCAGGCCGTGGCCCCGGCGGTTTGGGCGCCGCTTTCCAGCACCAGGCGCTGGATCTCCTCCGGCGTGCGCACCGCATCCCCGTACAAGGGCAGCAGAGCCGGATGCAGGGCCAGTACGTGCCCGGACCAGCGGCGGAGAATGGGCTCCGGCAGGGGCCAGGGCCAGTCGGCCAGCACCACCAGCTCCGTATCCAAGTCCTCCAGCCGGTCTTTCAGCGCCCGGTGGAAGCTCTCCTCGTTGGGAAAGATCTCCCGCTGAATGGCGCAAGCCGGTATCCCGGCCAGCCGTGCCCGTTCCAGGGCGAAGCAGTCCGGATCCGGCGCAATGGCCATCGCCAGTTCCATGCCGGGGATCTCTCCAAAATAGCGGGTATCCAGCACTGCCTGGAGATTGACGCCCTGGCCGCCCGTGAGTACGGCGGTTTTAACTTTACTCTCCTGTGCCATCCGCAATCTCCCGTTCCAGCACCTTCCGGCCCGTTTCCAGCCGGTCTTTCATCTCCTGGACCCGGCGGGCCAACGCCGGATCCCGGCCTCCCGCCTGCGCCACGGCTCGGCGCAGAGCCGGCGGGTCCGTCTGTTCCGGCGTCAGCCAGGGAAGCCCCAGGGGGCCCAGAAACGCCTCCATGCGCCCGTCGCAGGCAATGCCCACACAGGCCGCGCCCCCCGAAACGGCAAACGCCGCCCCGTGCAGGCGCATGGTAATCACCCGCTCCATCCGGCCCAGCAGCGCCGCCGCCTCCCCAGGGGCAAGCGGCTGCTCCACCCGGCGGTAGGGCACGCCCGCCAGCATCTCCGCTAAGCGCCGGCAGAGCCCGGCGTCCTCCCGGACGTTCAGGGCCACCAGCACCGGCGTCAGCCCCTCCTCCCGCCAGAGCCTGGCCCCCTCTTCCGCCAGGACCGGCAGCAGCTTTTCCGTGCCCGGCCAGGGCCGGGGACAGATGGCTGCCCAGCGCCCCTCCGGGGACAGGCCCAGCCGCCGGCGGAGCCGGTCCAGCTCGGCCGGCGGCACCGGTTCCACCCCCAGGGCCAGCTCGCCTCCCAAAACGGCAGGGAGTTCCGGGCACAGCCGGCTCAGAACCGCCAGGCTCCCGGCATCCCGCAGCACGGCCCCCGTCACCCGGCGGGCCAGGACCCGGCCCGCCGCCTTCTCCCCGCGGGGAGACAGCGGTCCCAGCCCGCAGCCGTACAGCACCGCCCGGCAACCGCGGCGGGAGGCCATGTGGATTATATGCAGATAATACCACAGACTGCGCCGGCTTGTAAAATCTTGCAGCAGGTTCCCCCCGCCGCTGACCAACAGCCTGGCCCGGCCCAGGGCCCGGCCCACTTTCGGCAGCCACAGGGCCTGCACCGACTCCACCCCATAGGCCCGGGCCGTGTCCTCCGGCGTACGGGACAGGACCGTGACGCAGGCCAGGGGGTCTGCCTCCCGAATGTGCCGGAGCAGGGTCTCCAGCATGGCCTCATCGCCCACGTTTCCCATGCCGCAGGCCCCGGAGACCACAATGCCCCGGCGGGGGAGGAGCGCCTGCCGGTATATGGCGCGCTGGGTCTCCCCCATGGCTTGGAGGGTAAATCCCTCCGCCACCCGGACGCGCAGGGCCTCTCCCAGCCTGTGCCGCAGCCCTTCGCTCCGGCCCAGGGCCGCCAGGGCCCGGCCCAGGGCCGCCGCATCCCCCGGTGGAAACAGCAAGCCCGTCTCTCCATGGCGGATCAGCTCCGGGATCCCCCCCACCCGGGTGGCCGCCACCGGCCGGGCATACCGCGCCCCGTCCGTGATGGCGTAGGGAAACGTCTCCGACCGGGAGGTGAGGACGTTAATGTCCACCGAGGCATAAAACCCCTCCATATCCTCCACCCAACCGGGGAAAAAGACCCGGCCCGTCAGGCCCAGCTCCGCCGCCAGGCGCCGGAGAGCCTTCTCCTCCGAACCGGAGCCGGCGATCACCAGCTTCAGCTGGGGCACCTCCGCCGCCGCCAGGGCAAACCCCCGCAGCAGCAGGGGCAGGTCTTTCACCGGATGGAGCCGCGCGGCGATGCCCGCCACCACGTCCCCCTCTTCCACCGCGCAGCCCCGGGCCCGGAACCAGGCCAGCCGGTCCGTCTCCTTCCGGGGCCGGTGGGGGTCCGTGCCGTTGTAGATGCAGTAGAGCTTTTCCGGGGAGAACCCTCTCCCGCGGCAGGTGTCCATCATGGCCCGGGATACGCATACCAGCCCGTCCATCCGGCGCAGGGCGGCGGCGTTCAGGGTGCCCAGCAGCAGGGCCGCCCAGGGCCGGCCCAGATAGTCCAGCCGGTAGTCGCTGTGAACGGTGGAAATCACCGGCACGCCCAGGACGGGCCGCAGAAGGGCGCCGGTAAGGTTGGCCCGGCTGCCATGGCAGTGGAGGATCTGGTACCCGCCCCGGCCCATCAGAGCCCGTACCTGCCGCAGGCCGTAAAGAAAGCCCCCCTCCACCACGGCGCAGGGGATCCCCTCGCCCACGGCATCGCGGCCGGCGGGGCCGGGCCCCAGGCAGGCCAGGCAGACCTCCTCCGTCCGGCCCAGCTCCCGCAAAAGGCTCAGCACGTGGGTACGGGCGCCCCCGGCGTCCCTCCCGCTGATGAGATGCAGTACTTTCAATCCGCTTCCCCTTGTCTCTTCCGCAACGACTGTGCTATACTCACACGTAGACATAGTATTATATCCTATTTGAGTGTGGGAGGCAATACATGACCCGAATATTCCTCGTCCGCCACGGAGAGGCGGAAGGCAATCTGTACCGCCGGGCCCAGGGCCAGTTTGACGCGGCGCTGACCCCCCGGGGCCGGGCCCAGCTCCAGCGCCTGGTGGAACGGTTCCAGGGAGAGACGCTGGATGCCGCCTATTCCAGCGACCTGAGCCGGGCGTACGAGACGGCCCGGGCGGTGGCGGAGGCCCACGGGCTGGCTGTAACCCGGGACCCCCGGCTGCGGGAGATGGGCCTGGGCGTGTGGGAAAACGTTCCCTGGGGAGACATCGCCTGGAGGGAGCCGGAGCAGCTCCGGTATTTCGGCAACGACCCCGCCCGATGGACCATCCCCGGCCGGGAGCCCTTTGAAGCGCTCCAGGACCGGATGGAGGAGGCGCTGCTGGAGATCGCCGGGCGGCACCCGGGCCAGACGGTCCTGTGCGCCAGCCATGGCATGGCCATCCGCTCCCTGCTGGCCCGGCTGCTGCAGGTCCCCTCGGCAGAGATCCGGCGGGTGCCCCATGCGGACAACACGGCCGTGGCCCTGCTCCTGGCCCAGGACGGCCGCCTCCGCCCGGAGTTCTATAACGACAGCAGCCATCTCCCCCGGGAACTGTCCTCCATGGCCGGACAGGACTGGTGGAAAAGCAACGGCGGCTCCGATTCCCGCAACTTGCGGTACGAGCCCCTGGACCCGGATCGGGACCGGGAGCTGTACCTGGACTGCTACCGTGACGCCTGGCGGGGGGCGCACCAGGGGCGCCTGGACGGGTTCCACCCGGATTCCTGCTGGCAGAGCACCCTCTCCCGGGCCGCCGCGTCGCCCTGGGCCGTGACCCGGGCTATGCTGGGGGACCGGTTCGCCGGGTTCCTGGCCCTGGATGAGCGCCGGGGCGCCGGGCAGGGGCTGGGCTGGATCTCCTTTTGTTACATTGCGCCCCAGGAGCGCCGCCGCCGCTGCGGCATCCAGCTCATCGGCTGCGCCGTGGCCCGGTACCGGCAGCTGGGCCGCCGGCGGCTGTGCCTGACGGTGGCCCCCGGCAACCCCGCCCTGGAATTCTACCGCCGGGCAGGTTTCCTTCCCGCCGGCGAGGAGGAAGGGGCCCTGGAACCCCTCCTGCGGATGGAAAAACCCCTGTGATGGGCCAGCTCTACCGCCGCCTGTCCCTGGACGGGGGCCGCACCATCGTTATCTCCGACGTCCACGGCAACCTGGCCTGTCTTCGGGGGCTTCTGGACAAGCTGGCCCTGGCCCCGTCAGACCGGCTGATCCTGCTGGGGGATCTGGTGGAGCGGGGCCCGGAAAGCCTGGCCACCCTGCGCTACGCCCTGTCCCTCCGGTCCCGGTGCCGGCTGTGGGGGGTGCTGGGAAACTGGGACCTGTGGCACTTGTGGGCGGACGGGACGGACCCCAAATGGGACGAGTGGGTGCGCGGATACCTCCTCCGGCGCAAAAACACCCCCTGCCGGGGGCTGGTTTTGGAGATGTGCCGGGAAGCGGGCATCGAGCTGGCCCCGGATTTTTCCATGCCGGCGCTGAAAGCCGCCCTGCGGGAGCGGTTCGCCCCGGAGTTCGACTATCTTCGGAGCCTGCCCTGCCTTTTGGAATCGGAGGATTTCGTATTCGTCCACGGAGGCCTGCCCGAGGGCACGCCCCCGGAAAAGGCCGACCCCTGGCAATGCGTGAAGCTGGATGGGTTTTACGCCTCCCGGCCCCACTTTCCCAAATGGGTGGTGGCGGGCCATACCCCCGTGTGCCTGTACGGCTCGGATACCATCTCCGCCGTGCCCATCGTGGACAAAGAGTGCCGGGTGGCCTCCATCGACGGCGGCTGCGTCCTTAAGGACGACGGGCAGCTCAATGCCCTCATCCTGGAAAACGGCGCCATCCGCTGGGACTGGTACGACCCCTTTCCCCTGGTCCGGGCCCTGGACCGCCAGGCCCCGGGTGCCCGGTCCTACTACATCCGCTGGGGAGACAACCGGGTGGAGCTTTTGGCCCGGGGCGAAGAGTTCTGCCGCGTGCGCCACCGGCGTACCGGGTACGAGATGGACGTGCCCACGGACTTTTTGTTCTACCGGGACGGGGCCCTGCTGACCACCGACGTTACGGACTACCGGCCTGCCGTGGAGCCGGGGGACGTGCTCAGCCTGGTGCGGGCCACCTCCCGGGGCGCCTGGATCAAGAAAAACGGCGTCTCCGGCTGGTACGAGGGCGCCCTGGAACCCCTGCCGTAGGCCCCCAGGGCGGGACGGCCGGGTTTTCCCAGCCGGGAGACGTCCCGCTGACCATACCGTCCCGCCGCCGGCGGGGCGGTTTTTCTTTTGCCCCCCGCCCCCGCGGCAGCGGCCGGCCCTCCTGACAGGCGGGTCCCCGGCGGCGCTGTTTTTTTCTGCGGTTTTTCAACTTTTTGTAAATTTTCCGTTTGTTAATTGACATATGGGAATTTTGTGGTATATAAAATATGGCTTTTACAAAACAATTTTTTCAGGAGGGATCCTTGTATGGCAAACATCATCATTGCTCCGGGCAAATACGTGCAGGGGCAGGGGGAGCTGGGCAACATCGGCAAGTACACCCAGCCTCTGGGGGACAAGGTTTTCGTGCTCATCAGCCGGGGCGGATACCAGCGGGTGGGCGCCCAGGTGGAGGAGAGCTTCCGGCAGGCCGGCTGCACGGCCCACTTTGAGTTTTTCGGCGGGGAGTGCTGCAAGACGGAGATCCGGCGGCTGCAGACCCTGGCGGAGGAGCTGGGCACCACGGTCTGCGTGGGCATTGGAGGCGGCAAGATCCACGACACCGCCAAGGCCCTGGCCTACTACACCCACAAGCCGCTGGTGATCGTGCCCACCATCGCCGGCACGGACGCTCCCTGCTCGGCCCTGTCGGTGATCTACACCGACCAGGGGGTATTTGAGGAATACCTGTGGTTGCCCGCCAACCCCAACGTGGTGCTGGTGGACACGGACGTGGTGAGCAAGGCCCCGGCCCGGCTGCTGGTATCCGGTATGGGGGACGCCCTGGCCACCTATTTCGAGGCCCAGGCCACAGCCGACGCCAACGCCTCCACCTGTGCCGGCGGGAAAAATACCAACGCCGCCCTGGTCCTGGCCAGGGCCTGCTACGACACCCTTCTGGCCGACGGGCTGAAGGCCAAGCTGGCGGTGGAAAACCACGTGTGCACCAAGGCGGTGGAGAACATCATCGAGGCCAACACCTACCTGTCCGGCATCGGGTTTGAGTCCGGAGGGCTGGCCGCCGCCCACGCCATCCACAACGGCTTTACCGTGGCCCCCGCCACCCACGGCATGTACCACGGGGAGAAGGTGGCTTTCGGCACCCTGGTGCAGCTGGTGCTCCAGAATGCCGAGCTGGAGGTGCTGGAGGAAGTGCTGGACTTCTGCCAGAGCGTGGGCCTGCCCACCACGCTGGCGGAGCTGGGCATCCAGAAGGTGGTGCCGGAGGAGATCCGGGCCGTGGCCGAAGCCGCCTGCGCCCCCGGCGAGACCATCCACAACATGCCCATGGAGGTCACTCCCGACAAGGTGTACGCCGCCATTCTGGCCGCCGACGCCCTGGGACGGCTGTATCAGTAATCCCTCGGCCAAAACGCCGCCGGAACCAGCAAGGTTCCGGCGGCGTTTTCTTTTCCGGACCGGCGGAACGCCGGGCGGGGCCTTTCCCATGGGGGCCGGGGCCCCGGCGTCCGCCCGGCGGCGCGCTTTCCCAGGAAATCAAACGCCCCCGTCCGGCCCACAGGGGCCGGGCGGGGGCGTTTTCTGGCTGCCGGAGAGGGGCGCGGCGCACACCATGTCCCGCTCCGGAGGGATGCTTTTACGCCTGGGTGTCCTTAATGGCCGCCTGAGCCGCCGCCAGCCGGGCGATAGGCACCCGGAAGGGGCTGCAGGACACGTAGTCCAGGCCCACCCGATGGCAGAACTCCACGGAAGACGGGTCGCCGCCGTGCTCGCCGCAGATGCCCAGGTGCAGGTCCGGACGGGTGGACCGGCCCAGCTTGGCCGCCATGGCCACCAGCTTGCCCACGCCCACCTGATCCAGCCGGGCGAAGGGGTCGCTCTCGTAGATCTTCTTGTCGTAGTAGGCCCCCAGGAACTTGCCGGCGTCGTCCCGGCTGAACCCGAAGGTCATCTGGGTCAGGTCGTTGGTGCCGAAGGAGAAGAACTCGGCCTCCTTGGCGATCTCGTCCGCCGTCAGGGCGGCCCGGGGGATCTCGATCATGGTACCCACCAGGTACTTCATGTTGGTGCCGGAGGCCTGGATCAGCTCATCCGCCGCCTGGACCACCACGTCCTTAACGTACTTAAGTTCCTTGACCTCGCCCACCAGGGGGATCATGATCTCGGGCACCAGGTCCCATTCGGGGTGGCGGGCCCGGACGGCCAGGGCGGCCTTGATCACGGCACGGGTCTGCATCTGGGCGATCTCCGGGAACGTCACCGCCAGGCGGCAGCCCCGGTGGCCCATCATGGGGTTGAACTCATGCAGGGAGGCGATGAGGGCCTTGATGGCCTCCACGCTCTTGCCCTGGGTCTTGGCCAGGGCCTGGATGTCGGCCTCCTCCGTGGGGACGAACTCGTGCAGCGGGGGGTCCAGGAACCGGATGGTCACCGGCCGGCCTTCCATGGCCTCGTAGATCCCCTCAAAGTCGGACTGCTGCATGGGTTCCAGCTTGGCCAGGGCGGCCACCCGCTCCTCCAGGGTGTCGGAGCAGATCATCTCCCGGAACGCGGCGATCCGGTCGCTGTCGAAGAACATGTGCTCGGTCCGGGTCAGGCCGATGCCCTGGGCGCCCAGCTCCCGGGCCTTGCGGGCGTCGGCGGGGGTGTCGGCGTTGGTCCGTACCTGCAGGCGGCGGTACTTGTCCGCCCAGCCCATGATCCGGCCGAACTCCCCGGCGATGGTGGCGTCCACGGTGGGGATGATCCCGTCGTAGATCTTGCCGGTGGACCCGTCAATGGAGATGCAGTCGCCCTCGTGATAGACCTTTCCGCCCAGCTCGAACTTCTTGTTGGCCTCGTCCATCTTG
The DNA here is from genome assembly GCA_944385885.1 of uncultured Oscillospiraceae bacterium. Classification (GTDB taxonomy): domain Bacteria; phylum Bacillota; class Clostridia; order Oscillospirales; family Oscillospiraceae; genus Apopatocola. Next base: position 3,824 of record CALWYY010000126.1, on the reverse strand, counting down.
ATCTCGCCGCAGCCGGAGACGCAGCACTTGCCCATGCCCCGGGCCACTACGGCCGCGTGGCTGGTCATGCCGCCCCGGACGGTGAGGATGCCCTGGGCCGCTTTCATGCCCTCGATGTCCTCGGGGCTGGTCTCCAGGCGCACCAGGACTACCTTTTCCTTCCGTGCCTTCCACTCCTTGGCGTCTTCGGCGGTAAACACCACTTTGCCGCAGGCCGCTCCCGGAGAGGCCCCCAGCCCCTTGCCGATGGGCGTGGCCGCCTTCAGGGCCGCCGCGTCAAACTGGGGATGCAGCAGCGTGTCCAGGTTCCGGGGGTCGATCATCAAAACAGCCTGCTTTTCGTCGATCATCCCCTCGTCCACCAGGTCGCAGGCGATCTTCAGCGCCGCCTGGGCGGTGCGCTTGCCGTTGCGGGTCTGGAGCATGTACAGCTTGCCGTGCTCCACGGTAAACTCCATGTCCTGCATGTCGTGGTAGTGGTTCTCCAGGATGGAGCAGACCTGGGTGAACTGCTGGAACGCCTCGGGGAACTTCTGTTCCATCTCGGCGATCTTCATGGGGGTGCGCACGCCGGCCACCACGTCCTCGCCCTGGGCGTTGGTGAGGAATTCCCCAAACAGCCCCTTGGCGCCGGTGGCAGGGTCCCGGGTGAAGGCCACGCCGGTGCCGCAGTCGTCGCCCATGTTGCCGAAAGCCATGGCCTGTACGTTCACCGCCGTGCCCCAGGAATAGGGGATGTCGTTGTCCCGCCGGTAGACGTTGGCACGGGGGTTGTCCCAGGACCGGAATACCGCCTGGATGGCCCCGATCAGCTGCTCCTTGGGATCACTGGGGAAGTCCTGGCCGATCTTCTCCCGGTACTCCGCCTTGAACTGGTTGGCCAGCTCCTCCAGATCCCCGGCCGTCAGCTCGATGTCCTGGGTGATCCCCCGGGCCTCCTTCATGGCGTCGATGAGCTGCTCAAAGTATTTCTTGCCCACCTCCATGACCACGTCGGAGTACATCTGGATAAACCGGCGGTAGCAGTCCCACGCCCAGCGGGGGTTGCCCGACTTGGCGGCCATGGTGTGCACCACGTCCTCGTTCAGCCCCAGGTTCAGGATGGTATCCATCATGCCGGGCATGGAGGCCCGGGCTCCGGAGCGCACCGACACCAGCAGCGGGTTTTCCTTGTCGCCGAACTTCTTGCCGGTGATCTCTTCCATCTTCTCAATGTTTACCAGGATCTCATCCAGGATCTCCGGGCTGATCCGCCGGCCGTCCTCGTAGTACCGGGTGCACGCCTCGGTGCTGATGGTGAAGCCCTGAGGGACGGGCAGCCCGATCCGGGTCATCTCCGCCAGGTTTGCCCCCTTGCCGCCCAGCAGTTCCCGCATGCCGGCGTTCCCTTCGCTGAACAGGTACACATACTTGTGGCTCATAAATACCCTCCTATATTCATTGGTTTTTCCACTTTTCAACAGAATTCCCAAATCGGGATTATATCATTCCAATCCGCCGGATACAATAGGGAAATTGTGAAGTTTTCCCTGTCCCGCGTCATTTTCCAACACAAAACCGGGAGAATATCCGCTCCGTGACGTCCTCCCCCACCTTCCGCCCGGTGAGCTCCGCCAGGGCGCCCATGGCGCCTTCCAGCTCCGTGACCACCGCATCGGCCATAACCCCGGCGTCCATGGCCTCCAAGGCCGACTCCATGGATTCCAGCGCCCGGCCCACGGCCTCCGCCTGGCGGGCGTTGGTGAGGATCTCCCCGGCGGCCCGGTCGGGCAGGGGAAACGCCGCCTCCACCGCCCGTTCCAATTCCTCCAGGCCAGTCCCCTCCCGGGCGGAGACAAGGCACAGCCCGGCAAACCCGGCCCCCAGCTCCTCCGGCGCCCAGGCGGCGGGCAGATCGCTCTTGTTGATTACCCCTATCACCGTCTTGCCCGCGCCCGCCAGCCGGAGCGCCCGCCGGTCCCCCTCCTCCAGAGGCCGGGACCGGTCGAATACCGCCAGCACCAGCTCCGCCTCCGCCAGGGCGGCCTCCGCCCGCTCCACTCCCTGCCGTTCCACCTCATCCTCCGTGGCCCGGAGCCCGGCGGTGTCCGTCAGGCGCAGAGGGACCCGACCCAGAACGCACCCCTCCGACACCGTGTCCCGGGTGGTGCCCGGCCGGGATGTGACGATGGCCCGCTCGTAGCCAAGCAGGGCGTTGAGCAGGGAGGACTTGCCCACGTTGGGCTTGCCCACGATGGCCGTCTTTACCCCCGCATCCAGGTACCGGCCCCGGCGGAAGGTGTCCAGCAGGGCCCGCAGTTCCCCCGCCGCGCCCGTTACCGCATCCCGGTACTCCCGAAGCCGGAACGGCTCGATCTCTTCGTCGGGGTAGTCCAGCACCGCATGGAAATGGGCGCAGACGTCCCCCAGCACAGCGTACGCCGCCTCAACCCGCCGGAATACCGCCCCCGCCAGCTGGCCCGCGGCATTCCGGGCTGCCAGGGGCGTCCGGGCGTACAGCAGATCTCCCACCGCCTCCGCCCGGGTCAGGTCCAGCCGCCCGTTGAGAAATGCCCGGCGGGTAAACTCCCCCGGCCCGGCCTGCCGCGCCCCGGCGGCAAACAGGCTCTCCAGCGCCAGGCCCAGCACCACCGGCGAGCCGTGGCATTGCAGCTCTCCCGTGTCCTCCCCGGTGTAGCTCCCAGGCCCCCGGGACAGGGTGCACAGGCATAGATCCAGCAGCTCCCCCGCCGGGTCCAGCAGCCGCCCGTATACCAGCTGCCGGTCCCCGTGCGCCGACATGGGCCGGCCGTCCGCCGGACGGAACACCCGGTCCAGAATCCCCCGGGTTTCCGGGCCGGAGAGGCGCACAATCCCAATGGCGGAAAGAACGCCGCCGGTTGCTACGGCGGCGATGGTGTCTTTCCAGGACGGTGGGTCTACCATTCCCATACCACTTCCTCGTCTTCCTCATAGGCCCCCCGGAACTCCTCCAGGGTGATGCCCTTGCGCATGATGTATTCCGCCGCCAGCTGGCCCACGTAGCGGAAATGCCCCGCCTCCGCCTCCCGGCCGGTGATCTCTTCCTTTCCCTCGGGATAGCGGAGGATAAACCCGTACTCCCAGCAGTGCTCCCGCATCCATTCCAGCACCGGCGTGGAGAACTTGGCCTCCCCGCCCTCTCCCACACAGTTTACCGCCAGCCCCGTCTGATGCTCGTCCGCCCCCGGGTAGTAGCCCTGTTCTTTCACCTGGACCTCCGCCTCCGCCAGGGTGCAGCCCCCCCGGTCGTAAATGGTGCTGGCCATCCCGTTGAAACGCACCCGCTGATCCGCGTAGGACATGTAGGTGCGGCTCATGCTCACAATGTACCCCTCCGCCCGGGCCGCCGCCAGAAACGCCCGCAGGTCCTCCGCCGCCCGGCGCTGGAAATAGTACCCGCCTTCGATCTCCTCCATATCCGGGTAGTAGGTGTCCCGGAGATAGTTGGCCTGGTCCAGGCCGTTGACCAGGATGTACCGCCAGTTTGTCAGCCCCGGCTGGTCCTCGTCCCCCAGCTCCTCCGCGGCCGGCAGGTCGGAATAGTCCACCCAGCCGGGGGGATACTCCCAGTCCAGCGTCCCCTCCGCCACAGCTTCACCCTCCGGGGCCGCCGTCACCGGCACCTCCGCCGGCCCGCCGCCCTCGTCCACCGCCGTATATTCCGGCCGGTGGAGCAGCACCGACATCACCACCAGCAGCGCCACCAGGGCCACAATGCACCGGCGGAACTTCGCCACGGTCGGGTTTTTGGGTTTGATGGTCATGGGTTTTCTCCTTCCCGTCATGTTGCTGCGGCAACAGAA
>CALWYY010000125.1 GCA_944385885.1 uncultured Oscillospiraceae bacterium | reverse complement strand
ACCCGGTATTTGTCCTGAACCAGGCGGACACGCCCCAGCAGAAAGCCCGGGGCGCGGAAACCGCCCGGCTGCTGCGGCAGCTGGGGGCCGGGACGGTGGTGGTTTGTTCCCTGCGGCATGACGGAGAGCCGGGCTGAGGCCCGGCTTTCTTTCGGTTGCAATACGCCGCCTGGCATGGTACAATGAATTGGCACCCGATTCCTACTTTTTAAAAGGGGGTTCCGGCATGACGCATGTCAGAAAAAAACTCCGGACGGTACTGGCCTGCCTGGCGGCTTTCTCACTGGTGGCGGCCTTGAGCGCCTGCGGCGCCAAGTCGGAGGACGACCGGCCGCTTCAGCGGGGTACGATCGAGGGGAACACTTACACCAGCACCTTTGCGGGCTTTGGCTGCACCCTGGGGGAGGAGTGGACCTTCCGCTCCGAGGAGGAGCTGCTGGAGATGGCCGGCATCGTCGCCGGGGCGGTGTCGGATGAGGAGCTTTCGGAGCTCCTTCAGCAGAGCAACGTGGTGTACGACATGTATGCCTCCCGGGACGAAGGCCGGTGCTCTATCAACGTGGTCTATGAGAAGCTGCGCGTTCTGCAGAGCCTCAGGTACGATGAGGAGAAGTATTTGAACGAGAGCCAGGAGCAGCTGGCGTCGGCGCTGGAATCCATGGGTTTCGCCGTGGGCAGCGTATCCCGAGGCACCACGGAGTTTGCCGGGCGCACGTGTCAGAACCTCGTTATAGACGGTTCCTATGATGGCGTGCCTTTCTACGAGGAATTGGTGGTGATCAAGCGGTATAACTATATGATCGCCATCACGTTTGGCTCCTACGGGGAGAATACGCTGGGGGAGATGAAGGCGGCCTTTTTTGAGGTGGAAGGCTGAAACACGGATTGAGCAAGCACTGCGCGGCAGGTTTAATTAAAACAGGTATTTCATTAAAAAAGGAGGCCCACGAAATGAAGCAAGCCAAGAAAATTTTCCTGGTAGTTCTGGCGATCCTTGTCCTGGTATCCGTTCTGTGCGCTTGTGGTAATACGTCGGAGGAAGAGGAACAGCCGCCCGAGAGCGGCGCCGTGGAGGAGAGCCCGGCCACAGAGGAACCGGAGGCCACTCCGGAGCCCACGCCGGAACCGACCCAGGAGCCCACGCCGGAGCCTACCCCGGAAGAGGAGGCGGAGGAAGAAACTCCGCTCAAACTGGGCACGGTGGAAGGGAACACATACACCAACACCTTTGCGGGCTTTGGCTGTACCCTGGGGGAGGAGTGGACGTTCCTCTCGGAGGAGGACCTGCTGGTGATGGCAGGCATTACGGCCGAAGCGGTGACGGACGAGGAGATATCCCAGCTCCTGCAGGAGAGCAGCGTGGTATACGACATGTACGCTACCCAGGACGATGGCCTTTGCAACATCAATGTGGTGTATGAAAAAATGTCTACTGCCTATTCCCTCCTGCTGGACGAGGAAGCCTACCTGGAAGCGAGCCAGGAGACGATAGTAACGGCGCTGGAATCCATGGGGTTTGTCATTGACGAGATAAGCCTGGGAACCACGGAGTTTGCCGGAAACACCCGCCATAGCCTGACCTTGAGAGGGACGCTGGGCGACCTGGCCATTTATGAGGAGCAGGTGGCCATCAAGCACAATGGCTATATGATAGGCATCACCTTTGCTTCCTACGGGGAGAACTTGCTGGAAGAGATGAAATCAGCCTTTTTTGCAGTGGAAAGCTAAAACGAAGATCAACGGTATGTGCCGTCCTGAAAAGGACGGCACACCGGTTTGGAAAGGAACTTGACGCAATGGCAAAGTACTTTGGAACGGACGGTTTTCGCGGGGAAGCCAATGTGGTCCTGACGGCGGAGCACGCATTTCGCATCGGCCTGTTTTTGGGCTGGTACTACGGCCGGGACCACCGGGCGCGGATCGTGATCGGCAAGGATACCCGCCGGTCCAGCTACATGTTTGAGGCGGCGCTCAACGCGGGCCTCACGGCCGCCGGGGCGGACGCCTACACCCTGCACGTGACCACCACCCCCAGCGTGTCCTACGTGGCCCGGACGGAGGATTTTGACTGCGGCATTATGATCTCCGCCCGCCACAATCCCTACCAGGACAACGGCATCAAGCTTCTCAACGGGAACGGGGAGAAGATGGAGGACGAGGTCATCGACGCGGTGGAGGCCTATCTGGACGGAGGGATGGAGATCCCCCTGGCCACGGGCAGCGGGATCGGCCGGATCGTGGACTACGCCGCCGGCCGGAACCGGTACATTGGGTATCTCATATCCCTGTCCACGGTATCCTTCCGGGGCGTCCGGGTGGGGCTGGACTGCGCCAACGGCAGCACCTGGCAGATCGCCAAGAACGTGTTCGACGCCCTGGGCGCGGACACCTACGTGATCCACAACACGCCCGACGGGATGAACGTAAACGAAAACTGCGGGTCCACCCACATTGAGTCCCTCCAGGCGCTGGTGCGGGAGAAGGGGCTGGATCTGGGCTTTGCCTTTGACGGGGACGCGGACCGGTGCCTGGCGGTGGACGAGAAGGGGAACGTGGTCAACGGCGACGCCATTATGTACCTCTACGCCCGGCACATGAAGGAGAAGGGGACGCTGGGGGACACCAAGGTGGTCACCACGGTCATGTCCAACTTCGGCCTGTACAAGGCCCTGGATGAGATCGGCATCGGCTATGAGAAGACCGCCGTGGGGGACCGGTATGTGTACGAGAACATGGTCAAGAACGACCACCTGATCGGCGGGGAGCAGTCCGGCCACATCATTTTCCGGAAATACGCGGCCACGGGGGACGGGCTGATCACGGCGCTGAAGGTGATGCAGTGCATGCTCAGCAAGAAGATGAAGCTGTCGGAGCTGGCGGCGCCTATGGTGATGTATCCCCAGATCCTGAAAAACGTGATCGTGACGGATAAGGACGCCACCCTGGCCGACCCGGCCGTCCAGGCCGCCGTGAAGAGGGCGGAGGAGGAGCTGGGGGACACGGGGCGCATCCTCCTGCGCAAGAGCGGCACAGAGCCGGTGCTGCGCGTAATGGCCGAGGCGGAGACGGAGGAGGCCTGCCGGGAGAAGGTGGACGCCATTATCGAGGCCATGGCCGCCCGGGGCCTGCTGGTGAGGGTGAAGTGATATGGATAGGACGACGGAACTGCTGGACCTGAACCACACCATCGCCGCGGAGCTGTTCCAGGGGCGGGAGTATCCCTGGGAGGCCCTGGGGGAGATCGGGGCGTTTATCCTCCAACTGGGAGAGACGCTGCCGGAGGAGGAGTACCGCCGGGCGGCGCCCAACGTATGGATCGCCCGGGACGCCGTGATCTACCCCTCTGCCCACATCGGCGGGCCGTGCATCATCGACCACGGGGCGGAGGTGCGCCACTGCGCCTTCATCCGGGGCAGCGCCATCGTGGGAAAAAACTGCGTGGTGGGAAACTCCGTGGAGCTGAAGAACGTGGTGCTTTTCGACAACGTGCAGACGCCCCACTACAATTATGTGGGGGACTCCATCCTGGGATACAAGTCCCATATGGGGGCCGGCTCCATCACCTCCAACGTGAAAAGCGACAAGACCCTGGTGGTAGTGAAAAACGGCCCGGAGGAGATCCCCACCGGACGCAAGAAGGTGGGGGCCATCCTGGGGGATTATGTGGAGGTGGGCTGCAATAGCGTATTGAACCCCGGTACCGTGATCGGAAGAAACACGAATATATACCCCGTTTCCTGTGTGCGCGGCGTTATCCCTGCAAACAGCATTTACAAGGATAAGGACCACATAGAGAGGAAGAGGTAAATGAACAACCTGAAGCGCGCGTATTACCGCAGCTTCCAGGCGGTGTTTAATATCGGCGCCCGCTGCCTGCGCTGGCGCCGGCCCATCCCGGTGATTGGGGCGGGCAGCATACAAAGGATCCCCGAGCTGCTGCGGCGGTGCGGGGTAAGCCGGGTGATGCTGGTGACCGGGCGGCGCACGGGGGCGGCTCTGGCTCCGCCGCTGCTGGAGGCGCTGGAACGGGCGGGGATCGGATGCGTCCATTTCAGCCAGGTGGAGGCAAACCCCACGGTGACAACGGTGGAGCAGATCCGGAAGCTGTACGTGGAAAGCGGCTGCCAGGGCTTTGTGGCCATGGGCGGCGGGTCTCCCATGGACGCGGCCAAGGGCGCGGCGGCGCGGGTGGCGCGTCCCCGGACGCCCATCGGGAAGATGGCGGGGCTTTTGAAGGT
>CALWYY010000124.1 GCA_944385885.1 uncultured Oscillospiraceae bacterium | reverse complement strand
GCGGAGATGTGCGGCCAGGTGATTTATCCCGCGGCCGTTCTGAACGTGTCCAAAAACCCCGATGCCGCCCGGGCGTTTCTGGAGTTCCTCACCGGGGATGCGGCGGACGCGGTGTTTGAATCGGTGGGCTTTACCCCCATCGCGTAAGAAACGGTTCCCGTGCCGGCAGGCGGTGAGCGTCCGCCTGCCTGCGCACGATATCCCGCGCCGGATCCGGCGCGGGATATCGCGGTTTTTCCCTCGCGGCGCGCCCCGGGTTCTGGGACAGGCCGCGTGTGTGCGCAAAGGGCCGGCCTCCCTGTGCCGTCCCCGGTATGTTGCAGGGTCCCCCGCCCCGGCGCCCGGGGTCCAGGAGAGGAGCGTTCCGCAGGGACGTGCCCTTCTGGTTCAAATCGGCGCAGATAAGGGCCGCCTTCCGGCCCGGGAAAAGAGGATGAGACGCCTATGGATTGGTTCCCGCTGTTTAACTCCCTGCGCATTGCGGGGATCAGTACGGTCATTATTTTCTTTGTGGGCATCTTTGCCGCCTATTACATTGCCAAGGCGCCCCGGGTGCTTAAGGGCGTGCTGGATGTGGTGCTGACACTGCCCCTGGTGCTGCCGCCCACGGTGGTGGGATACCTGCTGCTGCGCCTTTTGGGGCCAAAACGGGTTATTGGGGCCTGGGTGTTGGCCACCTTTGGGGTGCGGTTGACCATGACCTGGTGGTCGGCGATTTTTGCCACTACGGTGGTTATATTCCCCCTGATGTACCGCACGGCCCGGGGGGCCTTCGAGTCCTTTGACGAGACGCTGGCCTACTCCGCCCAGTCCATCGGCCTTTCCAACACGTACATCTTTTGGCGCATCCGGATGCCCTACTGCCGGCAGGGCATCCTGGCGGGGACGGTGCTGGCCTTCGCCCGGGCCCTGGGGGAGTACGGGGCCACCAGTATGATCGCCGGATATACCCCCGGCAGGACCGCCACCATCTCAACCACGGTGTACCAGCTCTGGCGCACCAACGAGGATGGGCTGGCCTTCCGCTGGGTGCTGGTAAACCTGGCCATTTCCTTTGTGGTGCTGCTGGCGGTAAATATGTTGGAGAAACGAAACAAATCGCCCCGGCGGGGCGCCCTTCGGAAGGAGGCGGCGTGAAATGTCCCTGTCGGTGGATCTGGAAAAAGACCTGGGTTCCTTCCGGCTCAGGGCTGCCTTTGAGGCGAAAGACGAGACCTTAGCCCTTTTGGGTGCTTCCGGCTGCGGCAAGAGCCTGACCCTGCGCTGCATCGCCGGCATTGAGAAACCGGACCGGGGCCGAATTGTGGTGGATGGGATCACCCTGTTTGACTCCGAGAAGGGGGTGAATCTCACGCCCCAGCAGCGACGGACCGGCCTGATGTTTCAAAATGACGCCCTGTTTCCCAACATGACGGTGCTGCAGAACATCCGTGCAGGCGCCCGAAGAGAGAGGGACGCTCTCCGGCGGGAACAGGGGGTGGCCGAGGTTATGGAGAGCTTTGGCCTGACGGAACTGGCCGGACGGTACCCGGCCCAGCTGTCCGGCGGGCAGCAGCAGAGGGTGGCCCTGGCTCGGATCCTTGTGTCCGGTCCCCGCATCCTGCTGTTGGACGAGCCCTTTTCCGCCCTGGACAGCCATCTCCGGTTCCGGCTGGAGCAGGAGGTGCGTCAGGTCCTGCACCGCTTTGGCCGCACAGTGGTGCTGGTATCCCATGACCGGGACGAGGTGTTCCGCATGTCGGACAGCATCGTCATTATGGACGATGGACAGATCCAAACGGCGGGGTCCCGAGACGACGTGTTCCGCGACCCCCGTACCCGGAGCGGGGCGGTTCTCACCGGGTGCAAAAATATCTCCCGGGTTTGCCGGCTGGATGGGGCGCGGGTGCGTGCCCTGGACTGGGGGATTACCCTGGAGCTCCGGGAGAAACTGACGGACGAAAAGTATCTGGGCATCCGCATGCACGACGTGCGGCCCGGAGACGGGGAGAACGCCTTCTGGGCCCGGGTGACAGAGGAGATTGAAAACCCATTCTCCTTTACGGTTATGCTCCGCCCGGAGGAGGCGGAGGAGAAGAGCACCCCCATTGGCTGGGAGATGGAAAAGGATACCTGGCGCCGCCTGCGGGCGGACCGGGTGAAAATATCCCTGCCGCCGGAATCCATCCTGCGGCTCCGGGAATAAAAAAGGGTGGGTGGAATATGAAGAAAATTCCGGTTGAACAGGCGGTGGGTATGGCGCTGTGCCACGATATCACCGCCATGCGGGATGGATTTAAAGGCGCGGCGTTCCGCCGGGGACACGTGATCCGTCCGGAGGATGTGGCGCAGCTGCTGGATTTGGGGAAACGGACGGTATTTGTATGGGAGGACCAAGCCGGGGAGATCCATGAAGAGGACGCCGCCCGGCGTATGGCCGCTATGGCGCCGGTGGAAGGCGCTCACTACACGGAACCATCGGAGGGAAAGGTGCTGCTGCTGGCAGACCGGCCGGGCCTGTTTCGAGTAGACCGGGAGCTGCTCCAGAGCATCAACTCCATTGGGGATCTGACCATCGCCACGCTGCCGGACCACTACCCTGTGGAGGCAGGGGCACGGCTGGCGTCTATGCGCATTGTGCCTTTGGTGACCCAGGAGAAACAGATTCTCCAGGCGGAGGCGCTCTGCGCCGGCCGGCCTCTGTTGGCGCTGCGGCCCTACGGGCCTCGGAAAACCGGCGTAGTCATTACGGGGTCCGAGATCTATACCGGGCGCATCCAGGACAAGTTTGAGCCGGTGGTCCGGCGGAAGCTGGAAAAGTTTCCGGGAGAGATCCTGGGAGTCACCATCTGCGACGACGATCTGGAGGGAATTGTGGGGGCGGCCCGGGAGCACTTGGCCCGTGGCGCGGATTTTCTGATCTTTACCGGCGGCATGTCCGTGGACCCGGACGACCTGACGCCCAGCGCCATCCGCCGGCTGGGGGCGGAGATTGTCAGCCATGGGGTGCCGTCCCAGCCGGGTAATATGACCCTTACGGCCTATCTGGGGGAGATACCCATTCTGGGTGTGCCGGGAGCCGCCATCAGCCTGCCGACCACGGTGTTTGACGTGCTTCTGCCTCAGATTTTTACCGGCGACCGAATCACCCGGGAGGATCTGATCCGGCTGGGCGACGGCGGGCTGTGCCAGATGTGTGCCCAGTGCCGCTATCCCAACTGTACCTTTGGCCGGTACTGACAGGCTGTGCTGCCGCCGCGGACAATGTTGTCCGCGGCGGTTTTTTATATTCCGATGGTTGTGCCGAGGCTTCCGCCCCGGCCTGCCGGGGATACCTTATTTTAGAATAAAAAGGGAGCCGATTCCGGCGGACCGCAATTCCGGGGCGGCTTTCGCTTTTGGCACCGCTGACCGGTGACGAACCCTCTCTCTCCGGCATAGACTGTCATGCAGGCGTTCCGGCCTGCTCTATCTCCGGATGTACAGGGGGTGTTTACCGCGGAAAATTGTGATTGCAATATGAAGATCGTCAAGGGAAGTGACTGCTGTAACCAGAACCCGTGCTGCGGCGTGAGCTGTTTTTGCTGCCCCACGCTGGTAGCCGGCCCCACAGGTCCTACGGGCGCCACGGGAATAACCGGGCGGACGGGGGCGCAGGGTGCCACCGGCCCAACAGGGCCCACGGGCGCCACGGGCCCCACGGGTCCCACGGGTCCCGCCGGAACCGGCGCCACGGGCGCCACCGGCCCCACGGGTCCTGCGGGCGCGCAGGGGAACACAGGCCCCACGGGCCCCACAGGTCCTGCCGGTACCGGCGCTACGGGTCCCACCGGCCCCACCGGCGCTACGGGCCCCACCGGCGCTCCGGGTCCTGCCGGCGCCGGCGCCACCGGACCTACCGGTCCGGCCGGCGCCCCGGGCCGCACGGGGGCCCCCGGCCCCACCGGGCCCGCCGG
>CALWYY010000123.1 GCA_944385885.1 uncultured Oscillospiraceae bacterium | reverse complement strand
GGACTCCGGCGCGAGGAACTTCTCGTCCCCGAAGACGCGATAGGAGACCTCCCAGTCCCCGTCCGTGAATACATAGGGCCGGCCCCGGGTCCAGTCAATGTACCGGCAGCAGTTCCGGTGCCGGCCGTCAAAGGCCTGGGGCGGGAGAGTGTCCCGAAAAGGGGAATTTATCACCATGGTTTGCAGGAAAACCTCGTCGGCGCATAGGGTGTTCCGGAAGATCCGCAGGATCTGGTCCTGCCGGTCCAGCAAATAGGCCGCCAGACCCCGGGTGATGCTGAACCACTGGGTGCCCTTTTGGAACACGAAGTCCGGGCCGCAGGACCGGGTCCGGTCAATGCCCAAAAGGCGCTGGCTCTCGCTGGTGAGCGCCTGCAGCAGCAGGCGCAGGGGCCGGCGGCGGATGTTCCACGCCTGGAAGGGATAGTAAAAGCGTACCCGGTCCAGACAGGCCCGGCTGATGGCGGGCGCCTGGAAGTTAATGAAATTCATGCCCCCGGCGTTTTGGAAAAAGGCCTCTATGTACGCACGGGATTTTACGGGCACGTCCACACCCGACAGAAGGTGGTAGTAGTCATAGGATTCTTTCACCGCCGCCCGGAGAAGGCTGAGCTCGCACTCCACCAGGGAGTGGTGTCCCCAGGAGATGGTGCGCCGTTCCACAAAAGTCACACGGGATTTCGCCGGTATCCCCCGGTACCGGTCAAAGTCAAAACCCTCCGCCCGGGCGTCCACGTGGATGTAGAAATCCGCGTTTTCGCTGTCCAGAAACCGGAGCTGCTTTTCCAGAATGGGGAAGTTCCCGTGGGTGATGATCAGGTACGCGTGGCGCAGGGTGGTGTCAGCCATGGCTGTCCTCCTCTCCGTCTGGGGCGCTAAAATGGCGGAACAGGCGGTCCACCAGCCCGGGAGTTTTGGCGTAGTCGAATTTCCGGGCGAACAGATACGGGGGGCCGGCGGAGATGAGCTCCTGGTAATCCCCGTCCTCAAAGACATAGGGCTTTCCCCGGTCCCAGTCCACATACCGCAGGCAGTTGCGGTGATCATTCCCGTAACAGGGTGGGGGAAGGGTATCCCGGAAGGGAGAATTCACCACCAGGGCCTGGAGGAAAACCTCGTCGGCGCAGCAGGTGCTCCGGTAGACCCGCCGTGCCTCCGGCGTCTGGGCCCACTCCAGAACGTGCAGCGCCAGCGGATGGGTGATGCTGAACCAGTTGGCCCCTTTTTGAAACACGTAATCCGGGCCGCAGGCCCGAGTCCGGTCCACGCCCAGCAGACGCTGGCTCTCGCTGGAGAGCTTCCGCAGCAGCAGACGCAGGGGCCGGTTGCGGATGTTCCACGCCTGGAAGGGATAGTAAAAGCGTACCCGGTCCAGGCAGGACTGGCTGATGACAGGGGTTTGGAAATGGACGTAGTTGGTCCCCCTGGCGGTTTCAAAAAAAGATTCTATGTACTCTCTGGTTTTTATCGGTACATCCACCCCCGACAGGAGATGGTAATAGTCGTAGCCCTCCGCGGCCGCCAGCTCCAGAAGATCCACCTCGCAGCGGATCATGCTGTAGCCGCCCCAGGCAACCGCCCTGCGTTTGGCAAAGACCACCCGGGACTTTACCGGTATGGCCCGGTACCGCTCCGGATCAAACCCTCTCGCCCGGGCGTCCACGTGGATGTAGAAATCCGCGTTTTCGCTGTCCAGAAACTGCAGCTGCTTTTCCAGAATGGGGAAATTCCCGTGGGTGATGATCAGGTACGCGTGGCGCAGAGGCCTCTGTCCCATGGCGGATCCTCCTTTTCGACAGGTTCTGTTTCAGTTTACCGTGCCCGGCGGGAAAAGTCAATGAAGGCGGGGGCGTATTGCCTTTTTGCGACGGCTCTGGTAAAATATCTCTAAGTATCCTTGAAAGGAGAGGCGGCTTCCCGCCGAAAAGAGGATGGGACGAGGGGAAACGAAAAAGACCCGCCGGTCGGGCCGGAAGGGGCGGATCATCCTGCTGGCAGGGCTGGGCCTGGCCCTGGCGGCGGGCCTGCTGTGGCTGGGCAGCACACACGTGCTGGCCGGCGGGCGGTTCTATTCCCGTTCCGCCCAGGAACTGGATCTGCGGGAGCGGAAAATATCCACCAAGACCTATGAGACGCTCCGGGAAAAGCTGCCGGAGTGCGAGATTCTCTGGAGCGTACCTTTGGGAGGCGGCCGTTTCGACTGTTTGGCAGAGAGCATTGCCATCACCTCCTTTTCCCCGGAAGAGGCGGGGCAGCTGGCCTATTTCTCCGCTCTGGCTTCCCTGGACGCTACAGCCGCGGATCTGACGCCGGAACTGTTTGAGACCCTCCAGGCCGCGGCGCCGGATTGTCGTATCCGCTGGAGCATCCCCATCGGCTCCGGCCGGTACCCCTCCGACGCGGAGACTGTGGAGATAACGGATTTTTCCGGGGAGGAGCTGGAGCGGTTCCTGTATTTTGACGGGCTGGAGACGGTGGACGCCCGGTCCTGTACCTGCTATGACGAGCTTTTGGCCCTGCAGGAGCTGCTGCCGGATACCCAGGTTCTCTGGCAGGTGCCTCTGTCCGGTGAGACCTATCTCCAGGACGCAGCGGAGGTCCTGGTGGACGGGGGGACCTCCAGCCAGGAACTGGCGGAGGCCCTGGAATACCTGCCGGCGGTGCAGATAGTATCCATGCCGGACTGCCCCTGGACCGAGGAGGAGAAGCTGGCCCTGGCCGACCGGTTTCCGGAGATCGCTTTCTGCTGGCCGGTGAGTATCCGGGGACAGATCTACGCCAGCGATACAGAGAGCATCTCCCTGGCCGGAACGGCCTTGGCCCAGGAGGACTTGGATCAGCTGGAGGAGGTCCTGCGTTTTCTGCCAGAGCTGAAAACCCTGGACCTGACCGGCTGCGGGCTGTCCAATGAGCAGATATACCCCCTGTGCGACCGCTATCCCCAGGTGGATGTGGTCTGGACCTTCCAGCTCTATGGCGTGGATATCAGCACCCTGGATACCTTCATCGATTTTACCGGCATCCCCATGGAGTCCACCCAGGCGGTGGAGGATATCCTGCCTTATATGCATTACCTGGAAAAAGTGGATATGAGCGACTGCGGCTTCTCCGACGAGGAGATGGACGCCCTGAACAAAACCTATCCGGATGTGCGCTTTGTCTGGACCCTGCACATCACCCATTACGACATCCGCACCGACGACATCACCTTCCGGGCCACCTCCAAGCACTACGGGTATTTTACCGACGAGACCGTCCAGCGGCTCCGGTACTGCACCGATATGATCGTCCTGGACCTGGGCCACCGGCCTATCGGGGATCTGAGCTTTCTGTATGACATGCCCAATGTGAAATACCTCTGCCTATTGGACTGCCGGGCCCAGGATCTGACGCCCATCGGGTCTTTGAAGCAGCTGGTGTGGCTGGAACTGAACCGGGCCTCCGCTCCCAGCATCGCCCCGCTGGTGGAGTGTACTGGCCTGCGGGATCTGAACATCACCTTTATGTCCCTGGCTTCCCAGGAGGATACTTACGAGACCCTTATGGCCATGCCCTGGCTGGAGCGAGTCTGGTTCAGCCGCGCCCAGCTGACAACCGAGCAGGAGGAGAGCCTTCGGGAGGCCAACCCCGACTGGATCATGTACGCCGCCTACACCTGGGTGCAGTCCAACGCCAACCCCTGGCGCTTCGATCAGGACTACTACGATATGCGGGACCTGATGGGCATGTTCTATATGGACGAGTCAGGGTATATCAGCTATAAGATCATCGATGGGGTGCGCTACGATCTGAGCGAGGAATTCCTGGCCAGCCAGCAGACTACCGAAAACGACCGGGACCGCTGACCCGGGAGACGCAGACGGATGGGCCGGAAAAGCGTGTTGCTTTTCCGGCCCTTTTCTGATAAAATTATAATTTAGGTATACGGGAACCCAGGTGGTTTTGGGGAAAATCCGCCGAAAATTGGGGAAGGTGTCCATGAGGGAAAAGAAAACCGGGGGCTGGGGCCGGGCCGCCAGCTTTGTATTCCGGGTGCTGCTTACGGTGGCGCCGGTGCTTATATTCTACTATACATACCAGCGCTACTACGAAAAGGCCACCTACTATGACCGGGGCAACTATGTGTTCGCCCTGCTGTACCTGTTTCTTCTGGTGCTGTTTCTGGGCATGTACGGCGGATACCGCGTCCGAAGCTCCCGCACCCGGGAGCTGGTGTTCTCCTTTGCCATTGCCAGCCTGCTGACCAACGGCATCATCTATTTTGTCATGTCCCTGATCGCCCGGGAACTGCTCAACCCTTTGTACGAGTGCGGGGCTATGGCGGTGCAGTGGGTGGTGGAGACCATCCTGTACATATTCATCCGTATCACCGATCCCAAGATCAACCCCGATATCCCCGCCCTGTACATCGCCGGGCCGGAGCAGGGGAACCGGGCCCTGGCGGGCAAATTCAGCAGCCTGCGTACCCGGTACACGGTGCGGGAGACGCTGGATGGGGACGAGCCCTGGCCCCTGCTGCTGGCGGCGGTGCGCCGGTATGAGGCGGTGCTCCTGGGGGGCGTGCCGGAGGACCTGCGCCGGCGTGTGGCGGACGTGTGCTTCCGGGAGGACAAGACGCTGATGCTGGCGCCCACCATGATGGACATTATGCTGGCCGGCGCGGAGAGGATCGTCATGGGCGACACGCTCCTGTACGTTCTCAACACGGACCGGGTCGATCCGGCGTACCGGGCGGTAAAGCGGGGGCTGGACGTGCTGGTGTCCGCGCTGGGGCTTTTGATCCTCAGCCCCCTGCTGGGCGTGCTGGCCCTGTGCGTGCATCTGTATGACGGCGGCCCGGTGTTCTACCGGCAGGTGCGCTTGACCGAGGGCGGGCGGGAGTTCCGCCTGATAAAATTCCGCAGCATGATCGTGGACGCGGAGTCCCGTACCGGCGCCGTGCTGGCAGGCAAGACCGACGGGCGCATCACTCCCGTGGGCCGCTTCCTCCGGGCTGCCCGGCTGGACGAGCTGCCCCAGCTCTGGAACATCCTCCGGGGGGACATGACCCTGGTGGGGCCCCGGCCGGAGCGGCCGGAGTTTTATGAGAAATACTGTGCGGAATACCCTGAATTCAGTTACCGGCTGAAGGTGAAGGCCGGGCTCACCGGCTATGCCCAGCTGTACGGGAAATACAACACCACCTTTGCCGACAAGGCCCGGATGGACATGTACTACATCCAGCGGGCCTCCCTGCTGTGGGATCTGCAGCTGATCCTCTATACCCTGAAGATCCTCTTTATCCGGGAGAGCACCGAGGGGGTGTCCGCCGGGGAGGACGAGGAGAAGCAGGAGGCCCTGTCCGGGAAGTGAGCCCCGGAAGGGGAGAGAACCCCGCCTGGGCGGGACGGGAAGGAAGAGAGACGCGATATGAAAAAAGTCTGCCATGTCACCTGCGTGCATTCCAGCGACGATACCCGTATTTTCCATAAGGAATGCTGTTCCCTGGCCAAAAACGGCTACCAGGTGTGGCTGGTGGCCCCCGGAGAGAGCCGGGAGGAAGAGGGCGTGCATATCCGGGGCATCGGGCCCAAGCCGGCGGGAACGCTGAACCGGCTCCGGGCGGGGATGGCCGGGAAGGCCTACCGGGCTGCCCTGGAGCTGGACTGCCGGGTATACCACGTCCACGACCCGGAGCTTCTGCCCTACGCCCGGAAACTGGCCGGGAAAGGAAAGCAGGTCATCTTCGACAGCCACGAGGATTACGCCTTGCAGATCTACGAGCGGGGGTATTTCCCCCGCCCCCTGCGGAAACTGGCCGCCGGCCTGTATACCGCCATGGAAACCTGGGCCATCCGGCCGCTCCAGGCGGTGGTGGTCCCCAGCACCAAGAAGGGAAAGGACATCTTTGAAGGCCGGTCCCGGCGGACGGTGTTTTTGGACAACCTGCCCGAAGCAGGGCGGTTCCCTGGCCCGGCGCCTTTTTCGCCGGAGTCGGCCAATGCCGTGGGCTACGTGGGCGGCATCACCCAGAGCCGTGGCATTACCCAGCTGGTGAAGGCCTGCCACGCGGCGGGGGCCCGGCTCCGGCTGGGCGGCCCGGTGTGGCCCTCCTACCAGCAGGAGCTGGAGGCCATGCCGGAATATGCGTGCGTGGAGTATGAGGGGGTCCTTCCCTATGACCGGGTGCCCGCGTTCTGCCGCAGCTTCCGGGTGGGCGCGTGCGTGCTGCTGGACCAGGGCCAGTACTGGACCTTCGACAATATCAATACCAAGGTATACGAGTATATGGGCGCGGGCCTGCCGGTGATCGTCTCCGGCACCCGGGCGGCCCGGCGCCTGGCGGAGGAGTATGATTGCTGCCTGTGCGTGGACCCGGAGAACACGGAGGAGGTGGCCAGGGCCATCCGCACCCTCCTGGACGACCCGGAGCGGGCCTGGCGGATGGGCCAGAACGGGTACCGGGCGGTGATGGAGACATTCAACTGGAGCCGGGAGGAGGAAAAGCTCCTGGCCCTGTATAGGGACCTGACGGAATGAGGATATTGGTGGCCGGGCGGGGGCTGGATTCCCCCCGCGGCCCGGCGGTGGGTATTTTTGAGCTGGACCAGGCCCGGGCCCTGCGGGACGCGGGCCATGACGTGCGCTTTGCGGCCACAGACACCCGCTCCCTGCGCCGGCTCCGGCCCTGGGGGTTTCGCCGGTACCGGCTGGAGGAGATCCCGGTGTATTACGGGGCACTCCCTTGCGGGGCCCTGCCCCAGCCCCTGCCCGCGTGGGCAGAGACCGCCGCTGCCCGGGGGATATACCGCCGGGTGACCCAGGACGGGTGGACGCCCCAGGTGATCCACCAGCATTTCGGCGGGGGCTTTGGGGACGTGGCCCGGGCGGCGGGCGTGCCCTACGTCTATACGGAACATAGCTCCACAATGAACCGGCCCGACCTGCCCCCGGAGACGGCCCGGCGGGCCCGGGCCCACTACGGAAAGGCGGACCTGCTGCTGTGTGTGAGCCGGGGCCTGGCCGGGAACATCCGGAAAAACACCGGCCGGGAGGCCATCGTGGTGCCCAATATCGTGGATACGGGCCTGTTTGCCCCGGCTCCCGCCGAGGCGGCGGGGCGGGGGGAGCCCTTCCATTTCATCGCGGCGGGAAACCTTATCCATCGAAAAGGCTATGACTTGCTGCTTCAGGCGCTGGCCCGGACGGCGGGGGACGGATACGCCTGCCGGCTGACGGTGATCGGCGGCGGACGGGAGGAGGCCGCCCTGCGGACCCTGGCCCGGGAGCTGGGGCTGGATGCCCGGGCGGAGTTCCGGGGCGCCATGACCCGGCCGGCCATGGCGGAGCTTTACCGGCAGGCCGACGCCTTCGTGCTGGCCTCCCGGCGGGAGACCTTCGGGGTGGTGTACATCGAGGCCATGGCGGCGGGGCTTCCTGTGATCGCCACCGCCTGTGGCGGGCCGGAGGATTTCATCCGGGAAGAAGACGGGTTCCTGATCCCCCCGGAGGACCCGGAGGCCCTGGCCGGGGCCATGGAACGGATGATGCGGGAGCGGGAGCGGTTCCAAGGGACCGCCATCGCCGCCGGAGCGCGGGAGCGTTTTTCCCCGGAGCGGGTTGCCGCCCGCCTGACGGAGCTCTACGCCCAGGTGGTGAAGAGAGAGTAACGGCCCGCCCGCGGGAAGAGAGCACAGCGGGCCGGGGCCAGTGGGAATTTTTCAGCGGGAAGGGGAGTTAAACTGTGCCCGGATTTTTTGTCAGCAACATTCCGTCGGCTGGGGAGCCGGTTAACCGTTATCCGCACAGATGTCTGCGGGAGAGCCTGGAAGTCCCCGGTATGACGGTGGAACGCAATACCCTTCGGAGCTTTTCAGAGGACAAGGCTTTTGCCCGGCTGGGGAACGCCGTGGTGGTGAGCGAGGGAGTGCTGCTGAACAAGCGGGAGCTGCAGAAACGCTATGAGGCTGCCACAGTAGCGGAGCTGCTCTGGAAGATGTATACCCGGCTGGGAGAAACCTTTCCTGTGGAACTTCGGGGCCCGTTTGCCGGCGCTCTGTATGACGGGGAGAAGGACCTGTGGCTGATATATACCAACCATATCGGAGATAATCCCGTATACTATGCCGCGGAGGGAGGGCGCTTTTTTGCCGGGTCGCAGGTGAATTATGTTCTGGACGCCTGCCGCCGGGGGGGAGTGGCCCTGACACCGGACGGACAGGCGGCCTATCAAATGCTCACCTTCGGGCACATGGAGGACGAACGCACCTACGCCCGCCAGATCCGGCGCCTGCGGGGCGGCACCTGCCTGCTTTGGCGCCGGGGGACCGCGGAAGTCCGGGAATATCATACGTTTCACCGGCATCCGGAGCGCTTTGCCGGGCAAAGCCGGGAGCAGATCCTGCAGGCCCTGGATGAGACCTTCCGCCGGGCCGTGGAGCGGGAGTACAGCAAGGACGAGGAGTACGGCCGCCTGCATCTGGCGGATATGAGCGGCGGGCTGGATTCCCGTATGGGCGCCTGGGTGGCCCATGAGCTGAAGCCCCGGCATATCCAGTACATGACCTACTGCAAGGCCGGGTATTTGGACGAAAAGATCGCCCGCCAGCTGGCCTTCCACTGGGGGGACGAGATCCTCACCAAAAGCCTGGACGACGTGTCGTTTCTCTATGATGTGGAGGAAAATGTGTTCCTGCTGGGAGGGCTTTCCGTCTATTCCGGGATTACGGGCGGAAAGCGGATGCTGGAGTCCCTGAACATGGATCGCTATGGGCTGGAACATACCGGACAGGTGGGAGACGCGGTGCTGGGATCCTTTTACCACCGGCCGGAGGACGGGGCGCGCAACCTTCCGTCTAAGAAAAATTCCGAAAAGCTCAGCTTCCGGCTCCGGCCGGAGGAGGGCGGATGCTACCATGACCGGTTCGATGACCATGAGATATACCTTCTCTATACCCGGGGGTTCCAGGGAGCCGCCAACACCCACCAGATCCGGAAAAACTTTACGGAGGTGGTCTCGCCCTTCCTGGACCCGGACCTGATCCAGCTGTGCCTGGACCTGCCGGTGGAGCTTCGTATCGGCCACAAACTCTATAAGGAATGGATCCTGTCCCGATACCCCGGGGCCGCTGCTTTCCCCTGGGAGAAGGAGAAGAGCCGGATCACCGACCCCGCCTGGCTGAAGCTGATAAAGAAGGTCCTGATGCGGGGGCCGGACAAGCTCTTTTATCTCCTGGGCCGGGGCGACAAAGCCCGGCAGGATATGAACCCGCTGGATTTCTGGCTCCGGCATAACGAGCTGGTGCGGAAGTATTTGGACGATTATGAGAAAGCGGGCTACGCGTTTCTGCCTCCAGGCTGCCCGGAGGAGCTGGAGAAGGATATGCATGGGCTGTATATCTCCGGCACGGCCAAGGAACAGATGATGGTACTGACGGTGCTGGCTTCCATGAAGCTGTATTTTGGCGGGGGGACGGATGCTTGCTGATCTTGTACATTTCTTATATTGATTTCAAGCCGGCCCAGTATGGGGCCTCCCTGCGGCCTCAGAAGATGTACCAGGCCTTTCAGGAGGAGGGGCACAGGGTGAAACTCCTGGCGGGGAGCCAGGAGCGGTGGAGCCTGGCCCGGCGCCGGAAAGCCGTGGGAGAGGTCAGCCGCTGGCTGGACGGGAACCGGCCGGACCTGTGCTACATCGAGTCGCCGGTATATCCCATCCTGTGGGGTTTTGACCGGCGGCTGATCCGGAAGATCCACCGCCTGGGGATCCCCATGGGGTACTACTACCGGGATTTTTACCGGAAATTCCCCCGGCAGTTTTCCCGGCGCCGCTCCCTTGCCGGGCGGCTGAAGGAGGCCCTCCTGGACTGGCTCCAGCGGCGCACGGACCGGCTGCTGAAACGGGCGGATATCGTGTACGTGCCCACCAGGGAGGCGGGAGAGCTGCTGTCCTACCGGGATATACGCCCTCTGCCCCCCGGAGGGGAGGACCGGCTGGAGGAGAGCCGGCCCCAGGGGCGGCAGTGCGTCTATATCGGCGGGATGGTGGAGCATTACGGCGGTGAGATGCTCCTGGAAGCCTTCCGCCGGCTCAACCGGGACGGGGTGGAATATCCCCTGACCGTGATCTGCCGGAAGAAGGAGTGGGACCGGATACCGGAAGACCTCCGGCAGGGGGACTGGCTGACGGTCAGGCACCTGTCCAGCGAGGAGGCCCGTCCTTTGCTGGCCCAGGCGGCGGCGGGGCTGCTGGTGGGCAGGAGCCCTC
>CALWYY010000122.1 GCA_944385885.1 uncultured Oscillospiraceae bacterium | reverse complement strand
CGAACTTCCGGTCGGCCTCCCTCCGGCCGTCCCGGCCGGGAGCCACCAGATATTCCCCCGCCAGCCATTTGCTGTGGCAGTAGCCGCAGCCGCCGGCCCGGCAGCGGTTGGGTGCTTTTACTCCCGCCCGCTCCAGCGCAATCAGGAGTGTCTCGTCCTCCCGGGCGTCCACGGTAGTCACCTGATCCCGGATATGCACCGTCAGCCGGGAGGTCCGGGGGCTGACCATGTCCCGGTATCCGCCGTAGGAGACGTCTTGGTGTATCGCCTTAACTGGCAAATTGTAGGCCGCTAGCTCTTTGCGGACAAAATCATACATAGCCGGGGGGCCGCAGAGGAAAAACGTTACGTCATGCACATCCACGTACTTCTCCAGCAGCGCCCCGGTGATGAAGCCGTGCTCATAGCCCGGGCGGGTTTCCTCGCTGAGGACGTAGATTACCTGCAGCCCTTTTTCCGCCAGGGCGTCCAGCTCCGCCCGAAAGGCAATGTTTTCCATGTCCCGGGCTCCGTAGAAAAGGGTCATCTGGTAATCCTCGTCCCCTTCAGCCATGCTGGAGGCCATGGACAGAAACGGGGTGATGCCGCAACCGCCCGCCAGGCAGACAATGTGTTTTTTATCCCGCAGGGTTTCGTAGTGGAATTCCCCGCAGGGCTCGCTCATGGTGAAAATGTCCCCCGGCCGGGCGCCGTCGTGCAGGTATCCGGAGAAAAACCCGGCTTTTTCCACGCCCAGCACCAGCCGGTTGGCCAGAGCGTCCCGGGGACTGGAGGCAATGGAGTAGGCCCGGCTCACCAGGCTGCCGTCTATGCCGGTCCGCAGGGATACGTACTGCCCCGCCCGGAAGAAGGGAAACGCGTCCCCGTCCAGCCGCCGGAAGGTAAGCCGGCACATCCCCGGGGTGAGGGGGCTTACGTCCGTCAGTTCCACCCGCATCTGACCTGGGTGCAGCCGCCGGGCCAGCTGGTTTACCCGGTAATCCTCCGGAAGCGGCGTGTCCGGCCCGTTGGCCAGAGCCGCCCGGCGGTTGGGGACCAGTTTCTTGAACCGAAGCATGTCCATAAACCCAAAAAGCTGTTTTTTGAATTTCATCTTACCGCACCTCCCGTTTCAGATCTCCCACCGTCTGCCGGCCCGAGATGTCCCCGGATACATAGGCGCTGGAATAGCCGCTGGAGCGCATAGCGAAGCCGCCGGAGAACCGGAGCCCCGGAAACAGCGCCGCGTCCTCCTTCATCATCATCATCCGGGGCATCAGGCTGTCCCAATCGGCCGTCTCATAGCCGTAGATGACGCCCTGGGGGTGGCCGCCGTACCGGGCGTAGGTGGTGGGGGAGGCCACGCAGATCTCCTCGATGGCGTCCCGGATCCGGCAGCCCGTCTCCCGCTCAAAGACCCGGATCATGTCGTCGGCCACCCGGTCCTTGGCCTTGAAGTAATCCGTCTCCGTAACGTTGCCCCAGTCGTCGGACATGAACATGGTGGTGAAGTACAGGATGCAGGTCCCCTCCGGGGAGCAGGCCGGGTAGGCGTTGTTCAGGCAGACCGTGGCCTGTACGTGGTTGGTGGAGACCTTCCGCATCATGTCGTATTGCCGGACGGAATCCGCCGTGTCGTAGATGAAATAGTTGTGGCTGCGGATGCCCAGCTCCTGGGCGGATTTGTTCAGGCCCAGGAACAGGCTGAAGCCCCGGCCGGCGAAGGTGCGGGCATTGGTGGCCCGGACCATCTTCTCCGTCACGGATTTCTTGTCCAGCAGGCGGCCGAACACCAGGTGAGGGGAGACGTTGGCGATCACATGCCGGGTGGAGACCACGGTGCCGTCGGTCAGCTCCACGCCGGTGATCCGGTTGTCGTCCCCGGTGTGGATGGCCGCCGCCTCCGCCATGTACCAGATGTCCCCGCCCAGCTCCCGGATCCGGGCGTCCAGTGCCAGGCTGATCTCATGGGAGCGCATCCGTGGCATCCAGGCGTCCCGGGTGATGTATCGGATCACCATGGAGCCGTAGTGCAGGAAACTCATCCGGTCGCAGTCTACTCCCAGATAGCACCAGTAGGCGTTGAGGATGTCCTGGGCGGCCGGGGGCATCTTCAGGGCGTCCAGCACCTGGTTGACCGAGTAGCTGCCCGCCCGGATAAAGTTGGGGAAATGGGACTTCATGTAGGCCGGATCGGTTTCCCCGTTAACGGAAGTGGAGTAGGCCTGGGCGTCCCGCACCTCCTCGCATAACTGGAAAAATTCCGTCACCGACTTCCGGGAGCCGGGGACGTACTGCTCCATCTTGTCGGTGAACGCCTGTATCCCAAAGGGCATCTCACAGTCGTACTTCTTATCAGTGGTGATCATGTGATATGCCTCGGGGATGCGAACCCAATCCACCTTGTCCTCTACCCCCAGGCTCTGGAACAGGGTGCGGATGTCCCCCGGTTCCTCCGGCGAGCCGAAGTCGTTGAGCTCGTGCAGGCTGGCCTCAAATTCAAACCGGCCTCTTTTGAAACTGGTGGCAAACCCGCCGGGCAGGTTGTGCTTTTCCAGCAGCAGGCAGGAGTATCCCCCCTGCAAGACTCGGATCGCCGCGGTAAGACCGCCGTTGCCGGCGCCTATGACCACCACGTCATAGGATTTCGCCGCTTCTTTTCCCATGGTGTTCCTCCTTTACAGAATCAGGTTCCGGGACCGGGCCAGCCAGAGGCCCAGTTCCTCCTCGCTTTGGATGTTCTTGTAATGCCGGAGCATGATCCGGTAAAACTCCGTCAGCTCCCGTCCCATCTCCCCGTCGGACAGGTCCAGATAGTCCGTTGCAATCATAACGCCCAGGGCATAGCAGTGGTACTGCATCTGCCGGTGCATCTCCCGGGCCCGTTCCGGGGGCATCTCCAAGTTCCGGGACAGAAGGTCGATGGTGGTCTGGTAGTTTACATCCTCCAGCAGCCGCTCCCCCGGCTTGCGGCGCCGGAGATAGAGAAACTTGAACAGCTCCTTCTCCTCTCTGGCAAAGCGCAAAACCGCCAGGGCAAATCCCTTGTAGGAGCGAGAGCAAAACCGGAGGTACTTCTCCCCGGCGTAGGCGGGCAACGCCTCCAGCAGGCCTTCCAGGCTGCCGAATTGGGAGTAGATGGGTTGGGTGGAACAGGCCAGCTCCCCGGCAATATGCCGCACCGACAGAGCCGGCGCCCCTCCGCGCCGGATTACCCGGATGGCTGCGTCCAGCACATCCTCCCGTAAAATGCGTTTTCTCGGCGGCATGGCTCCTCCTGTTAAATAACAAATGTTATTTATTATATTGTACTGTTACCAGGCCGAAAAAGCAATAGGGGCCGGGAAAAAACCAGCCGGACAGCCCCGGGACGATTTCGGGCAAAAAAGGACGCCGGCAAATGCCGGCGTCCTGGGGATATCTGCCGTCCGCCCGGGGGACGGCGGGGTTCACGGGGCGTACAGGCCGGGAGAGTTCCCCGGTCCCGAGCGGGTTCAGACGGAGAACAGAAGGTCCGCGTAGGTGGGGAAGGGCCAGCACCGGGCGTCGGTGAGGGCCTCCAGCCGGTCGGCGGCGGCCCGGGCACGGGCCATGATGGGCAGCACCACGTCGTGGCAGTAGACCATGGCCTCCCGGCTTCCGCCGGGCCGCCGGCCCATGGCCGTCTCCAGATCCTCGCAGGCGGCCAGCAGCTCGTCGGTCAGCCGTCCCACTTCCCGGGCGGTGTCCGTCTCGTACCGGTTGGATACCCCGGCGGTTGCTTTCCGCTCTGCCCGCCGGCATAGTTCTTCCCCAAAACCAGATACAGCCGGGAGTATGTCGTGCCGGATCATGTCGATCATGGTGTTGGCCTCAATGGAAATGACCGTAACATAGTTTTCAATGTGGATTTCTGCCCGGGCGTTGATCTCCTCCCGGGTGTAAATGCCGTGGTCTACAAAGAGCTTGACGTTTTTCTCAGCGGTGTAGGCCGGCAGGGCGTCGGCGGTGGAGGCCAGATTGGCCAGCCCCCGGCGCTCCGCCTCCCGGAGCCAGGCCTCGTCGTAGCCGTTGCCGTTGAAAATGATCCGCTGGTGCTGGGTGAATACCCGGCGGATCAGCTTCTGCAGGTCCGCCTGGAAGTCCGAGGAGCCCTCCAGCTCGTCGGCAAACTGCTTGAGTTCCTCGGCCATGATGGTGTTCATGGCAATATTGGGTCCGGAGATGGACTGGGAGGAGCCAAGCATGCGGAATTCAAATTTGTTGCCGGTGAAAGCCATGGGGCTGGTGCGGTTGCGGTCGGTGTTGTCCTGGGGAATGGCGGGCAGCACGTCCACGCCGATCTCCAATGTGCGCTTGCCCGCCTCCTGGTAGGCGGTACCGTGGATGATGGATTCCACCACCCCGTTGAGCTCGTCCCCCAGGAAAATGGACAGCACCGCCGGGGGCGCCTCCTGGGCTCCCAGCCGGTGGTCGTTGCCGGCAAAGGCCACTGTGGCCCGCAGGAAGTCCTGGTATTCGTCCACGCCTTTGATAAAGGCCGCCAGAAACAGCAGGAACCGCGCGTTCTGGCTGGGGGTGGAGCCGGGTTTGAAGAGGTTCTTGCCGGTGTCGGTGCCCAGGGACCAGTTGTCATGCTTGCCGGAGCCGTTGACGCCGGCAAAGGGCTTTTCGTGGAGCAGGCATACCAGCCCGTGGCGGTCGGCTACCTTCTTCATCATCTCCATGGCCAGCTGGTTGTGGTCGCAGGCGGTGTTGGCATCGGTGAAAATGGGGGCCATCTCATGCTGGGACGGAGCCACCTCATTATGCTTGGTTTTGGACAGGACCCCCAGAGTCCACAGTGTCTCGTCCAGATCCTTCATGTAGGCGGATACCCGCGGCCGGATGGCTCCGAAGTAATGGTCCTCCAGCTCCTGGCCCCGGGGCGGCCGGGCCCCGAAAAGCGTCCGCCCGCACATCCGCAGGTCCTTGCGCCGGTTGTACAGCTCCTTGTCCACCAGAAAATACTCCTGCTCCGGCCCCACCTGAGCGGTGACACGCCGTGTCTGCGTGTCGCCGAACAGCCGCAGGATCCGAATCGCCTGACGGCTCATTTCGTCCATGGAACGAAGCAGGGGCGTCTTCTTGTCCAGGGCATGGCCCGAGTAGGAACAGAACACCGTGGGGATGCACAGGGATCCCTCCTTGATAAAGGCGAAGACCGTGGGGTCCCAGGCGGTGTAGCCCCGGGCCTCAAACGTGGCCCGCAGCCCCCCGGAGGGGAAGGAGGAGGCGTCTGGCTCCCCCCGTACCAGCTCCTTGCCGGAAAACTCCATGATGATCTTCCCGCCTCCGGCGGGGGTGATGAAGCTGTCGTGCTTTTCCGCCGTTACCCCGGTCATGGGCTGGAACCAGTGGGTAAAGTGGGTCACACCCTTCTCTACGGCCCACTGTTTCATGGCCTCGGCAATCTCGTTGGCGGTGGAGATGTCCAGGGAGGTGCCGTCGGTAATGCACTTTTTCCAGGCATTGTAAGACGCAGCAGACAGGTGCTCCTTCATGGTCTCCTCGTTAAAGACCATGCTGCCGAACAGCGCGGGAAGTTTTGTAATGCCGTCCATATTCGACCTCCGTAGCAACGCTCCCGGCCGGAGCAGCCCGGGCCGGAGCAGATTGGTGTGAAGCAATAACGAAAAAGGCAGAGGCAGCCGAGAAATCCACTCCCAGGCGCCTTTGCCTTTCAACATTGCTTATTCTACCACAGCTTTGCAAAATCCGTCAAGGGACAATATCCACAATGGTATTTCCACCGGGGGAGATTTTTTCGCCGCCTTTTATAGCCCCGGCGCTACCAGACTGGTGTACCCGTTCAGGTACGCGTCTACCTCCGCCGCCGCGGCCCGGCCCTCGGCGATGGCCCAGACCACCAGAGACTGGCCCCGGCGCATGTCCCCAGCGGCAAAGACCTTCTCCACGTTGGTGGAGCAACGGCCCGGCGGGGTGCACACCGTGTCGCGGACTTGGACCCCAAAGGCCCGGCATACATTTTCCTCGCAGCCGGCAAATCCGGTGGCCCCGATAAGGAGCTGGCAGGGGAGCCGGTCCCCTTGGCTGGTGATCAGGCCGGTTAGAGCCCCTTCCCCATCGGTCTCCAGGCTCTGTACCTGGGAGGAGAACCGTCGGGGATCCCGTCCGGTGAGAGCCAGGGCCTCTTCATGGGCATATGACAAGGGAAGGTTTCCTTGGGCGTCCAGATAGTCCTCCCGGGGCCGGCGCACCAGCTGTGTGATCGAGGCGCAGCCCTGGCGCAAAGCGGTGGCCACGCAGTCGGAGGCGGTGTCCCCGGTGCCTATTACCACCACGTGCAGCCCGGCCGCTGTGGGAACGGCGGGGTCCAGGCCAAAGACCTTCCTTTCTACGGCGGCTTTGAGAAAATCAATGCCGTAGCATATCCCGGAGACGCCCTGGTCTTCCAGACCCAGCGGCCGGGGCCGCCACGCGCCGCAGCAGAGGATCACCGCGTCATATTCTGCCAGCAGCCTCTGGGCTGTAGCCGGATCGGCGGCGTCCAGGCCTGTGACAAAACTCACACCCTCGTCGGTCATCTGCTCGATCCGGCGGAAAACCACGTCTTTCGGCAGTTTCATGTTGGGAATTCCGTAGGTTAAAAGTCCTCCCGGCCGGGGCAGGCGTTCCACTACCGTTACCCAATGCCCTCGGTGGTTTAGCTGGTCAGCCGCGGCCAGGCCCGCCGGGCCGGAACCAACCACCGCCACCTTTTTATCGGAACTCCGGCTCGGCCGCGGACGGGATAGGGCCCGGCGGGCAAAGGCCTGCTCAATGATGGCGCGCTCGTTGTCCCGAATGGTTACCGCCCGCCCCCCCAGACCGCATAGGCAGGCATCCTCACAGGGGGCTGGGCAGACCCGGCCGGTAAACTCCGGGAAATTGTTTGTCTTCAGCAGTCGCTCCAGCGCGTGGGTATAGTTGCCGGTATAGACCATGTCGTTCCACTCGGGAATCAGGTTGTGAAGGGGGCAGCCCAGAACCTGGCCCTGCCAGGCAATGCCCGCCTGGCAGAAGGGCGTGCCGCAGTCCATGCACCGTCCTCCCTGCCGGGCTCGCTCCTCAGAGGGGAGAGACTGATGGAACTCGTTCCAGTCCCAAACCCGTTCCTCCGGCGGACGGTCCGGGGCGTCTGTACGGGCATATTCCAAAAAGCCGGTGGTTTTTCCCATGGCGGTGCCTCCTTTCAGGTTCCGGTGTTGGCGTAGAACGCCTCAAACTCTGCCTGCTGCCGGTCCAGCCCTTTTTCCTGAAACCGGGCGATGGACCGGAGCATCCGGTCGTAATCCCGGGGCATGACCTTTTTGAAACAGGGAATGTAGGAATAAAATGCCGCCAGAATCTTCCGCCCCCGAGGGGAACCTGTGGCGGCTACATGCTCCTCAATCAGGCCGCGCAGCTCGGCAATGTCTCGGGCATCTGTGAGGGTGTCGGTCATTACCTGCTCCTTGTTCAGGCGCAGGTACAGATCGTGCTTCTCGTCCAGCACATAGGCGATCCCACCGGACATGCCCGCGGCAAAGTTTTTGCCGGTGGGTCCCAGGATCACACAGCGGCCGCCGGTCATATACTCGCAGCCATGGTCTCCAACGCCTTCCACCACCGCCACGGCGCCGGAGTTGCGTACGCAGAAGCGCTCCCCGGCGCAGCCATTGATAAAGGCCTTCCCGCCGGTGGCTCCGTACAGGGCCACGTTGCCCACAATCACGTTTTCTCCCGGGTCAAAGACGCTGCCCTGGGGCGGGTAGAGGACCAGCTTGCCGCCCGACAGGCCTTTGCCAAACCCGTCGTTGCAGTCGCCTTCCAGCTTCAGCGTCAGCCCCTTGGGGATGAAAGCACCAAAAGATTGGCCGCCGCCCCCCCGGCAGGTGATCACGTAGCTGTCCTCTGCCAGGCTGTCTCCGCAGCGCCAGATCGGAAGAGCGTCGTGTAG
>CALWYY010000121.1 GCA_944385885.1 uncultured Oscillospiraceae bacterium | reverse complement strand
GGAGCAGCCGGGATTTGAACCCGGGCTCGGCTCATCTCCGACTACTCCCTTAGCAGGGGAGCCCCTTCGGCCACTTGGGTTCTTCTCCAAACCGCTTGAGTATCATAGCATAGCCCGCGGGTATTGTCAATCCAAAATCCCCGGAGACGGGGAAAACACAGGGCTGGCGGGGCCTTCCAGCAGCTCCCGCACCGCCGCCAGCACATCCCGGGCCACCTCCTCCGGGGGACGGCCGGCGTCTACCACCCGGATCCGGTCCCGGCCTTCCAGGCGGCGGAATACATCGAAATATTTCCGGCGGACGGCGTTGAGAGCCTCTTCGTTCTCATAGATCTCCCGAAACCCCCGGTCCCGCTCCATGCGCCGGCAGCAGCCGGCGTAGTCCATGTCCAGAAACACGCACAGGTCGGGCCGGCGGATCTCCGGGCAGTGGAGGTTGAGCTCATATACCCACTCCGGGTCGGTCACCGATCCCTGGTAGGCCAGGGAGGAATAGTAATACCGGTCGCAGACCACGTCCTTCCCCTGGGCCAGCATCCGCCCGATGCCCCAGACGGGGTTGACGTTATGGGCTACCCGGTCGGCCATGAACAGCGCTGCAATCTCGGCCCCGGTGCGCGGCGTGAACCCGCACAGGGCGTCCCGGATAAGCCCGCCGGTGGTGCTGGCCGTGGGTTCTGCCGTCTCCGCTACCTGCCGGCCCATGGCCCGCAGCGCCTCCGCCAGCAGCCGGACCTGGGTGGTCTTCCCCGAGCCGTCCAGACCCTCGATTACAATAAATTTCCCCTCCATGTCCACTCTGCTTCCCCATTCCGCTTTCTTTAGAAAGAGTATAGCAAAAGACTTTTCTTATTGCAAGAAAACTGTTACAATATGGAAGAGGTGATAACAGTGGAAAAATCCAAGGTATATTTTACCGACATGCATGTAGATCACGAGACCCTGCCCCAGAAGCTGCGGATGCTCATGAAGAAGGCGGGTTTTGAGAACATTGCCTTTGACCGGCAGTTTACCGCCGTAAAGCTCCATTTTGGGGAACCGGGCAATCTGGCCTATCTGCGGCCCAACTGGTCCCGGGCGGTATGCGACTATATAAAGGAACTGGGCGGCATCCCCTTTCTCACCGACTGCAACACGCTCTACCCGGGCCGGCGGAAAAACGCCCTGGAGCACCTGGAAGCTGCCTATGAAAACGGATACAGCCCCTTCCAGACCGGCTGTCACGTAATCATCGGCGACGGTCTGCGGGGCACGGACGAAGCCCTGGTACCCGTACCGGGGGGCGAATATGTCCAGGAGGCCAAAATTGGGCAGGCAATCATGGACGCGGACATTTTCATCTCTCTTACCCACTTCAAGGGCCACGAGAACACCGGGTTTGGCGGGGCGCTGAAGAACATCGGCATGGGCTGCGGCTCCCGGGCGGGGAAGATGGAGATGCACGCCAGCGGCAAGCCCCAGGCGGATCCGGACCTGTGCATCGGCTGCGGGGCCTGTGTGCGCAACTGCGCCAACGACGGGGTGTCGGTAGTCAATGGCAAAGCGGTAGTCAACCCAGATACCTGCCTGGGCTGCGGCCACTGCATCGGCCACTGTCCTACGGACGCTATGCGTCCCACCGGATCCCACTCCAACGACCTGCTGTGCCGGAAGATTGCCGAGTACACCGCGGCGGTGCTCCACGGGCGGCCGTCCTTCCACATCGCCCTGGCCATCGATATATCTCCCTTCTGCGACTGCTTCAATACCAACGATATCCCCATCGCCCCGGACGTGGGCATGTTCGCCTCCTTTGACCCGGTGGCTTTGGACTGTGCCTGTGCCGACGCAGTCAACGCCGCGCCACCCGTCCCCGGCAGTCTACTGGATAAGGCTAACCGCTGCCATCACGACCACTTTACCGATACCTTCCCCGACACCAACTGGCGCGTGACCATGGAGCATGCCCAGAAACTGGGTATCGGCACCATGGATTATGAACTGATCCGGGTCTGAACCCAGCCGCGGATTCCGGACAAGGCGCAGGCACGTCCGGCTCCGCCCGGGCATACCGGCAGGCGGCGGATCGCCTGCCGGTATTTTTCCCCCAACGGGCCGTGCCATTCACCACGGGCGGGCGGATTGAAAATTCCAGCCGGATGCGGTATACTATGATAATACCTTTACTGCCGGCAAGGAGGATACCCTTGGAACACACTGCCCAAATCTGCATACAGATCAGCGGCTATGCCCAGGCGGTACT
Source organism: uncultured Oscillospiraceae bacterium (assembly GCA_944385885.1). GTDB lineage: Bacteria > Bacillota > Clostridia > Oscillospirales > Oscillospiraceae > Apopatocola. The sequence continues at coordinate 5,644 of CALWYY010000121.1, read as the reverse complement.
GGCCCTATGGATCCTGCTGCGCTGCGCTCTATCCATGCTCCAGGAAAAGTACGAACCAGAGGTATGGGCGTACCTGGAGCTTCCCGGAGGCAGCAGCCGTGCCATTCACCACTGGGAATGCATTCTGGGCCGCTCCCATGCCTCCGACATTGTTCTGGCAGGCCAGGCGGGCGTGGACCGGAGCCATGCCGCCCTCCGGCGGGATGACCACGGCCAGTGGACCGTGTGGGATCTAGGAAGCCGGGAGGGTGTTTTCGTAAACGGCCAGAAAATCCAGCGCCAGGCCCCTCTGAACGACCGGGATGAGCTGCGCCTGGGCCAGGCCAGCCTGCATTTCATGGCCCTGTCCGACCAGCAGCGCAATACCCTGCAGCGCAACCGGGCCGAGCCCGGCCGCCGGGTAGCCCCGGGCGGCACCATGTTTCTTCTTACCCTGTTCCAGCTTTTGATTTTGACCCAACACCTGCTGTCGGCCCAGGCGACATACCGGCAGGCGGTGGGGCTCTCCTTTGGGGTGCTGATTGCCTTGGAATGGGTATGCTATTTTTTCATGCGCAGCCTGTCCGTCAAGGGATTTGAACCGGAGACAGTGGCGTTTTTCCTCACCTCCGTGGGGTTTTCCGTAGCGGCGTCCTCCGTACCGGAGAATATGGTCAAGCAGTGCTTCCTCCTGATCGGCGCCCTGGGGCTGTTTTTAGCCCTGGGCTGGTGGCTGCGGGATATGGGCCGGGTACGGGCCCTGCGCTGGCCCATGGGCGCGGCCGCTCTGGGGTTTCTGGGGCTGAACCTGCTTTTGAGCGAGGCTATCTGGGGCGCGAAGAACTGGCTGAGCATTGCCGGCCACTCCCTGCAGCCGTCAGAGTTTGTGAAGATCGCCTATGTATATGCGGGAGCCGCCCCCCTGGACCGGCTGTTCCGGAAACGGAACCTGCTGATGTTTATTGTGTTTTCCGCCGTGTGTGTGGGCGCCCTGGCCCTGATGGGGGATTTCGGCACGGCGCTGGTATTTTTCTGCTGCTTTTTGGTGATCTCCTTTATGCGCTCGGGCAGCTTTGCCACGGTGTTCCTGGCCCTGTCCGGGGCCGGGCTGGCGGGGATGCTGGTGCTGACCGTAAAACCCTACGTAGCCCAGCGCTTCGCCAACTGGGGGCATGTGTGGGAGGACCCCACAGGCGCCGGGTTCCAGCAGGTGCGTACCATGACCGCTACCGCCTCGGGAGGGCTCTTCGGCCACGGCGCCGGAAACGGCTGGCTGGAGGACGTGGTGGCGGCGGACACGGACCTGGTGTTCGGCGTGGTCTGCGAGGAGCTGGGGCTGATCACCGGGATGGTCTGCATTCTGGCGGTATTGCTGTTGGCCTTTTTTGCTGTACGCAACGCGGCTGCCGGCCGGTCCTCTTTCCATGTGATTGCCGCCTGCGCGGCGGTGAGTATCATGATGGCACAGCTGGCGCTGAACGTGTTTGGTTCGTTGGACATTCTCCCCTTTACCGGGGTCACGTTTCCCTTTGTATCCCGGGGCGGGTCCAGTCTGATCTCCTGCTGGGCACTGCTAGCCTATATCAAGGCCGGCGACACCCGGAAGAACGCCAGCTTTGCCCTGAGCAATGTCTCACGGAAGCTTCGCGGCCGGGCCGTCCGAAAGGAGGCAGGCAAGTCATGAAACGCATTAAACGCCGGGCGGCGGCGGCTTTGGTGCTGGCTTTTTTGATCCTGGCGGGACTGGGTTATTTCCTGGTCCGCTTGGCGGAAGACGGCGCCTCCTGGGCCATGTACCGGGCTAACTCCAGTGTCTACACCAACGGTATTTTGGACTGCGGCATCCTCACCGACCGGGACGGCCTGATCCTGGCCCGGATGGGCGGCGGGGAGCACCGCTATGCCGACGATGAGACGGTACGCATCTCCAGCCTGCACGCCGTGGGGGATTTTCTGGGCTACATTGGTTCCGGCGCCCTGACGGTCTATGCCGGGCAGCTGGCGGGCTACTCCTTCTGGGAGGGCACCACCGCGGGAGGGCAGACGGTGGCCCTGTCTCTGGACGCCGACCTGCAGACCGCCGCCTGGACGGCCCTGGCTGGCCGCAGCGGGGCGGTGCTGGTGCTGGACTATACCACCGGGGAAATTTTGTGCATGGTCTCCTCCCCGGCATACGACCCCAACGGGGAGGCGGACACCTCCCTGGACGGGGTGTATCTTAATCGCTGCACAGGCGCGACCTTTACCCCAGGATCGGTATTCAAGCTGGTGACCTTGGCCGCCGCCCTGGACACCATCCCTGACCTGGAAACCCGGCGTTTTACCTGCCATCAGACCCTGGAGATGGACGGCGGCACCATCCGCTGCACCGGCTGGCACGGAGAACAGACCATCGAGCAGGCCCTGGCCAACTCCTGCAACTGTGCTTTTGGGGAGCTGGCCCGGGAGCTGGGGCCAGAGGTGCTGGAGGGGTACGCCCAGGCCCTGGGCGTGGCCGGATCCCTTACCCTGGACGGGGTGGCCACCGCCGCCGGGCAGTTCCTCCCGGCGGAGGCCGGTACGGCGGATCTGGCCTGGTCCGGCATCGGCCAATACGAGGATCTGGTCACCCCCTACGCTATGGCCCGGTTGTGCGCCGCCATCGCCAACGGCGGGCAGGTACAGGAACCAACCCTTCTCCTGGGCCAGGACAACGGCCTGACCCAGCTGCTGTCAGCGGAGGCGGCGGAGACGCTGGGGGATTATATGAACTATGACGTGGTGTACTCCTACGGCCGGGACCGGTTCCCGGGCCTGGACCTGTGCGCCAAGACCGGCACGGCGGAGGTGGGCGGCGGGGCCACGCACGCCTGGTTTGTGGGCTATCTGCAAAGCGGCGCGCCCCTGGCCTTTGCCGTGGTCCTGGAAAAGGGCGGCGGGGGGCTCATCCAGGCCGGCGCCGTGGCCAACACCGTATTACAAAAGGCATCGGAGATTTACAGCCAATGATCGACGTTTCCGTCCGGGGCCTGACCAAGGCCTTCGAAGAAAAAAAGAACATCCTGGACGGGCTGACCTTCCAGGTGCAGCAGGGGGAGAGAGTGGGGATCCTGGGCCGCAACGGGGCGGGAAAAACCACTCTTTTCCGGTTGATGGTGGGAGAGCTCACCGAGGACCGGGGGGACATCGACATCGCCCGGGGCAAACGCATGGGGCTCATTTCCCAGATCCCCCGGTACCCGGAGGGATACACCGTGGAGGATGTGCTCAAGACGGCCCACCGGACGCTGGACGAGATCCAGGCCCGGATGGAGCAGCTGGAAGAGCGCATGGCCTCCACAGGGGGCAGCCGGGCCGAGCTGGAGGAATACGACCGGCTCCAGGCCCGGTTCCAGCGCATGGGCGGGTACGACACGGAGGTGCAGCGCCACCGGGTAGCCAACGGGCTGGACATCCCGCCGGCCATGCGGGAGCAGCTTTTCGACTCCCTCTCCGGCGGGGAAAAGACCCGGGTGAACCTGGCCAGGCTGATCCTGGAGGACACGGACATCCTGCTTTTGGACGAGCCCACCAACCATTTGGATATGCGGGCCTGCGAGTGGCTGGAGGATTACCTGCTCCACTTCCGGGGCACGGTGCTGGCCATTTCCCACGACCGGTGGTTTTTGGACCGGGTGGTGCAGCGGGTGGTGGAGATCGTCGACGGGAAAGCCCAGCTGTACAACGGGAACTATACCTTTTACGTGCAGGAGAAGCGCCGGCGGTACGAGGAGCAGCTGCGCCAGTGGGAAAAGAGCCAGAAGGAGGCCGCCCGGCTGCAGAAGGCGGCGGACGACCTGCATCTGTGGGCCTTTATGGGCAACGATAAGCTTCACAAGCGCGCCTTTTCCATGGAAAAACGGATTGCCCGGCTCCAGGCCGCTCCCCGGCCCCGGCAGGAGCGGAAGCTCTCCGTCCGGTTCCGGGAGCAGGACTTCCAGGGGGACGAGGTGCTGGTCCTGGACGGGCTGAGGAAAAGCTATGGGGAGAAGGTCCTGTTCCGGGATGTAACGCTGACAGTGGAAGCGGGGGAGCGCATCGCCCTGGTAGGGGACAACGGCACGGGGAAGACCACCCTGCTGCGGTGCATCATGGGAGAAGAGGAAGCGGATGAAGGGTACCTATACACGGGTCCCAGTGTAAAAAGCGCCTATTTGCCCCAATTGGTACGATTTGACGACCCGGATCGGGACATGGTGGACACCATGCTGTGGGAGGCCCGGTGCACTCCCCAGACGGCCCGGGACCGGCTGGCGGCCTTCGGCTTTCGGGGGGAGGATGTGTTCAAGAGCGTGGGCGTCCTCTCCGGCGGGGAGCAGAGCCGCCTACGCCTGTGCATCCTTATGCGGGACGATATCAACTTTCTGGTTCTGGACGAGCCCACCAACCACCTGGACCTGGTAAGCCGGGAGTGGATGGAGGATGCCCTGGCCGATTACGGGGAGGCGCTGTTGTTCGTGAGCCACGACCGGTGGTTCATTGAGAAGTTTGCCACCCGGATTTGGTATTTGCAGGATGGGACAATCCAGGATTTCCGGGGCGGTTACGGAGCCTGGCGGGAACACCTGGCCCGGCAGGAATCCCTGCGCCAGGCGGCCCGGGAGGCCCAGAGGAAAAAGGAACCCCGCCCGGCGGGGAAGAAGGCCGAGCCAAACCGGGACCGGCAGCGGCAGCGGGCGGAACGGGACATTGAAAAGGCGGAGGCGGCCCTGGCGGCCATAGACGCCGAGATGGAGCAAAACGCCGCGGACTACCAGAAGCTGCTGGAACTAGGCCAGCGCCGGGAGGCGGCGGAGGCGGAGCTGGAGGAGCTCTACCGCCTCTGGGAGAGCCTGGCGGACTGACCCTGCGGGAGGGAGGAAGGCGGCATGCCGGATCTGCAAACCAGCGTCCAATACATCAAGGGCGTGGGCGCCCAGCGGGCCCGGGCCCTGGCCCGGCTGGGTATCTACACCCTGGGAGACCTGCTGGAGTACTTCCCCCGGGCCTATGAGGACCGCACGGCCATGCGCCCCATTGGGGAGGTGCTCCCTCAGGAGACGGTTTGCATCCGGGCTATGGTGGCCGGGGAACCCCGGCTGACCCACGTGCGCCGGGGCCTGGATTTGGTAAAGCTCCAAGCAGTGGATGAAACCGGCAAGCTCTTTATTACCTTTTTCAATCAAAGCTACGTGAAAGATCAGCTCCGCCCGGGGGAAACCTACATCTTTTACGGCCGGGTGGAAGGTTCCCTCCTGCACAAAAGCCTGAACAATCCCGTCTTTGAACGGGAGGACCGGGCGGGGACCGTCACCGGGCGCATCCTCCCCTTGTACCGTCTTACGGCGGGGGTATCCAACCGGATGCTGGCGGGGGCCGTAGAGGCGGGGCTGGACCTGTGCAGGGATATTCTGCCGGAGATCCTGCCGGAGACCGTACGCCGCCAGTACGGCCTAGCCCAGGCTGGCTTTTCCCTACGGACCATCCATTTCCCGCCGGACTTTGCCCAGCTGGCCATTGCCCGGCGTCGGCTGGTGTTCCAGGAGTTGTTTGTTTTATCCTGCGCCCTGCGCCTGTTCCGGCAAAACCGGGAACGGGTTCCGGGCCTGCTCTTTGACCGGCCGGATCCAGAGGAGTTTTACGCCGCCCTCCCCTTCTCCCCCACCGG
>CALWYY010000120.1 GCA_944385885.1 uncultured Oscillospiraceae bacterium | reverse complement strand
AACGCGGAAAAATGTCAATGACTAAATTTACAAAAAATTCAAATCTCAGGAGGTGGTTTGTGGCGTACCTTCCCAATTGCCGCCTTCTTCCAGCCGCCGCACGTCCCGCATGACCCGCAGCCCAATGCGGATGGTCAGTATCAGAACCAGCATGTCCGCCTCGCCCTGCACCGAGGCCACGCCGCATACCCCCCACAGGTGGGAGATCAGGGGCAGAATGGGGAAAAAGCAGATCCCTTGCCGGGATAGGCCCAAAAGCACCGAAGGCAGGGCCCGGCCGATACCCGCGCAAAGCATGTTGGTCACAATGGCGTACCCGTGGAACGGCATGGCCAGGCATTGGATGCGCAGAGAGAATACGCCGATGCGCACCAGCTCCTCGTCCTCCTCGGTAAACAGCAGCAACAAGGGTTGGGCCAATATGGCCACCAGCCCCGCAAACACGGATATGCCGATAACACAGGCCCACAGAGAAAACCGGTACCCTTCCCGCACACGGTCGTACCGTTTGGCGCCCCAGCAGAAGCCGGCCACCGGCTGGAACCCCTGGCCAAAGCCCAGGCAGGCACTGGTCATGAACATGGTGATACGGTTGGCTACGCTGATGGCCGCCAGGGCCGATTCCCCATAGGTGATGGCCATGCGGTTGAGTACGATGGCTGCCAGAGTGCTTAGCCCGTTTCGGAAAAAACTGGCGCTGCCCATAGTGGATACCTCCCGGGCATCCTGCCAGTTTAGGCGGAAATACCGGAGCTGGATGCGCAGAAGCGTCTTTTTCCGTACGTAGGGAAGCATGAGAATGCCCCAAGACACCAGCTTGGACAAGGCGGTGGCGGCAGAAGCCCCGGCCACGCCCCAATCAAATACAAATATGAACAGCGGATCCAGCCCGATGTTCAAAACCGCCCCCGCCACCATGCCAATCATAGAGTAGATGGCGCTGCCCTCGGCCCGCAGGCATTGGTTGAGCACAAAGCTGGTGGACATAAAGGGCGCGGCCAGCAGCACATAACGGCAGTACTCCTGGGAGTAGGGGAGAATGGTCTCGTTGGCCCCCAGCAGAAGGAGGATGGGCCGCTGGAAGATGGTGCCAAACACCAAAACCAGAACCCCCAGGATCAAGGCCACAAAGTACGAGGAAGAAAGCACTTGCCGGGCGTGCTTGTCCTCTCCGGCTCCCAGCAGCCGGGAGGTATAGCTGGCCGCGCCGGTGGCCAGAAGGGATCCGGCCATCATGATAATGTTGTCAATGGAAGCATTTACACCCACCGCCCCGGTGGCGTAGGTTCCCAACTGGCTGACAAAGAGGGTGTCGGCCAGGTTGTAGGCACTGGTGACCATCATCCCGGCGATGGACGGCAGGGCCATCCGGGGGATCAGCCGGGGGATGGGGGTGTTTAGCATAAACGTGCGTTTCTCGTTGGGGTCTTTGAATTGTGGCAAGGCGGGTCTTCCTTTCTATCTGGAATGCGGGGCGCGGAGTTGCCGGAGGCTCAATATGTGTAGATCCCGCCGCCGATAAATTCCCGCAGCAGGGAATCCGGGGCCAGCAGGTCCGGGGATACGTCTTCAAACAGCTCAAAGGCCGGCAGGATGCTCATCAGCTCCTGATACCGGGGGGTGTCGGCAGGCATATGGGAAAACAGCTCCGTGGCGGTGTTGTTCAGCACCGGCACTTCGTAGGGGAAGGAGGAGTCGAACTGCAGGTCCGCCTTGTCCTTAAAGGGGGAGATGTATTTCTTTTCCCCATGGCGGATATTGGCCCAGTGGGCCAGGGTCTCGCAAGCCTCCGTACCCCGGAACAGGTAATCGCGCACCGTGCGGCGCATCAGGCGCATCCAGGTGCCCTTGAACACCACCTGCTGGTTATCGTTGAGGATGTTGCTCCGGGCGCTGATATAGAGCTTAAACGCCTCCGGGTGGACGGTGGTGATGGAGTCGTTCAGGGCATGGATTCCCTCAAATATCGCCACCTCCTTCTTCCCCAGGCGCAGGGACCGGCCCGGGCGCATAATGCGCATCTGCCGGACAAAGTCGTATTTTGGCACATCCACCCGGCCTCCCTCCGACAGCTTTGTAAAGTGCCGGTTGAGAAGGTCCATGTCCAGGCACAGGGGAGATTCCAGGTCGTACCGGCCCTCTGGCGTCCGGGGGGTGGTCTCGGGGGAGACGGTGCGGAAGTAGTTGTCCAGGGAGATGCTGTGGGTGCCCACCCCCCGGGCCTTCAGCACGTCGCAGATCTTCATGGCTGTGGTGGTCTTGCCGCTGCCGGATGGGCCGGATAAAAGCACGATGGGGCTGCGGGACATGTTTTCCATGATCCGGTCCGCCGCCAGCTCCAGCCGCTGGGCGTAGACCTGGTCGCACTGGGCAATGAATGCCTCCGGGTCCCGGCGGCAGCGGTCGTTAATCTCTGTCAGATAATACGCCATGGGATTCGTCTCCTCTCTCCCGCCGGTAAAAGGCGGGGATCTCTTTCTTGGACGCGCAGAGCTCGTCAATGCGCTGGATATACTCTCTGGGGTACTTGGCGGCCAGCATACGCCGCAGGGCGCCGCCGGCGCCCACCAGCTTGGTGGAGCCGCCCGCTCCCGCCGCCAGGATCCCGGTCAGTTCTTCCATCATACACACGTTGTACAGATTGACCTCTCCTGGCTTTGCCCAGCCCACGTTTTCAAAGCTGCCGG